>CAZPZN010000052.1:0-13062 GCA_964590735.1 uncultured Tissierella sp.
GGGCCTTTAGCTCAGTTGGTTAGAGCGCCCGGCTCATAACCGGTAGGTCCTGGGTTCGAGTCCCCGAAGGCCCACCATAAAAAAAGAACAAATCAGAAATGATTTGTTCTTTTTTTGCCTAATTTCGACTAAAATAAGTCATTATTGTAAATGATAATTAGGTGAGGTGATAAAATGATAAAAATAGGTTTTCCACGAGGGTTATTATATTATGATTATTTTTCTTTTTGGAATGAGTATCTTAATAATATAGATTTAGAACTTGTGGTATCTCCGAAGACCAATAAGGATATATTAAATGCAGGTATTACTAGTTGTGTTGATGAAGCTTGTCTGCCAGTAAAGATTTATCATGGCCATGTAGAATATTTAAGAGATAAAACGGATTATATCCTTATACCAAGATATTATAGCTTGCAAAATAGAGAATATAATTGTCCCAAACATTTGGGTATTACGAATATGATTGAAAGTAGTATAGAAAATCTCCCCCCATTGATTACACCTAAGATAGTAATAAGAGATGTTAAGGACTTGAAAAAAGTAGCTAAAGATGTAGGACGTGAATTTACTAGTAACTATAAAAAAATCAATAGAGCTATAGAAAAGGGTATTGATGCTCAGAATAAATTTATAATAAGTGAAAAGAATCATTCAATTAAAATATCTACAAATAAGAAGATTCTTATTCTAGGCCATGGATATAATATCCATGATGAGTTTATTAACATGGGTCTTTTAAAAAAACTTAAGGAAGAAAATATAGATGTTATACTGCCTGAAAATCTTCCAGATGAAGAAATAACAAAGTACTCACATGAATTAGAAAAGAGAATGTTCTGGACAAATAGCAAAAAAATAGTAGGAGCAGCTATCTATATGATGGAAAAGCAGATTATAGATGGCATTATATATATAAGTGCATTTGGTTGCGGCTTAGATTCAGTATTATTATATATTGTTGAGCAAAGAGCCATAGAAGAAAATATACCTATGATGGTTATGACATTTGATGAACAGACAGGAGAAGCAGGTTTTAACACTCGACTTGAAGCCTTTTTAGATATGATAAATTGGAGGTGTAATCTTGAAAATAACATTTCCTCATTTCGGTAATGTTTATATAGCAGGAAAAGCCCTTTTAGAAGAGTATGGGCATGAAGTAATAGCACCTCCAGTATGTAGTAGAAGCACCTTAGAATTAGGAACTAGTAAGTCACCAGAATCAATGTGCATGCCATTTAAAATATTCATAGGGAATTATATTGAAAGCATAGAAAAAGGGGCAGATACTATACTCCTAACAGGGAGCTGTGGACCTTGTAGATTCGGTTTCTATTCCTATATGCAGAAGGATATACTAAAGAAATTAGGTTATGATGTAGACTTTATAGTATTAGAATCTTTTAAGGAAGGAATACCAGAGTTTTCATCCAACCTTAAGAAGCTAATTGGTTCTGTAACACCATATAGATTGGTAAAATCCATGAGATTGGCTTTAGATATTATCAAGAGGTCAGATGACTTAAGTCAATTATCAAATGAAATAAGAGCTTATTCAACTGATAAGAATAGAGTAAATCTTATGATGGATAATTTTTATAAGGAAGCAGTTACAACCCATGGAATAAATCAACTAGAGAAACTAATAACAAATACTGAAAAGGAATTAAGGTCCATAAAGATCAACAAAAATATCAGTCCTTTAAGAGTAGGAATAATTGGTGAAATCTATACCATAATTGAACCCTTTATAAATATGGAAATTGAAAGAAAACTAGGTGAACAGGGAGTTATAGTAGAGAAGTCACTTACTCCTACAAAATGGTTTGAACATCATATTCTCTCATACCCATTTGGTTCTAAATCTGAAAATGAGAAGTTTAAGTTAGCAAGTCCATATATGAAGGATATGATAGGTGGCCATGGAAGAGAAACAGTAGGTAGTGCAATCTATTATAAGAATAAGGGCTTTGATGGTGCCATCCAAATACTACCACTAAATTGTATGCCTGAAATAGTAGCAAAGAGCGTCATAAAAAAAGTAGTAGGCGATATAGACTTCCCAATAATGACTCTTGTAGTAGATGAAATGACAGGGGAAGCAGGTTATAATACAAGATTAGAAGCTTATGTAGATCTGCTAGAGAAAAGAAGAAGGGGTGAAATGATTATTGGATAATTATTATCTTGGAGTAGATGTAGGTTCTGTTAGTACTAATCTGGTTCTAATTAATGATAATCATGAGGTGGTATATAAGGAATATCTTCGAACTCAGGGAAATCCTATTAAGGTTTTAAGAGAAGGTATAGGTAGGCTTGCAAATGAAGCAGGTCATAATAAAATACAGGGGGTAGGATGTACTGGAAGTGGAAGACAGCTTGCATCTATTATAATTGGTGCGGATATAGTAAAGAATGAAATTACTTCCCATGCTGTAGCATCTTTAAACTCCAATCCTGATGTTATGACTATTATTGAAATAGGTGGGCAAGATTCCAAGATAATTATACTTAGAAACGGGATCACAATAGATTTTGCTATGAACTCAGTATGTGCTGCAGGAACAGGATCATTTCTAGATAGGCAAGCTATAAGGCTAGGGATTGCTATTGAGGATTTCGGCGATTATGCACTTAAGTCCGATAATAATTTAAGAATAGCGGGAAGGTGTGCTGTATTTGCAGAGTCAGATATGATCCATAAACAACAGCTAGGACACAAGCAAGAAGATATTATAAGGGGATTATGTCAAGCTCTAGTTAGAAACTACTTGAGCAATGTTGGTAAAGGCAAGGATATTAAGGGTCCAATAATGTTTCAAGGTGGAGTAGCAGCCAATAAGGGAATCAAGCAAGCCTTTGAAGAAGAACTTAAAGTAGATGTACTAATTCCTGAAAACTTCGATGTAATGGGGGCTATTGGTGCAGCAATTCTTGGAAAAGAAAAGGCCGGGGAACGAGGATATACCAGATTCAAAGGTCTAGATTTGTATAAAAGGGATTATGCAGTTCATGGATTTGAGTGTAGTGGTTGTTCTAACCTTTGTGAAGTGTTAGAAATTAAAGAGGATGATAAAACACTTGCCAGGTATGGTGACAAGTGTGGTAAATGGTCCTATAAATAATGAGCTAGTGTGTTTTTAACTAGGTCTTCTAATACCTTCATAATGTTAGGGATACAATATTGTTTTTCTACCTTTAGTAATATTATGTTATCAGCTAGTCTATAAGTTGTTGAATCACTTAAATCCCTAGATAGTTTTATATTGACTTTATCAATGTATATTCCCTTAGTATCAGGAGATACTAATCCTTCATGAACCTCAAGTATCAGCTCGAAGGTATTATCCTCCATAAAGGATAGTTTAAAGCTATTATCAAAGTATAGAAGTCGAAATTTTTTTTCACTATTGACAGTACCTGATACTTTAAATAGATCTCCTTTAATATTTAATTCATGTAAAAGTAGACTCATTTTGAAATCCTTAAAGGGGATTGAATGGGTCTTCTTTTCATTTATTATAGAATGTATTTTAATCACATCTAACATATAATAAAGGTCATCGAAATTATGTTTTAAAACCCTTCCTACTAATTCCTTATTTTTTGTCATAGTATATTCTAAATAAAAGTCAATACAGTCTTTGCCACTATAAATATCATCTCTATAGATTCCAAGATATCTTTCAAGGGTTTTTAGTTTCAAATTCTCTAAGTCTAGGAATTGTCTGTTTTCCTTTACGAATTTATATAAATCAAGTGAGTATTCTTCCGAGATTTTAAAATCTATTCCATACTTTTCAAGTCTATAGTTTATAAAAGGGATATCAAAGGAATCACCATTGTAAGTTACTATCTGACTATATTTAGATATAATATTTGAAAAATCTCTTAGTAATTTCTCTTCTTCATCTAATGTGTCAGCGAAAATCTGAAGCAATTTCCATTTATCGTCTTCAAAATAGAGAAGGCCAATTAAATAGATTGCATTAAACTTTCTACTTAATCCAGTAGTTTCAATATCAATAAAGCATAGTTTATTTTTGTCGTAGTCATTAATAGATATAGAATTGTTTTGAATATTATTAATAATAATTTGCATTTTATCACCTTATATAATCTTATAATAAATAAATAAAAATGTATACAATTTTAAATAAATCACTTTTACTAATGGTGAAAATGGTGTAGAATATAGTTATACAATCATAGGGGTGATTAAATGACTGAAAAGAAAAAAGAGAGGAAAACCATAGCGTCGGTAACTAAAGCAATAGATGTTATAAACCACTTGGCTTATGCTGAAAAAGAATTAGGAGTAACAGAAATTAGTGAAGATTTAGGTACGGGTGTCAGTGCTACATACCACCTATTAAATACATTGAGAGAATGTAAAATTATAGAGCAAAATGAAAAGACCAAGAAATTTAAACTTAGTCTAAGACTTTGGCAACTTGGAATGAGAGCTTTTGGACAAAATGATTTATCAATATGTTTGAAACCATATATAAAGGAGTTAAAGGAATTAACAGGAGAGACAGCAAATTTGACCGTTTTAGATGATAAACGAATAGTCTATATAGCTCAAGAAGAAAGTGATAAACCTATAAAGATGTTTACTCAAGTAGGAGCATCTGCCCCCTTACATGCAACGGGCTCAGGGAAAATATTTCTTGCCTATCAAAGTGATGAAAAAAGAAATTCCTTAATTGATAAATTAGAACTTACAAGATATACTGAACATACTTTAACAGAAAAAGATGCTCTCTTAGAAAAATTAGATGAAATCAGAGAAAATGGTTATGGATTTGATGAAGAAGAAAGAAATATAGACGTATTTTGTATTGGTGCACCAATTTTTGGTATTGATGATGAGATAATTGCATGCATTTCTATCTCTGGACCAAAATCTAGGTTTACTGAGGAAAATACAAAAATATGGATAAAAAATGTAGTGGATACTGCTAAAGATGCCACAAAGTTTATAAAAGGGGAATAAATCCTGGCTAAAAAAAAGAATAGGTTTTTACACCTATTCTTCTTCATTATCATTTTCTATTCTATCTAGGCCTAGTTTAAATCTACCTTTACCACATCCAGGTTTTCCACCAACATCTCCACCTATGTCATTCTCATCAATTTGTCTTGGGAACAATGAAGGGAAGGATGAACAAATTGGAGATACTTCAGGTGATAGTTCTGGGAATCCTGTAGACAGAACACAAAGTTGAACTGGAACTATTATCTTTTTCTCACATGTAATACAAAGAGCGATGATTAAATCAATTCTAATTTCCCCTGTTTCAGGACATATATCTATGTCTCTTTGAGGGCTGTTTGTTCCAAGTCTTGTTTCGCAATTTATATTACAGAATTCTGCGAATCTAGGGAAGAATGCTGAATCGAACACTGATGGTATACATAATTCGAAGAAGTTAGTTAAAACAATTGGGTTTGCAACTGTAGCTACAGGTACATTTGCCCTTACGTTAAAACGAACTCTTCTATCTCTAGAATCAAGTAATAATAATTCTAGCTCAACTACTACATTACCACTTAGTCTTACTCTTTGTGTTCCGAATACAGGAGTTCCTCTTCCTTCATCATCACAGTCAGATGTATCTGCAAATACAAGTTTTTGAGTGCTAAATCCGTCGGGACCAACTGCCTCAACAAAATCCCCATTCTCTTTTCTTACAAAGTCACCACCAGATAATACGGTTTCAGGGTCTATAACTAAATTTCTAGGGTCTCCAATATTAGCTGGATTGAAGAACTTTCTACATCTAATGTCTAATACTCTTAGAATTCTAGATCCCTCTGGCAAATTGGGTGTAAATCTAACATTGTTTACTGTGCTTAGTGCTTGTAGTTGTACTAATGTTGCATCATAAACCTTTTGAACATAAATTGGTTCAGTTACTACATCCCTTAAGGTGCCATCCCATTCACAACCAGTATTAGCATCACAACATCTATCCACAAATTCGTCTGGATCCACATCAGGTCTAAATTTCGAACCCATAATATACCTCCTCTCAAGGTTTATCAACCTCAATTCAATATATTCTCGGAGGAATAATAGTGTTACTAAAGAAAGATATTAGTTTCTCTTTAAATTGTATTCAAAGAGTTCTTTAACTTCATCTAAGTCTAGGGTCTTACCTAAGACTAACATAAGCTTAATTCTAGGTTTTTGACCAGGTAAATTACCACCGACATAATGGTATTATTATACCCTTAAAAATGTATAAAAAAAAGGCTCCATATCATATGGAGCCTTTCATCCGTATAGGATGGAACATATCCGTTCAAAAGGGGTATTGGGAATAGAGATCTTACTAAAGGTTACCAGGGGGATAACCTTTAATAAATTATAGCAAAATACGACAAAAGATGCAAGATTATTTTAATAATATTAGAAATACTAAGTTTTGGAATAATAAAGACATTGTATAAATCAAATGGTATAATAAGTATTGTGAATTACAAGAAGAGGTGTTGAATTGATTTATTTAGATAACTGTGCTACTACTAAACCTAGAAATCAAGTGGTAAAAGTCATGATAGAAGCCTTAGAGATGGATTTTGGTAATCCTTCAAGTCTTCACAGGCTTGGTATGAGCTCTGAAAAGAAAATTAAAGAAGCAAGAAGAACAATTGCGCAATTTTTAAAGGTTGATGAAAGGGAACTTATTTTTACATCTGGTGGAACTGAAAGCAATAATATAGCCCTACAGAGCATTATAAATAAATTTACTAGGAAGGGAAAACATATAATTACTACTAATATAGAACATCCTTCTATTTATAACGTTCTTAAGCATTATGAACAATTAGGCTATGAGATAACTTATCTAAAAGTGAATAAACTTGGATTAATAGACATAAATGAGTTAAGAAATTCCATAAGAGAAGATACAATTTTAGTATCTATTATTCATGTTAACAATGAAATAGGTATTAAGCAAGATATTGAAGGAATTAGAGAAGTTATTAAGGAAAGTAAAAGTCAACCTATACTTCATGTAGATGGGATTCAGTCATTTGGAAAAGTAGACTTAGATTTAAAAGGTTTTGGTACTTTTTCATTTAGCGGACATAAGGTCCATGGACCAAAGGGTATTGGGGTTTTATATTTAAGCAAAAGCCTGAAACTTGATCCTATTGTATATGGAGGAAATCAAGAAAGTGGTATGAGGTCAGGAACGGAAAATGTTCCAGGTATACTTGGTTTAGGAGAAGCTGTGAGGATTCTTTTGGAAAAAGGCAAAGAAGAAAGGGAATATGTCTATAAGATAAAGGAGTACTTTATAAGCAGGCTTGTAGAAGAAATTGATGATGTAATGATTAATACAAGCATGGATAATAGGTCATCTCCATATATAGTAAATGTAACCTTTAGAAGGACTAGAGGTGAAGTTTTACTACACTATCTTGAGGATAAGAACATATATGTATCTACTACATCTGCCTGCTCATCACAAGGAACTACCAAAAGCCATGTGCTAAAGGCCATAGGTCTATCCGATAAGGAAATAGAAGGCACTATAAGAATTTGCTTATCCTATGAAATAAGAAAAGATGACATAGATTACGTAATAGATGTCCTCAAGGAATCTGTAAATGATATTAGGAAGATTATTAGGAGGTAGAATTTTGAACAATGTAATAAGTGTAAGCCTTGGAGAACTAGTTCTTAAAGGTTTAAATAGAAAGTATTTTGAGGATAAGCTCATAAAGCAAATTAGAAGAGTTATTATAGACATAGGTTTTGATAAGATTTATAAAGAACAAGGAAAAATCTATATTGAGGCAGCAGAAGAGGACTTTCCTCAGATGATAAATCGACTAAAGAAAGTCTTTGGTCTTGTATATATTAGTCCATGTATAAGAGTAAATAAGGATATGGAAGAAATCGGAGAAGCAGCTAGAAAGATGATGGCTGCAAAACTTAACAACGGAGATTATTCTACGTTTAAGGTTGTAGCCAATAGAGCCGACAAGAAGTTCCCGATTACGTCACCAGAAATATGCATAAAAATGGGTGGTGTTATTTTAGAAGATTTTGAATCCCTAAATGTAGATGTTCACAATCCAGATCTCTATCTATATGTTGATGTTAAAGAACATGCATATGTATATATAGATAGGTATAAAGGATACGGAGGGCTTCCGCTGGGAACTAATGGTAAAGGTCTTTTACTCCTATCTGGAGGAATCGATAGTCCAGTAGCTGGTTTTATGATGGCTAAGAGGGGAGTAGAATTATCTGCAGTTCATTATCACTCTTATCCCTTTACATCAGAAAGAGCTGAAGAAAAGGTAAAGGATTTGGCTAGAATATTGTCTAGATATGTAGGAAAGATAAAAATCTTTAGTGTTAACCTCTTGCCTATTCAAAAAGAAATAAATATGAAGTGCCCTGAAAATGAAATGACCATTCTCTCTAGAAGATTTATGATGAGAATAGCTGAGAAAATAGCTAATTTTCACCAATTTAATTGCCTTATAACAGGTGAAAATATAGGTCAGGTAGCAAGTCAAACTATCGACGGGCTCACAGTAACTAATAAATCTGTTGATATTCCAATCTTTAGACCATTAATTGGCTTTGACAAGGTTGATATTATTGAAATAGCAAAGGATATTGAAACTTTTGAAACCTCAATCCAACCCTTTGAAGACTGTTGCACTGTATTTTTGCCAAAGCATCCTGTTACCAAGCCTAAGCTAGATGATATTGAAGAATCTGAGAAGGCTCTGGATGTAGATGAATTAATAGAAGCAGCAATTAAGGATATGAAGGTCTATACAATCGAATAAATATTAATAAAAATAATGAATGCTCCTCTTGTAATCTAACAATTTACTACAAGAGGGGTATTTTTGATTTTAAATACTAAACTTAAAGTTTAATCATTTCAATAGAGTGTGTATTTTTACCTAAAGAATCTTATAATTTTTAATAATTTTATTGACAAGATAGGACATATTATTTATAATAGGATAGTCAATAAAAGTTTAGTAAATATAAACTATTTGTTTAATATATGAAGTCTTTTAGGAGTGATTAAATGAAAATTGGTGAAAAAATAAAAAGACTTAGAATAAAGAATTCACTAACTCAGGAAGAACTTGCAGATAGGTGTGAACTTACTAAAGGCTTTATATCACAAGTTGAAAGAGATCTTACGTCCCCATCTATTGCTACCTTAGTGGATATTTTAGAAGGTCTTGGAACCAACTTAAAAGACTTTTTTAATGAGACCGTAGATGAAAAAATCGTATTCACTAAAGAAGATGCATTTGAAAGTGAAAATGATGACTTAAAATATGTACTAAAATGGATTATACCTAATGCTCAGAAGAATAGTATGGAGCCAATACTTATAGAGTTGGAGGCAAATGGTAGATCCAAAGAAGATTATCCCCATGAGGGTGAGGAATTTGGATATGTTATTCTAGGTAATATCTATCTTCACATCGGTTCTGATATTTTTAAAGTGAAAAAAGGTGAAAGTTTTTATTATAAAGCTAATTCAAATCATTATATATCAAATGCTGGTAAGACCAAAGCCAATATTATATGGGTTAGTAATCCACCAAGCTTCTAAATAAGGGGGAAAGAAAAATGGAGAATCAAAATATTGTAGATTTAAAAAACATATCAAAGAGTTATGACGGTGAAAAGGTTCTGAAGGATATCAATTTATATGTTAGAGAAAATGAATTTCTTACCCTTTTAGGTCCAAGTGGTTGTGGTAAGACTACTACTCTAAGAATTATTGGTGGATTTGAAAAACCAACAGAAGGAAGAGTAATCTTTGATGGAAAGGATATTACAGACATACCACCATATGAAAGACAGATAAATACGGTTTTTCAAAAGTATGCTTTATTTCCTCATTTAAATGTTTATGATAATATAGCCTTTGGCTTAAAAATAAAGAAATTATCTAAAGATATAATTAAAGAAAAAGTAGAAAAAATGCTTAGACTAGTAAATCTTCAAGGGTATGAAAAGAGATCTATTGAACAGCTTAGTGGTGGCCAGCAACAAAGAATTGCCATAGCAAGGGCCCTTGTAAATGAACCTAAAGTCCTACTTTTGGATGAACCTCTTGGAGCTTTGGATTTAAAACTTCGTAAGGAGATGCAGATAGAGCTTAAAAATATGCAACAAAGAGTTGGAATAACCTTTATATATGTTACTCATGATCAAGAGGAAGCACTGACTATGTCAGATACTGTAGTAGTCATGGATAAGGGGATTATTCAGCAAATAGGTAGTCCTATAGATATTTACAATGAACCAAAGAATGCCTTTGTAGCTGATTTTATAGGAGAAAGTAATATAGTCGATGGAATAATGCATGAGGATTATATTGTAGAGTTTTCAGCTAAGGTATTTACATGTGTAGATAAGGGGTTTGCGAGCCAAGAAGAGGTAGATGTAGTTATTAGACCTGAAGATATAGATATAGTTCCATTAGAGGATGGAATCATTAGAGGTAAGGTTACTTCTGTTACCTTTAAAGGAGTTCATTACGAAATGTTCGTATCAAGTGAAGATCAAGACTGGATGATTCATTCAACAATAATGAAAGAGGTAGGCACAGAAATTGGTATGTTCATAAAGCCTGAAAACATTCATGTTATGAAGAAGGTGAAAAAAGATGAAGTATAAAAAGTATTCTCTTCCATATGGTTTATGGCTACTGGTTTTTATTGTAATCCCCCTTATATTAGTGGCATATTATGCTTTCACTACCGGGGATAGCCAGGATTTTTCAACCTTCCAATTTAGCCTTGAAAATTTTAAGAAGTTTTTTACACCCATATATACTAGTGTGTTAATAAGGTCTATCAACTTGGCCTTGGTTTCAACCATTGTTTGTTTAGCACTTGGATATCCTATTGCATATATGATATCTAAAGAGAAGGAAAAAACCAGGAATTTACTGATTTTATTTTTTGTAATACCCATGTGGATGAACTTTCTCTTAAGAACCTATGCTTGGCTTTCCCTTTTGGGTAAGAATGGAATAATTAATATTATAGTTACTAAATTAGGATTTCAACCCTTGAACTTGTTATATAACGACAATGCAGTCCTCCTTGGAATGGTCTACAACTTCCTGCCTTTTATGGTCCTACCAATCTTTTCGGTATTGGTAAAGTTAGATAATAAACTAGTGGAAGCTGCAGAGGACCTGGGAGCAAATAAAATTACGACTTTTATCAAGGTGATTTTTCCCTTA
Source organism: uncultured Tissierella sp. (assembly GCA_964590735.1). Classification (GTDB taxonomy): domain Bacteria; phylum Bacillota; class Clostridia; order Tissierellales; family Tissierellaceae; genus Tissierella_B. Next base: position 11,268 of record CAZPZN010000052.1, read on the forward strand.
AGTCTCCCTGGAGTAATAACGGGAATCTCCATGGTATTTATACCAGCTGTTTCTACCTTTGTTATCTCAAGTTTATTGGGAGGAAATAAATCAAATTTAATAGGAAATTTGATTGAACAACAATTTAGATATACTGGTGATTGGCACTTTGGTTCAGCAATGTCAATAATTCTGATGATTTTTATATTAATTACAATGATATTTTCATCTAAGTTTGACAAAGAGAAGGAAGGAGATGGTGGTGGACTATGGTAGGGAAAAATTTAAATAGATTCTATATGGCTCTAATATTTCTTTTTCTTTATGCACCTATAATTATATTAATAGTGTTCTCCTTCAACGATTCAAAGATGATTGGTTCTTGGAATGGTTTTACTTTGAAGTGGTACCTAGAGCTTTTTAAGGATAGGGAGGTATTAAAGGCATTATATAACACCATAATAATTTCCATCCTTGCTTCTATTATATCAACTGTCATAGGTACTATAGCAGCAATAGGAATTTTCAACCTAAAAGGTTTTAATAAAAAATTATTTCTTAACTTAAACTATATTCCGGTTTTAAATCCTGATATAGTTACTGCTGTATCTTTAATGACTTTGTATAGGTTGTTAAAATTTGAATTTGGTTACTTGACCATGCTTTTATCCCATGTAACTTTCTGTATTCCTTATGTTATTCTTTCTGTATTGCCTAAGTTAAAGCAGATGAATAAACACTTGGCAGAGGCAGCAATGGATTTAGGAGCGACACCTTTCTATACACTTAGAAAAGTTATAATTCCAGAGATAAAGCCTGGAATCATAACCGGTGCTTTAATGGCTTTTACCTTGTCCATAGATGACTTTGTAATCAGCTTCTTTAATACAGGACATGGAGTATCTAATCTAAGTATTACTATTTTTTCAATGGCTAGAAGGGGTATAAACCCTGTAATAAACGCCTTATCAACACTTATGTTTGTTGGATTATTAATCCTTTTGTTAACAATAAATAAGAGAGCGGATAAAAACTATTTAAATGAAAGAGGGTAAAGAATGAAAAAATTAAAATCTTTTGCACTGATAGTAATTGTATTTTCAATTTTAGTTCTAGCGGCAGGCTGTGGAGAGAGCAAGCCAAAACTAAATATTTACAACTGGGGAGATTATATAGATACAGATGTATTAGACCAATTTGAAGAAGAGTATGGCATTGAAGTAGTTTATGATACCTATGCTACTAACGAAGACTTGTATGTAAAGTTAAAGCAGGGTGGAAGTAGTTATGATGTAGTATTTCCTTCAGATTATATGATTGAGAGAATGGTTAGAGAAGATCTGCTTGATAAGGTGAATATGGACAATATTCCTAACTTTAGTAAAGTAGGAGAGACCTTCTTAAATCTGAATCATGATCCTCAAAATGAATACTCAGTTCCTTATATGTGGGGTACCTTGGGCATCATTTATAATAAAAATGCTGTAAGCCAACCTCTAGAAAGTTGGGCTGATTTATGGGACCCTCAATATGAAGGACAAATTGTAATGTATAACAGTCAAAGGGATAGTCTTGCAGTTGCACTTCTTAAACTAGGCTATTCTATTAATACTAGAAATATAGATGAACTAGAAGAAGCTAAGGATGAACTTATTAAGCAAAAGCCGTTGGTTAAGGCTTACATGGGTGACGAAGTAAAAGGTGCTATAGTAAGCGGTGAAGCTGATATTGCTGTAGTATACTCTGGGGATGCGGTGACAATGATAGCTGAAAACCCAGATTTAGAATATGTTATACCGTCAGAAGGAACTAATCT
>CAZPZN010000053.1:0-12929 GCA_964590735.1 uncultured Tissierella sp.
AATCCTTTTTAGCTAATTCATCCTTTACAACACTGCCTATCTTCTTAGTTAAATCAGTTAAGATTTTGTATTCCTCTTTAGTCATGATACCAAGCATTTCTAATGCTTCATCTGTAATTAGGGGATCGTTTCTATCGTCATCTTTAAGGGTTACCTCAACATAAGCATCTAGCGGCTGACCTTCACTTGCATATTTACCATATCTTCTTAAAAAGCTTCCAACAGCCCTATAACGGCAGATCACTTCAACTCCCTGACCAAACATAGTAGCAGGTAATACTGTCATAGTTGAATTCTCAATATCAGCATCCAGATAATGAGTTGGTATTCCCATGCCATTTAATTTCTCATAGAAAAACTTAGTAAGTCTTAAACCAGCTTTACCTACACCTTCTATTGTCAAGCCTACTGTGTTTGCACCTGGATCAAATACTCCATCAGTTCCCGTTACGTCATCCTTAAACTTCAACAGATAATTTCCATCTTCTAATGCATAAACATCCTTAGTTTTACCCTTGTAAATTAATTTCATTTTTTCCGCTCCTTTTAAATAATTATCCTATCAAAAACAAATAATACCCAGTTGGGTAGGAAGCGAAACCTACCCGACTGGGCTTTTATCCCTTCGGTGTAATACTTAAAGTATTTGTACCGCTTGGACCAGCAAGGACTTCTCCTTCGGAACCCTAGGTACACTTTCGCTCATAGCTAAATGATTATGTTCATTTTTATGAGCTTTTATTCATCTTGACAAGGCTATATTATCAATTTATAAATTAAGTGTCAAGAAAAAATCAATTCAAAATTCAAAATTCTACAGTCTAGTCTTAGTAGTCTTAAACTTAAATCCTTTTTACTCTCAGGATTGAATGGCCGTCTTATCCCTTAACTATTGCCAGCTAAGAGCCTTATATAATTCATCACTACCTGGTGATTCTAGGACCAGTTTTTCTCCATCTTTCACGTAGTAGATTCCTTCTTCAGTAATTTCACCAATAGCAGTGGCCTTGATTCCATTGGCTTTAAGCTCTGATTCTAGTTCTATAAAATCTTCTGCTCCGATAATAATAACCATGCTACCACTGGCAATCAGCCTATATGGATCAAGATCTAGTATGTCACAGATTTCCTTTGTTACAGGTCTAATAGGTATTTTATCCTCATGGACTAATATACCTTTCTTAGTTGCCATGGAGGCCTCCCAAACAGCTCCATATACACCACCTTCAGTTATATCGTGCATATATTTAGCCTTGTATTTTCCTGCGATTACGCCCTCTTTTACAACGCTTAAATGCTTGTCAAATTCCTGAGCTTCAGTAACTTTTTCAGGGCCTAATTTCTCTGTTAGTATTGTCTCCAATTCCTTAGCAATAATGGAAGTTCCCTCAATTCCAATATGCTTTGTAATAACTAGCTTGTCACCAACTTCTATCTTGTCATGGTCAGGCAGCTTATCCTTTTTTGTCTTTCCTATAACTGTTGTACTTATAACCACCCTGTTTACTGCATCAGTGACCTCTGTATGTCCACCCATAATTTCTACATTTAAATCTACTGCAGCCAATGAAGCATCTTTCATAATCTGTTCTAGATCAGCTTCAGATGTATTTGGAGGACATAATATTGTAAGAAGTACTGCAATAGGCTCAGCTCCACTAGTGCTTACATCATTACAGGAAATATGTATTGCAAGACTTCCGATGTCCTTTGTCGCTCCTGTAATTGGGTCGGTGCTAACTACACATACTTCTTCCCCAAAATCTATAATCCCATTATCTTCACCAATTGCTGCACTTACAAGAACTTCCTTACGTTTATTAGCTATATTTGAAAAAACTATTCGTTCTAACACTTCGTTTGGTATCTTACCTATCTTCATAATATGCCTCCTATTTTTGCTCTCTTAATAATAATAACAAATTTGCAATATTTTTCATAGGCTCTCAAGTTCAATTCAGGGATATTTCTTATTTTAATGGATAAAATAGAAACAATAGAATACAGGAGGGATCTTATGATACAGTGTTCAGAAAAATGTTATCATGAAAATGATGGACTGTGTACACTAAAAGAAGTAACTAATTCTTCAACTACCCCAATTAAGAATTGTCCTTATTACGAAGATAAGGACAAGAAAAACACTTTAACTAATAATATCGTTCCTCCACCTATCCATTAACCTGGTTTGTCATGGAATTTAACTTTGTAATTATGCAAACTTCCAAAAAATCCTCAGCTTGAATTTTCAGCTGAGGATTTTATATGTTTTTTATCTTTTTCCTATTTCCTCCATTAGTAGAGCATTTACCACCTGTGGATTAGCCTTGCCCTTTGAAGCCTTCATGATTTGACCTACAAGGAATCCGATTGCTCTGTCCTTACCATTTTTATAATCTATAATGGATTGTTCGTTATTGTTTAGGACATCTTCAACAATAGCTTTTATAGCACCTTCATCACTAATTTGAATTAGGCCTTTTTCCTTAACTATTGCGTCAGGAGTTTTCCCTGTATCGAACATTTCCCTTAACACCTTTTTACCTGTATTATTATTAATCTTCCCATCCTTGACCAATATTATTAAATCTGCTAAATCTTTAGAGCTTAATTTAATATCCTCTATTTCCTGGTCATTTTCCTTCAACCTTCTTAAGACATCACCCATAATCCAGTTGGAAACAAGATTTGAGTCCTTTACATGTTTTAATGTATCCTCATAGAAGATGGACAGCTCTTTTGACTGGGTAAGAACTCCTGCATCATAATCTGACAGGCCATATTCCTTCATGAACCTTTCCTTTTTAGCATATGGAAGCTCTGGTAGGGATTGTCTAATCTCCTCAATCCATTCATCCGAAATATCTACTTGTGGAATATCTCCATCATAAGCAAATCTATAATCAGCTACTCCAAACTTCTTTCTCATTAGTATGGTCTCATTATGGATTTCATCCCATCTTCTAGTTTCTCTTTCAGAGTTTGAGCCAGCTTCTAGAAGTTCTGCATGCCTCTTCTCCTCGTATTCAATTGATTTAACCACAGACTTAAAGGAGTTAAGATTCTTTATCTCAGTAATATTGGATTTTAAACCTCTTTCCTTATCTACAATGTTTATATTAACATCGCATCTTAAGGACCCTTCTTCCATTTTTACATTGGAAACTCCAATATATTTCAAGCTAGCTCTCAACTTATCTAAGAAGAGTCTAGCCTCTTCAGCTGAATTCATATCAGGACTTGATACTATTTCAATTAGAGGAACTCCAGCCCTGTTGAAATCAAGTAGGGAAATACCATCTTCAGTATGAGTTTGCTTACCGGTATCCTCTTCAATATGAATTCTAATCAAAGAAATCTTCTTTGTTCCATCTTCAAGTTCAATCTCTATATGGCCTCCATCACAAAGGGGAAGACCATCTTGAGATATTTGATATCCCTTAGTTAAGTCAGAATAGAAATAGTTCTTCCTATCCATTAATATATTATTTGATATTTTACTATTAAAAGCAATACCAGCCCTTATACCGTATTCTACAGCTTCTTTGTCCAATACAGGAAGGGCACCTGGTAAACCTAAGCAAACAGGACATACTTGGCTATTGGCTTCTGCACCGTATTCATTAGGGCAGTTGCAAAATATCTTATGCTTAGTTGATAATTCAACGTGTATTTCTAAACCGATTATAGTTTTAAAAGCCATTATAACACCGCCCTTTCGAATCCTAATGCTGCCTTAATAATCTTTTCCTCCATAAACCTATCCCCAGTAATTTGTAATCCTACTGGTAGACCATCAACTCTTCCCATTGGAAGAGATAAGGAGCAAAGACCAGCAATGTTTACAGGGACAGTATAAAGATCTGCCTTGTATAGCTCAACTGGGTCCTTAATCATGGAGTCAAATTCGAAAGGTAGTACTGGTGAAACCAAGGATAATATTACATCATGGTCTGCATATGCTTTATCATAATCTTGTTTTATTAGGGTTCTTACCTTTAATGCCTTTTTATAATGGTCCTCAGCAAAGCCAGCGCTTAAGGAGTAAGTCCCAGTCATAATCCTTCTCTTTACCTCTTCACCAAAGCCTTCCGTTCTGGAATTGGTATAGAGTTCAGTTAAAGTTTCATATTTTTCTGCTCTATGACCATACCTAATACCATCAAATCTTGCTAGATTAGAGCTTACTTCAGATGTCATGATAATATAATATGTTTCAAGCGCATATTTTAAATGGGGAATAGAGATATATTCTATCTTTGCACCATTATCTTCAAATATCTTTACTGACTTTTCGAATAAACCTTGTATATCCTTATTAGCAGGTTTAAATTCTAGATATTCTTTTGGTAAGGCAATTTTCATATCCTTTAGATAATTTAAATCATTGGAATTATCATTATCGATTAAATAAGCAGGAATCACCTTCTTAGAAGAAGTAGAATCCCTCCTATCATAGCCTTTAACAGCATTTAACATAAGTACTGCATCCCTAACATCACGTCCAAAACTACCAACTTGATCAAGGGTATTGGCCATTGGCACAACTCCATATCTCGAAACAACCCCGTAAGTAGGCTTAATTCCTACAACACCACAGAAAGAAGCGGGTTGTCTAACTGAACCACCAGTATCCGTACCAAGACTTAAAGGCACTTCATTAGCAGCTACGGCCGCAGCTGAACCACCTGATGATCCACCAGGAACCAAGTTTAAATCTATCGGGTTTCTTGTTTTTCCAAAATAGGATGATTCTGTAGATGCACCCATTGCAAACTCATCTAGATTATTTTTTCCAATAATAATACCATCTTGCTTCCTGATATTTTCCACAACGGTGGCATCATAAGGAGGAATGAAGTCTTCCAGCATCTTGGATGCACAAGTTGTTCTTAAATTCTTAGTTACTATATTATCCTTAATACCTATAGGTAGACCTGCCAATACTTCCAGCCTTTCTCCTCTAGCTATCTTTTCATCTATTCTATTTGCTTCCTTTAATGCGTTTTCTTTATCTAAAGTTATAAATGCATTTACTTGTGGTTCTTGTTCATCTATCTTCTTTATGTGGGCTTCTACAATCTCTCTACTTGAAAGCTCCTTTTTGAAGAGTTTATCCTTCATTTCCCACGCTTTTAAACTGGTTATTTCCACTTAATTCACCCCTTATTCTACTACTCTTAAGATTTTAAAATATCCATATTGCTGCTCACGAGTATTTTGAAGGACTTCTTCTCGAGTAAGAACCTGATCTCCTTCATAATCCTTTAAGATTTGAGTATCACAGTTGATACAATATGTTGGTTCAACATTATCCGTATTAACTTCCTTAATTTTATCTACAAAGTCGATTACCTCGTGGAACTTCTCAGTAAATACGTCAATCTCTTCCTCGGGGAAGCTAAGCATAGCTATTCCTGCAATACGCAGTACCTCTTCTTTAGTTACCATATATAGACCTCCTTTTTATCAGTGAACAACTATCAAAGAATAGTGAACAGTTGTTAGGGTCATTCTCTATAGTCTTAGACCCCAGATTCCTCGACTGCGCTCGGAATGACAGAACTTTTGTCATCCTGAGATGGACAGTATAATCACTGCTAGCGAAGGATCTCGGGTTTCCCCGTTCACTACTCACTGTTCACTGTTCACTATCTTTTTCAACTCTTCTTCCTCAATTATCCTAATCCCTAACTCCACTGCCTTATCGTATTTAGAGCCGGTGTCTTCTCCTACTATTACGTAGTCAGTTTTCTTACTTACTGAACCTGTTACTTTGCCGCCCTTTCTTTCCACTATATCCCTGATTTCATTTCTTGACAAGCCCTCAATTGTACCAGTTATGACTACTATTTTACCTGTGAAAATGGACTCCTCAACTATTAGTTCATCAAAATAAGGCATAACCCCTTCTTTTAGGAGGTTATCAATTCCCTCTAATATCCTCTCATCTTGGAAGAATTCTAATATAGAATTGGCAATTATATCACCTATATCACCAACGGTAAGGAGTTCATCATATTCTGCCTTCTTAATATTGTCCAAGGATTTAAAGTGACTTGCTAGATCGTTAGCAGTTTTTATTCCTACATTTGAAATTCCTAGGGCATATATGAAGGAGGCTAAAGATACATCTTTGCTTCTTTCAATTGCATCTATTAGGTTTTGGCTCTTCTTGTCCTTAAAGCCCTCAAGCTGCCTTAAATCCTCAAACTTGATCTCATAGATTTCCGATAGGTCTCTTATGTTCAGATCATCTAAAAGCTTTTCAACAGTTTTTTCACTAAGGCCCTCGATATTCATGGCATCACGACTGGCAAAGTGAACTAATCTCGAAACCAGCTGAGGCTTACAAGATAGAGAATTAGGGCAGAAAATATGAACTCCATTTTGCACAAGTTCACTATGACAATATGGACAATGTGTTGGCTTTTCAATTAAATAAGTTTCTTCATCAGTCTCTAAAGCCCCCAATATCTCTGGGATAACATCATTTGATCTTCTGATCAAAACCCTTGAATTAATCCTAACAGCTTTTCTTTCAATATCATCATAATTATTAAGGGTTGCACGTTTTACAGTCACCCCACCAATATCAACAGGCTCTAACAAGGCTGTAGGTGTAACCTTAGCCGTTCTTCCCACATTCCATTCTACACTCAATAGTCTTGTACTAACTTCCTCAGCCTCAAATTTATAGGCAACAGCCCATCTTGGAAACTTATTGGTATATCCAAGAACTTCGCGAGTTCTTATATCGTTTATTTTAATAACCATTCCATCTGTAAGAATATCTAAATCCAATCTTTGGTCTTTATTCTCTTCAATTTCATCAATTAAAGTTTCCATGGTAGAAAAGCTTTTAGAATAAGGGTATACCGGTAACCTATTAGCTTTAAGAAAATCCAATACTTCCATATGAGTATTGAAGGTTTTCCCTTCCACATATCCAGCATTATAGAAAAAACCTATCAATTTTCTCTTCTCAGTAACCTTAGGGTCTAGATTTCTCAATGCTCCCGCAGCAGCATTTCTAGCATTTTTTAAGGGTTCAATTGCAGTCTTATTGTATTCCTCAAGTGCGGATAAAGGCATTAAGCCCTCCCCTTGGATCTCTATTGTGTTCTCAAAATCTATCTTCATAGGAATAGACTTTATAGTCTTAAGTTGCTCTAATATAGCCTCTCCAATGGAGCCATTTCCTCTGGAAGCTCCTTGCACTAGCATTCCATTTCTATATGTTAAATTGAGTGTTAGTCCATCAAATTTATACTCCAAAATATATTCTGGATCAGGTAGCTTTTGGGCATTATCCCTATTGTAATCCTCAATTGACTTTCTAACTCTATTATCCCAATTCATCAACTCCTCATATGACTGGCACTTATCAAGGCTCCAAAGCTTAGCTAAATGGGTATGCTTTTCGAACTTGTCTAGCACTTTCCCCCCAACCCTTTGAGTCGGTGAGTAGGGATGGACTATACCCGTTTCATTTTCTAAACTTAGCAACTCATCATAGAAAGCATCATATTCTTTGTCACTTACTTTTGGATTATCTAGGCTATAATAGCTATAATTCAGTTCATCGATTATCTCAATCAGTTCACTTATTCTTTCCTCTTTATTCAAGGCTTTAAACCTCCTAGTCTATTACCTGGATTGGAGCTAAAGATTCTACTAGCTTTTTAAGTCCTTCCTTATCAAAAGCTATGGTAATTTCCTTGTCTCCATCATCCCTCTTCTTTATCATAACTACAGTACCAATACCCCACTTCTTATGCTTTATCTTAGTACCAACTTTTAAACCTAAATCTTCCTTATTTCTTACTATAGGCTTTGGACTACTTATAATAGGCTTATTGTGGTCAATAACATTTACAAGTCTTTCCTCAGGTCTATTTCTTCTTGGAATTTCATTTTCCTCACTAAAATAGGTTTTAATAACTTTCTTAGGCACACTAGTCTCTATAGTATCTCCCATTTCATCAAGGAATCTTGATGGCATAGTATAATTTGTATTTCCGTAGATAGTTCTTCTCTTTGCATTTGTAATAATAAGATTCTTTTCAGCTCTTGTAACAGCTACATAGCAAAGACGTCTTTCCTCTTCCATGTCCTGGTCATTTTCAAAGGATCTAGAAATTGGGAAGAGTCCGTCCTCCATACCAACTAAAAATACTATAGGAAACTCTAAGCCCTTAGCACTATGAACTGTCATTAATGTAATCATATTGTCCGTATCTACCGTTTTGTCCATATCAGACATAAGTGAAATAGTGGATAAAAAGTCTTCCATAGAAGCATCCTCATTTTTCTCTTCGAAGGTTAAAGCAACTGATATGAAATCCTGGATGTTTTCTATTCTTGTCTTTGCCTCGATGGTTCCTTCTTTTTCAAGCTCGGCTAATAATCCTGAAGAATTTACAACTTCCTCAACGAAATCCTTAATACCCATTATTTCCTTCATTGCCATAAATCTATTCATTAAATCTACAAATGGTTTAAGGCTACCTCTGGCCCTGCCCGTAAGTGTAGATATTTCCTCCATAGAAAGAATAGCTCCATACATGGAATCATCGGTCTGGGCTGCATAATCTTCAATCTTTTCAATAGTAGAGAGCCCAATCCCTCTCTTAGGTGTATTAATGATTCTCTTTAAAGAAACATTGTCGTTTGGATTGTGGACAAATTTAATATATCCGATTATGTCCTTAACTTCCTTACGGTCATAGAACTTTAGTCCTCCTACAATCTTGTAAGGAAGATTTTCAGTCATGAAAGCCTCCTCAAAAGGTCTTGACTGGACATTTGTCCTATAAAGAACAGCAAAATCTGATGGTTTATAGCCCTGATCCATAAACTCAAGAATCTTCTTAGATACGAAGAAGGCTTCTTCCTCTGAATAGTCGCAGGATTCGTAGACTACAGTATCCCCTTCTGTGTTGTCAGTCCAAAGGTTTTTATCCTTCCTGTCACTATTTCTCGTAATTACACTATTTGCAACATTTAATATACTCTGAGTAGACCTATAGTTTTGCTCTAAAAGTACTACTGTAGCACCAGGAAAATCCTTCTCAAAATCCATAATATTAGAGATATCTGCCCCTCTCCATGAATAAATCGATTGATCTGAATCCCCTACCACGCATATATTCTTATGGTGCTCTGAAAACATCTTTACCAACTTATATTGAATTTTATTTGTATCTTGATATTCATCTACAAATATATATTGGAATCTCTTCTGGTAATAATCCAATATATCAGGATTTTCTCTTAATAATTCAACTGCCTTTATTAAAAGGTCATCAAAGTCAAGTGCATTATTTCTCCTAAGCTTCTTTTGATAAAGAGCATAAATCTCCCCAATATTTCTTTCCCTAAAATCCTGATAATTTTCATTGATAAAGGTATCCGGGTCAATCTCTTCATCCTTAAATGAACTGATCCTTGTAATAATGGTATTTTCCTTGTACATATCCTTGTCCACATTTAATTCTCTAATACATTCTTTTACTACGGTCTTTTGATCATCCCTATCATAGATGGTAAAGCTACGTTCATAACCAATTTTATCTATATCTCTTCTCAAAATGCGCACACAAATAGAGTGGAAAGTTCCCATCCACATATGGTCTACATCTATATTAAGCAAATCACTTACCCTTGACTTCATCTCCGTTGCAGCCTTATTTGTGAAGGTTATGGCTAATATATTTCCAGGATAAATACCCTTTTCTTCAATAAGGTGGGCTATCTTATGAGTTACAACCCTTGTCTTGCCACTTCCTGCACCTGCCATAATAAGTAAAGGTCCTTCTGTATGAAGAACCGCTTCTCTCTGCCTATCGTTAAGTCCTGCTAAAAAATCCATTTCTCCACCATCCTAACTGTACTCTATATAATTATATAGTATTAGAGAGGAGATTTCCATAAAAAAACCCACTTACAAGAAATTTGTCAGTGGGTTTTTGATTTGCTATCTTTGATCTAGGTGTCCTTCTCTAATAACCTTATATTCTCCGCTTTCAGGGTTAAGATCGTAAATATTAAAATTTGTTCTAATATCAAAATCTTCATAATGGGTTGCTAGGTTTACAGAAGCTGACCCCTCTTCTCCAGTCACTATTCTATGAAAAACAAACCTTGGCCAAATAACCAAGCCGCCACCTTCAAGAATACGTTGGCCATTATGCTCAATATATTCTGGAGTAACAACAAAATGCTCAACTTTACCATGTTCAGGAGTGTATACTTCTATATACCTGGTTCCTTGTAGAACTAATAGATTATCTGCTTGGTGGGTATGCATATACCATGGTCTTTCATTGTCTCCAACTCTACCAGGAGATACAGCCCCTCCCTTATGTATGACCCTATCAATAGCATCTACTTTAGGAACCATATCCTTGATCATTATGTCAAATGAAACTCCTTGAGTTCTCCTAAACTCTTTAAGCTTGATAACCTGATACAAATCTTTTACTTCTTTTATAATGTAATCTTGGCTCAAAGGTATCCCTCCTTGTATTTTGGAATATTATGAATACTCTTATTAGTATTTGATTACCCAATAATTCATCTTATGAACAAATAAATTGTATTATAACTTTATTAATTTCTCTATATCTTATTGGTAGTGCCGAAGATCTTTTTTATTTCCCCACAGATTTCTCAACTTCTACTAGGTTACTAGTAATTTTTTCCTATAAAGAGTAGGCGACACTCCTTCAATACGCTTGAATACTGAAGAAAAATGGGCTGTACTTACAAATCCACATATCCTTGCTATTTCTTCAATAGAATTTGTATCTTCTATCAATTTTTCCTTTGCTTTACTGATTCTAAGATTCATTAAATAATTATATGGTGTTTGATTCATATATTTCTTAAATATTCTTTGAAAATGGCATGGGCTTATATAAATACTCTTACAAATTTCCGGAATAGAAATATTGCTATTATAGTAGTTATTCATATACTCAACTGATTTGCTAATATAATTATTGTCTGTAAATCTTCTTTTTTGATTAAAGAGCCTTTTCGGCAAAGAATCCCTAAGTAGCTGTATTACCAATTGTGTTTCTATACTTTCCATCATCAATGAACATGTTTCACCAAAATTGATCATTTCATTGGTCCATAGCCCTATTAAGTCCAAAATTTGGTGGCTATAGGCGTTACCTCTTTTCTCAAATTGCACTTTGTTAAAATCAAGGATTTGTGAAGCTATGGAGTTAAAAAAATCCTTTTTAATGCTAATGGAAATAAATCTTACTTTGCCAACACTCTGTATTGGTTCAACCTCTACGTATACTCCTGGCTCTATAGAAATAAAGTTTCCCTTTTTAAACTGAATTGTTGAATCATCTATTTTTATAGGTGGGGGTGTTGTATGAAAAATTACAAAATGATAATCTACAGTCTTGATTTTTCTTTCAATAACAAACTCCTCAGGAATAAAAACAGCTACTCTATCGCTTAAATAAGATTTAGTATTGCAATGTATATTGATAGGAATGCTTTCAATAAATTCATCAAAACTATCCTTCTTCACAATCCACACCTTCGACGCAAAACAGTTAAAATCATCTTATCATCTTAAATATAAGGCTATATAGCAAATTTGTAAAGATAAAAATGCCATTAATCTGTAATTATTATGATAGTTTTCTAACATTTATTTCAATTCATCTTTTATATAATGAAGTTAGGATACGAAATCACTCATAATATTTCTTTAGTGGTTGATGCTGGGTGGCTAAATATAAAGGAGGATTTTCTTATGAAGCGAAGAACTTTTATATACCTTATTCTATTAATTGCAACTTTGACAATTCTTGCTGGATGCAAGAAAACTGTTGAAGAGAAAGTCAGTGAGATGATAACAGAAAAAATGTTAGAAAGCGCAACAGATGATGCTGCAGATATTGATATTGATGATGAAATAACCACCATAAAAACAGAACAAGGATCAACACAAGTCGGATCAAATATTCAGTGGCCTAAGGATAAAATGGGTAACTTGAAAGAATTAAAAGCTAATATTACTATGGTTTCCGAGGATAGGGAAAATGTAATCACATATATTATGTTTGAAGGATTAGAAAAGGCTGGTGCTGAAAAATATCTTGAATCTATAAAAGAACTCGGTTATAAACCTATATATGAAGTCTCAAGTGGTGATGGATTTACCTTTATAGGAAATAACGAAAATGGATTTGAAGTTAATTTTTCCTTCTCAAATGATGGGATAGGTAATATTTCTGTAGCTGAATCAACATTAACTAAAGTAGATAACATTAATGTTGATAGTTCAGAAGACAGTCTTTTCACAGGCAATGATATAATCTCTGAACAGCCTTCTTCTACCACAGAAGAAATTGATATGACGGATGATGTTCCTTGGCCTGGTGATTTTTTTGAAGCTACTCCTGAACTTGAAGGAAAAATTACTGGAATAAATAGAAGCTCCAACGAGGTAGGTTTATTCATTGAATATGTAGAAAAAGATGTAGCTACAGACTATATTGAAAAAATTAAAGAAGCTGGATTTATTGTAGATCCTACTGAAGCTTTATCAAGTGATTATATACATTATGAAGCTTACAACTCTAAAGAGGACTATATAATTATTCTTTGGAACAATGATAATACTTCATCATTAACTTTGGTAAAAAGTGACTAACAACAAAAAACTGCAGCACTAATAGTGCTGCAGCCTTTAAATTAATATATTTCTACAAATACTTCAAAGTGTGCTATTGGATATACACTTCAATTATGTTTAAACTCTTTTAGTGGAAATAAACCCTTTCTTACTTAGGAATGATAGAAACCTATGGTTAAGGTCTATATCGAATATAGATACTATTCCTATTATCATCTTAGATATTAATAATTTATGATTATTTGTTTTTCTTATCATC
>CAZPZN010000054.1:0-12921 GCA_964590735.1 uncultured Tissierella sp.
TATACTTCTTCTCTAAGTAATCAAGAAAAAGTTCCAGTCTTTCTGATAATTTGGCTTTATCATTGGGATAGGACTTCACCCCATCGATTATATTAACAACAAATTCTTCATCTTTTAAAATGTTTTCAATACTTGTATTTAAAACCTGGTAATCTATTCTATCAAATGACTTGCCTCCATAATAATCTGAGAAAAATGACGATATCTTGTTATAGTCATCAGTTTTAAGGCCATTAACCTTCCTTGTTGTGTCATAAAATCTCTTCAAGACAATTTCTAACGTCCTATCCATAACTATCACCTCTACTCTATTCTAATATTGATTTGTTACTAATGCAATTATGAAGCTGGGCTTCATTAAGTAAATCACTGATTTATGAGACAATAAAATTAATAAAGAAAGGGGAGATTCAATTGAGAAAATTTGTTATAGGAGATATTCACGGAAGTTACAAGGAGCTAAGAGCATTACTTCAAGATATTAGTCCGAATTTGAAAGAGGATAATATCATCTTTCTTGGTGACTATATCGACAGAGGACCAGATAGCTATAAGGTAATTAAGCTATTAATGGATTTACAGAATAGATTTGGAAAGGAAAATGTAGTTCTACTAAGAGGAAATCATGAACAAATGGCAATCGAAAATATTAATAGAGGATCTTATAATTCATATAATGGGTTTGGCACCACATTTAGAGATTTTGCTAGAAATGGAGAAGATTTTAAAGATTATCTCGAATTCTTCCAAAGCCTACCACTATACTATGAGGATGAAAAATTTATTTATGTTCACGGTGGTATAAAACCAGGCATCCATATGGAAGACCAGTTAGCAGATGATCTTCTATGGATAAGGGATGAATTCTATAATTCACCTATGAGCTTTGATAAAACAGTTATCTTTGGCCATACCCCTACTGAATATCTAACAGGAGACTGGACCCCATTCATTAAGAAGGACCGAATCGGCATAGACACTGGTTGTGTATTCGGGGGACATCTTACAGCATTAGAGATTCTAGACAGTGAAATAGTCAATGTCCATCAATTAGATGGACTAGCAGCTTAATAAGAAAGGATGATTTTAGTGAAAAATATTAAAAACCCCTACAGAAATACTGACCTAATCCATGGTATGTATGGAATATTTATAGATTATCTTATTGATACAAATAGATTCTCAGCTATTGATGAACCAGCTTATAACTATGAAAATTTTCAGATTTGGAATAAGTGGCAAGTGGCTAAAGTTAAAATTGAAGGTAAGCCTTACCTAATTGCAGATGTAAGTATCCTATCCTTTAGCTACTCTCGTTATATTAGAACTGAAAAAAGGATTCTAAAAGATGGCTTAAATAGTAAGGAAGTTATAGATGAAATAAAAGCTTATTCCGCATTTTTAGGTATTCCAATTCTTAATCAGCTTGATTATTATCTAGGAGGGGATCCAACAACTTCTTCTTAAGCAAGCCTTAGTACCTTTGACAAATGTTCCTTGGATTAAGGTCTGTAGTTTCGGTATCAAAGATTAAAATCCTTGGTATTTCATGGCTACACCTATTACTCCAATCATTGGTGTGACTGGAAGCTTGATGCCATTAAATATCGCATGATTATCAACTATATCGACTATCTTTATAGCAGAATTTGTAACCTAATCGCCCAATACTCCTTCTCCTGGAATCACAGCAGCTATTCCCTTATCCTTTATATCAATACTTAAGATCTTCACTTGAAGTAAGTCACCTGGATCTGCACCCTCCACATATATTGGACCAGTGGCAGGATCATCCTAACTATAGCAACCCCTCCTATAGAACCTTCTCAAGCCTATCAATCAAATCACTATAATCGATCTTGTACATATCTGAAAATTCCTCTAGTGTGTCAAATAGATTATGACACATAGTGCATTTGCCAGCTATATCATCATAGGTTCTGAAAACATCTTCAGTATTTGGATATTCAGCTACAATATCTAAAATTGTCATGTCTTTATTTAACATTTTTATCCCCCATTCAATCATTATTATTGTTTCGCTTTTCCAGCAACTTACTTAACCAATTATTAGTATGAGTAGAATAACTATTACCCTTAAAGACATTTTACACACGCCTATCAAAACCCATTACCTTATCTCCCATACAAATGTAACAGTATCACTTACATCAATATCATTTGGCTCAATATCTGGGGCATATGATTCAGACATTTTCATGAGCTTATCTTCCATAGCATATCTTGTTTGAGAGTAAAGATGTAGTTCACCCCAATTATAATCTATGCTAACTAGGTCCCCAAGAATTACACCAGAAGCCTTAGCAAGAATCTCAGCCTTTTTCTTTGCATTCTCCGTTGCACTAATGAGAAGGTCTTCACTTACTGCAGCCTTATCCTTGACAGAAAACTTTTCGAAATCCATATAGTCTCCATATATGGTTACTCTCATATTATTTAGTGTGTTTTTTGCATATATCATATTTTTTGAATCCTTATTATCTGATTTAACATCCAAAATTAATCTAATTTACTACCTTCAACTTAGACTCCCTAATTATTCTTTCAGGAATAAGATGATCCATCTTCCATATAATTTGTATTGGATTGCTTCCCTTATGGGATACATACTTAGCATTTCCAAGGAATACGTAAGGAGATGCATTACCATATTTGTTTTTATGTTCCCTTACAAATAATAGCACCTTATGTTTCTCTGACTTATGATTAAGATATCTTTGTCCAGTAGGAGAGTCTACACTTGTAGTACTTTGTGATTCCCAGTTGAATAATTCACTACTAATAGCGTAGTCATTATACATAGTGGAAGGTAAATAATCACTTTCGTTTTTGTTAATAGTAATAAAGAATAGATCTGTATTCTTATCTTTAACATACAGAACTCCTTCCCTATGGCTAAATTGCTTATCCTCTGTTGATTTTCCGAAAGCCACCATAATTTGACTAGTCGTATAGGATGCGTAAATATCCAATGGGATTTCCTTATCTTCATATGGTATTTCTATAACCTTTAATTTGCTCAGATTATAATCGATTATCTCCAGTAATTCCTTCACAATATCCTGATTTTCCATCTTCAGGACCCCAAGGGAATCCATATAGCTTATTTCAGGCTCCTTCCCCCATAGAGTGTAATGGAACATGCCTATCATTAATTTCTCTTGACCACAAAATTCATTATCATTAAGATCCTCTAGTAATAATCGCTTGGAAAATAAGAGTAATCTCTTTGAGTCGATACCTGAAAATCTACGTAATGAATTATTCAACTCTTTATTATGTCTAACCCTATAAGCATTTGATAAATTTGCCTCTGCTACTAACTCATAGAACTTGTACTTAGAGTAGAATTGGTCCTTATTAATCCCGTAATTATCAATAAAGTTTCTTAAGTTTAATTCGCTGGTAAATACATTGTTATAATTAGCCACCATTTTTCTTAATCTGCTCTTATCAAATATTACCGATTGTATATTGTTTAAAATATACCTTTGAGCTATTTTTTCCAACTTTATATGGCAACCAGCAGGCATATTTGGAAACTCATCAATAATCTCTTCATCCATTTTTCTATTTGTCTTACCTATTAGGGCTCTTAATTTAAAACTAAAGTCATAATTTTTATGAGCTTGCCCTATAAAATCAAGAACTGTTAAGGCATCCTTACCTTCAGAGAGTCTTAGCCCCCTTCCCAGCTGCTGGATAAATACCGTTAGTGATTCAGTAGGCCTTAAGAATAAGACAGTATCTATATCAGGAATATCTACTCCCTCATTAAATAAATCTACAGTAAAAATACAGTTGATTTCACCCTTCTGTAGTCTTGTCTTTGCTAATCGCCTCTCTTCATCACTTGAGTCTGAATGTAATGCCACAGACTTTATTCCTACCTTATTAAATGAATTAGCCATAAAATTTGCATGTTTGATACTTACACAAAACCCTAAGGCCTTAAACTTTGCTACAGTAGAAAGCTTGAACAACGATAAGAAGATACCTGATTTTATAAAGGTATTATATAGATACTTTCATAGCAGCAATTGATTATAGATTATTGCAATGCTGGGGACGGTTTTACAATATTCCATTAATATCTTCTATATAAATTTCAGTTAAGAGCTCCTGATAGCCTGCAAATCTTTTCTCTCTTATGTGGTCCCCTAGCTGTTTTAGCTGCGAATCCCTAATCTTATCCAGTTTCTTCATTCGGTCTTCTTCAATGATTTTACTAGATTTGATTGCCTCATATTCTTCTTTATCAAATCTCCAAAGCACAAGCTTTTCTCCATATCTTGTCTTTAACTTATCTGCAATTTGCAAGCCTTCAGGATCAAAATCTCCTGAATAATAGATTTTCTCAACATTTTCTACTAATTTATCCAATAGGACTAATGAAGCTAATTTCAG
The DNA here is from genome assembly GCA_964590735.1 of uncultured Tissierella sp. Classification (GTDB taxonomy): domain Bacteria; phylum Bacillota; class Clostridia; order Tissierellales; family Tissierellaceae; genus Tissierella_B. The sequence continues at coordinate 4,429 of CAZPZN010000054.1, forward strand.
CTGGCCATAGCTACATATTAAGGGGGGGTTTTTATCCTTAAGCCTTTCTAATACTTGGCTAAAAACAGTAGGGTTTTCAAAAATAAAGACATATTTAGACTTAGAAAACACACCATCTATTTGGGAGAGATTCCATAAATTAATATTTATAGGCTCACTGCTCTTATAAAATCCCTCCCATCCCTTATGGATTTCCTTATCCTTAAAGGCAAATAATCCACTAATTGTTGTATAGTTTGAAATCTCATCCTTGATTATACCGGCCCTATACAGGACTTCAGCCTTATCTTCCGCACTTTGAGGAAGCTCCATTTCCAGAAAATATATTATTCCGTAAATTAAAAGGGTCCCGGCCAAGGTGTTGTCATCGAAGCTATGGGGATTTCTACTAATATTAGAAGCGAACAGGGCTAGTCGGGTCAAGTCCGAGCTATCAAAGGATAGCTTATTCAGCCCCTCCATAACAAGGATTAGCTTATCCCTTAGGTCAACCTTATTCTTATCATAATTTTGAGATAGTAGCCTATAGGCATTTGACTTATTTTTTAATAGAAAGTAAAGCCACTCAAATGCTTTAGTCTCCCTAAAATCTAATAGTATCTCCTGGAAAAAGAGGTCTTTTTGGGTATTATATAAATGCCTTTCCTCTTTTTTGGAAATAAGTTCTCCTTTAAAGTAGCCTCTGACCACCTCTTCCAAGTCTACACCTTGAAACTTAGTAGTCTCAAGTGCCTTATATATTTGCTCTACCTTAATTGTTGCAGATTTTTTACTATAGTAGTCCTTTCTAAATAGGCCGGATAAGGCTTCTTTCTCATCCTCAGTTAAATTATTTAACTTTACTACTCCTCCAAGATTACCAAGAGACCTGTATTTTTCTTTTAATCCCTCAAATAATCTCTTAAAACCCGGCTTACTCTTAAAATAATCTATGCATTCCTTATCCATCATACCACCAGCTCCTTCATTTTCCCATTCCAGTGGTATCTAATGACGGTTACAAAGTCTGCATTATCAGGACGGATTAATTCGCTAATTGCTAGGGATGGTACCGTATCATAGTCTCCCCAGAGTATCTGAGAGTTTATCATATAGTCTAGCTTAAGGTCTTTTAAAAGCCTAAACATATCACGTATGTTTTTTTCATCTACGCCCGCAAAGGCTTCATCCAGAGATATAAGTCTAGGACAATCCATTCTTGCTCCCTCGTAACGAGCGAATACTGCTGAGAATAAGGGAACATACATAGCCATAGCCTTTTCTCCTCCACTAAACTGGTAGAATGCATTGTTGGTAAGTTCCTTTTTGTTTTGGCCTGTCTTTTTATAATACAATTTAAATTCAAACCACTTCCTATAATCCAATATTTCTCGCATAATACTATGGAAGGACTGGTTTTTTCCTAAATCATCCTGTATTCTTCTGGCCTCAGCGATTTTAGACCTAAAATGCTCCGATAATTTATTAAGGTCAGATTCTTTCATAAGGCTTCCTTCCAGCTTTAATAATTCTACCAGGTCTTTGGTATCAAGCTGTCCTTCACTATCAGCTTTTTTACTGGTCCATCCAAGACTAAAGGATAAACCACTGGAGGTATTCATGCTTTCCATTAGGTCATTCATCCGATCTACCCATTTTTGGCTATGATAGATCTTGGCACGAATCTTTTTGCTTATGGTATTTACAAGGATATCCTCAAAAAGCTGTCTATCGCTTTCCCTAAGTAAGCCTTCATTTTCTGCTACTCCTTCTTCAATAAAGTCCATAAGCTCATAGAAGTCAATTTCCTTACCTCTAACTCTAGCTGTTATATATAGTCGTTTTCCTTTAGAAATAGGACCCTTAAAATCAAAGGAATCATCTTCTGAAACGAAAATATTATCAATCCTTAAAACGTATTCTCTTAAATGCTGATTATTCTCTGTAAACTTACTAATAAGCTGTTGGGTCAAATATTCCCTATCATGCTTATCATGAATTTTAATCTCCCTAATAACACTTGAGGCATTCTTATGCAAATCACCTATGTCCTCTAAATCACAATAATTCAATTTGAATTCCTGTGAAAAAATATCTCTTTGAATTTGTAATAGGCTTTCCTTAATGGATATCCTTCCACTTAAGGTCTCAACTGACTTTATAGCCTGACTATAGCCTGCTTTCTCAGTTGCCTCTCTTTGATACTGATATTTAAGCAACTCAGGAATTTCCCTAAGTAATCTAATACATTCTTCGATTTCATTTTCTATTTCCTTATAATCAGAAAGCCCCAATTGTTCTTCCAAGGCTGATTTTGAATTCTCATCTTGCTTAATTCTAGTAGTTAAATGATATATATCCCCACTTAGATTTTCTATATCTTCAATATTATTTTCCCATTCCTCCTCTAAGACAATAGTATTTTCAATTTCATGGACTATCTTTAGATTTAGATTGATAAGAAGGTTTAGCTTATACCTGTATTCATCAGAAGCTAGTACAGCCTCCCTATAAGCTTCAAAATTAGGTGCTAGACTAATTTTATTTGTAAGCTCCAGTACAGTTTGAGCTAGTTCTTTTAGCTTTGAATATTGGACTTTTTCATTATCAGTCTTTTCACTAATAGTCTCCTGAGCTTTATTCAAATCATATTTTGCATTCTTTAAATAGTTTATAGCGGTTCTTAGATCCTCATCCCTTGGAAAAGCCTTAAATTCTTCGTTTAATTTCCTAAGCCTATTATTTAAAACATCTCTACTATCTAATAGGCAAGCAATTTCTTCCTTTACATCCTTCAGCTCAAGGCTTAAAAGTTCAATCTGCTGAGCTCTCGCTCTAGCTCTTGCTGTAGTACCAATGAATTTTGGGATATAATTGCCACTAGTCTTACCCCTTAAAATACTAAGACCATACTCTCCCTTTTCATTTATATATACCGATCCATTTTCTTCATCTAGAAAGATACTCTTTAAGGCATTATCCATATCTATAAAACTAATTAAGGAGTCTTCGACTTTTTCCAATCTAAAGAATTCTGCAAGACTATGTGAGAATAGATTTGGAGCTGAAAAAATATACTTATCTCCCATATTAGGATCCATCTTTAGGGCATCTTTTTTATAAGCTTCAGGAATAATCAGAGCATCTAATAAGCCCATATCCAGCAAAGCCTCTTCAAGCCTTCCTTTGACTTCTTCAGATAATTCTTCCTTAAAATCTATGGCTTTATAGAAAGGTATAAAAGGAATGCCTTTTTCCATTAAAAGTTTTCTATGAGCTATAACCTTCTCATCTCTCTCAGGCTCAATTTCCTTTTTATTCTTCCATTCCTCTATAGATTCCTCTAACCTTTTAATCTCACCCTCTTCTTGAGAGATTCTAAAGTTCAAAGCAGTTATTTCCTTATTAAGCAAGTCCTGTCTAGCATTGAAAGCCTCTCTTACTAGACCAATTACATCATCATAACTACTCAGCTCTTGGAAATTTTGAATTTCTCTTGAAATTCTAATAAGAACTTCATCATCTACTAGAAGGTCTTGATTACCTTTTCTCCAACTATATACTTTTTCAATCAATTCTTCCTTTGTTTCTAATAGCTGATTTTCAACCTGGGCTAAATATCTTTCCATTATACTAAGTTCTTCTTTAGCCTTATCCAATTCCTTTAAAGCATTGTCATATTCCTTGTTTTGTCTATCTCTTTCTCCAATTGCATCCTTTGCCCTTTGTAATCTATGACTATGATCTTTAAAGTTATTATTGATATAGGTAAACTCGTAAAACTCATCCATATCCTTCTCAAGCTCAGCCCTCATAAATCCTTGCTCATCAAATGCAAACTCCAAAGACAAGTCATCCATCTCATCAAGTAGGTCTACCATGTCCTTCTTCTTATAAGCTAGATTGGATTTATTATCCTTTATTTTACTATCTAGGTCTCTTTCACGACTCTTCTTATTATCCAACTGAATAGATTTCTGAGCTTTGTCCTTCTTTCCTGCTTCTATTTTTATATCCAAATCAAAAATTTTCTCTTTAATTTTCAAACTATCATGGACATCAAGTTGACTTTTTTTCTCTTTAGTTACTCGCTCTTCTTCCTCTAGGTCTCTAATCTTTATTGCAGCATCCTCGAACTCATTTTTGGCTTTTTCACTTCTCTTTTCAAGCTCCCTTTTTTCGGCTAGAATCTCTTCATATTCCTTAGAAGAATTTAAATAAGCCTTGGCCTTATCAAAGAGTATAAATCTATTGTATCGATCATATATATCTTTAATCTTTTCAGCTGCCTTTTTGCTTTCCTTTAGAACCTCTAACCTTCCCTTAATGTTGTCCATATTTTCTATAGCTTCTGACATTGGCCTTAAATCATCCTCAGAAAGCTGTTGCAAGGAATTTTCCAAAATCTCATATACTACCGTAGGTTTAAATTCCTTTGATAACTTTGGACTCCTAAGCTGTATAAGAAGCTTAATCATCTCATCATATTCTTCAATTTCATCAAAGCCAAAGAGAAGGTCATTAACCATCTTCATGTATTCTCCCTGACCTTCCTTTACCATACCTCCTGCACCTATTCGATTTTCCAATTCCTTTTTACTAAGAGGAATTTTATCCCCCATATCCTTATAAAGAAAGATATCCTGTCCTATTCTTCTCCCATCGGTAATTGCAAATCCCCAAGACCTAAGAGTCTTACCTCTTTGGGCTTTAAATCCCATACCTATGGTTAAAGAATTTGAACTAGACCCCTTCATAAACTCCATATAGAGATAGGCCGTTCTTTCTTCTATTTCCTCATTATCCTCGGTTAGTAAATAATTTTCCAGCCTTCTCGCCTTAGAGCCAAAGGGGTCCAATCTCTCAGGACTTTTATTTCCGTCTAACAAAAGAGGAATAAAGCTTTGCATAGTTACAGACTTTCCTGAGCCATTAGATCCTCTTAATAGAAGCTTGCCATCGGAAAATGTGAATTCTTCCTCATCATAATACCAAAAGTTAAGTAATCCAACCTTATTAATACACCATCTATTGGTCAAAACTTATCACCTCCATTCTTTCCTTAAAGTCCTTTGAGTAGCTTCCTACAATCTTACCTGCAAGGGGTAAAATCTTAATCTCCCTAGCTTCATTAATTATCTCAGCCATATTGAAGTCTTCCATATAACTTAATATATCCAAGGCTAGCTTATCTATAGTCATCTCTCTGTATTCCTTGCTCCAGCCTAAGCTATTTTCTTCCTTTAACTTAATAGTCAATTGTTCAAAGAATACCTTTGAAATAATGGCTATGTCATTTTTATCTAAGACAATGTCTAGCTTTTCTATGGATTCTCTAATAAGCATATTCATTTGAAGAACAATATCAGAAATAGTCTTACTTCCTGGAAAAACATCTCTAAAGCTATGGCTTTCAGGGAGTACGATCATGGCACCATTTCTATGAACATGGAGGGGTAGACCTAGATGCTTTTCAAAGTCATTTTCGATTACATTTCTAAAATTTTTAATATAGGCATAATCCCAATCATCCGACCCTTCATTATAAACAACCGGGGACATTAAAAGCCTTCTATAGACCCTGTGTCTTCTAAAAACTCCTCTATCTAAATCTATTTCCTCCAGGTCAGTATTCTCCAGATCCTTATATGAGCTATATTCCAATATATTGGAAGTAAAGTTTCTTACAAAATATCGTGAGCTGCCATTGCTCTCATAGAGTATCTCTGTACTCTCATCGTTGGCAAAGCCCTGCTCATCCCCATCATTTACCTTAATTAAGCCTATATTTGCAGCAAACCGTAGAGTTTTTATCAGGGATCTTCTATGTTTAAACAAAGTCCAATCTATCTTTTCATCCCCAGGGTAATTTCCCTGCATAAATTCGGTGATATTAGACAAGACAAATTGCTCTTCCTTCTCCATATCCTCCAAAAACATAAGAAGCAAACAAAGAAAGGCATATTCCATCCTAGAGTCAAATTCCTGTATGCCCATCCAGGCTTCTGCCTTCCCAGGTAGCTTTTCCAACTTAATCAAGTTTGGATTTATAATTATATGATATCCCAGCTTTTCATTTAAGAAATCCATATACTCAGGCAAACTATCCTTAACACTATAATATAGATCCTTGTCCTCATCTTTTAATATCCAGTACTTCTCAAGAAGTCTTTCTAAATTCTTCATGCAATTTCCTCCTCAAAATGCAACTGGAAGGCAGGCATTTCTATGTCCCCATCCTGGCAGGATAAGCTACATCTACTATTTTTTTCAGGCAATATTACCTTATACTCTCTCCCATATTCAGTCTTACCTATAAGATCCTTGTCCCCAAGGCCTTTTGCTAACCATCTGAGAAGAGTTGTCCTAACCTTTGCTTCAATAATGGGAAGACTATCGAAGGAAATAACCCCATTACAAATATAGCTTTCCATAAGTTCCTTCTCTTCCTGTCTTCTTTCCATAACCCTATTAAGCATCTCTCTTTTCCTATCCTCATTATATGTAATAGCTGTCTTTATTCCCTTTTCTCTATAGTTTCTGCTTCTGGGTTTTATAGTGTAAATATAGGGATCCTCCTCAAATATTCCAGAATTTATACTATCGGTATTTCTATGAAAATCCCCTCTAATATGCTTAGGACTGAGTATTCCAAATGATAGAGACGATAGCTTATGAGCATCACTAATATCATTACACGATAAAAACAATTCAGCCAGCTTTTTATATTCTTCCTTACGATTTGCAGCAGAGTTCCTGCTTTCGGAAATATGGGAAGCAAATCTAGTTATTTTTCTGATGATTTCATTAGTCATATCGAATAATCTAGAAGCTTCACTATCCCTATTATTATCTTCTAGAAACCAGTCCTTGATACTTGTCCATTTCCCCTTAATATTGTCTAAAATAATATCATTATCACTATGGCCATCTAATCTAGGTATTGAAATTTCATGAGCATAAACCTTTTCTAGAACCATCCTCTCATCAGCTTCTCCGATGCTTTTTAATATGCTCTCGATTACATTTACATTTACTTGCAAACTCTTTATAAAATCTCGTAAATAGTCAACAAACCTATCCTTATAGACTAAAAACTCCCTAGTCTTCATCATTTCCTCAGCCCTTAGACTATGAAAATCTCCGATATAATCCTGGTAGTTTTGGTTTAGTCTTCTAAAATCGTCGTTTAAATCCCTCCACCAAGAACCAACTGTTTTTTCATCTTCATAAACCATTGTGGAGAACTTCTGTAGTTCTTCCTTTAGTCTTTCCAGTAATGAAGGCTCAAGGGATGCATTCTCAACAAAAATATTCTCAAGCTTTATTGTCATCCTCTCAATCTCAACTGAGTATTCAGAAAGCTGATATCTAAACTGTTTATTCTTGAATTCTTCAACTGTAGACACCTTAGAGGTATCTTGTATAGGGGTAAGGTTCTTCCAAGTTACCAGCACATCTAAATCCTGCTTTAAATTATCTATGCTATAGTTAGAAAACTCCTTATGCAATTTCAACTCATCAAATACTTCCTCCTTGTACATCCAATACTTCATCTTTTCATATTGAAGGTAAAAGAATCTAAGTATAGTCCTATATCTCCAGGCGTTTTCAGCTGTCAAATATTTAGTTTCATCTATGGGTTTTAATAACTTTTGATTAATAAACAAAATAATTCCTCCGTTAAAACAGTCTCCTTAGTAAGAATATCGCCAATTTTTGGATAAGTAAACCTGTGAATCACTTGCTACTTAAACAAACACTACTAGATTTAATAATACTATATATGCACACAGTTTGAAATACAAAAATAAGACATGACTAACTTCCGGTCCTGCTGTTTCAACTATAGTCTCCATAATTATCCAGTGTAAAATCCTGATAATTCTAAATACTAATATCATAGGCATTAAGGAGGAATATTATCATGTCAATAACAGGTCAAGTAAAATGGTTTAACAATGAAAAAGGCTATGGATTCATTTCTTGTAACAATGGTGATGAGGTATTTGTTCACCAATCTCAAATCAAAGAAAATGGGCCAAATAAGGATCTACATGAAGGAGAAAGTGTCTCCTTTGATATTCAAAGTGGTGAAAAAGGACCTATGGCTGTAAATGTACAAAAGATGAATTAATAACTTAACTCCAAGAAGAAGTCCTTCTTGGAGTTAAGTTTTATTCGTTCACTCGTTCACTTAAAGTTTAAATATTAGAATATTTCGCATCAAGTACATACATAGTATTCCTACCTATACCTACTCTCTTTAATATCCCTTTTTGGATCAATTCGTTCAGTATTTTAACTGTGTAGGTCTTTTTTACATCTAATAATTTCTCAGCTTCAATTCTTGTAATGTGCTTATTAATCCTAATATAGTTGATTAATAAGCGTTCGCTTTCGGTTAATTCACTATAATATTCGTTCGTGCTTTCGTTCACTCGTTCACTTGATGAATTATTATTATTATTTGTAAAAGGTAATATTACTTTTATAGAATTTGCAGTAATTGAG
>CAZPZN010000055.1:0-12764 GCA_964590735.1 uncultured Tissierella sp.
AATCGGAGTAATAGATTCTGGAATTGGCGGTCTTACAGTAGTTAAGTCAATCCAGCAATTGATTCCAGGTGAAGATATAATTTATTTTGGCGATAATATAAATGTTCCCTATGGTAATCGTACTAAGGATGAAATTTTAAATCTTACTATGAACGTATTGCGTTTTATGGAAAAGAATAATGTAAAAATTGTAGCAGTTGCATGTAATACCATGTCAACTTTAATCGATGAATATAAGGATAAGTTTAATTTTCCCATAATCGACATTATACATCCAACAGTAGAACAGATTATTAAGATGGATACTTATAGACTATCAATAATAGCAACTGAGTTTACTATAAATTCTGAGATTTATCAAAATCTTTTGAAGAGAGCAAATCCTGATTTAAGTATAATTACAGAAGGTAGCAAGGATCTTGCAGCTTTAATTGATAAAGGAAATTTTGATTGCCCTGAAATTAGAAAAGTTATTTCTACTCATATAAATAGTTTATTCAATAAAGGGGATATTTACAATCTAGTATTAGCTTGTACTCATTTCCCTATAGTAGAAAACCTATTTAAAGAAATAGCACCAGACTTAAAAATTATAGATCCAGGATTCGAGCAATCAAAGGCTATAAGAAAATATCTTTATGAAAACAAGCTAGAAAAAAATGGTGATAATGGCCATTTGGAGATTAATACCTCAGGGGATATAGCCATTTATGAATCCGTAACGAAGATATTAAAACTAAAGAACATTATTTCAATTACTTCAAGCAAAAACAAAAAGGCTGTCTAATCATAGGATTAGATAGCCTTTTTCCTCTTATTCCCATCTTAAATCCTTACCATAGAATTTCAATGGTATAAATCTTGCTAATATCCTTGAAAACACCCTATCTGAGTAGATATCTGATATTTCCGCAGGTGTTAAGTTGGTTGATATAATACTCTTCTTACCAGATATAATCCTAGTGTTTACAATATTGAATATCTCAGCGTTGGTAAAAGTATTAGTAACCTCAGTTCCTAGATCATCGATTATTAATAGGTCTGCATCAAAGAGCAAATTATACTGATAATCGTTGACTTCATTACGATCTTTACCAAATTTTCTTCTTTCTAAGATATCCAATATGGTAAATGCTGTTTGATATATTACTATTTTGTTCTTGTCTAAAAGGGCTTTAGCTAGACAGTTACAAAGAAAGGTTTTACCTAGTCCCGTAGTACCGTAAAACAATAGGTTTTCACCATTCTGCTCTTCAAAATTACTTATAAATCCTTCTGATATTCCTACTATATCCATCATGTTTTCCCTAGGAGTTAGGTCCTCACCAGGAAACTTGTTGTTACTAAAAACCTCTATGTTAAAAGTCTGGAAGTTTTCCCTAGAAAGTACATTTCCTAAATTGGACATCCTATACGCTTTACTTGCTAATTCCTGCTTAAGACAACCACACTTTTCTCCACTTTCCAGATAACCCTTATCCTTACACATATCACAATTATATTTTAGGTCCATATAATCCGAGTCTATATTGGACTCAGTCATTAAAAATGCCTTTTCCATCCTCAAGGATTCAATTGTTTTCTTGGTTTCCTCAACTATTTCCTCATATTTGTCTGGGCTTAAAAGAATTTTCTTTGCCATATAAAGACTGGTCTTCTCAATATCCTCATCAATTCTTCTTATGGCAGGAATCTTATTATAGACGAAGTCTACTCTTCTTTTTCTATCATTTTCCTGCTTGTCCCTTTTTTTTTCGTATTCTAGGTAGACTTCCCTCAAAATATCCTTATTCATACTAAGCCTCTCCTTTTAGCTTCTTCGAATAAGCTTCTCTTTTTCTCTTAGCAATGGCTTCAAGCTCATCTGATGAGTACTTATCAGATCTCTGCTCAAAGTTATGAAATCTATTTTTATAAGCTGGTGCCTTCCTCAGTTGTGGTTTAGCCTTGCCAGCTTCCTTATTTATAACAGGTTTATCTAAGTTTTCAATATCCTCTAGGGTCTTAACCCCTTTTTCAAACCAATTCTTTAAAGTTCCATTAACATAGCTTATACTAGGCTTAACATTTTTATCCGTCTCACATCCTGCTAGGATTATTTCTAGGGAGAAGTTGTATTCCTTAAACCATTTCTCAACTATTTTCTTCTCATCAGCTCTTATAGGCCTATTTTGAAGACCTAGAGATTTCATTATCTGCTGTTCATTGTAGAAGGTTTCGTCCTCTGTTTTCATCTTCTCCATTATAGCCTCTAAAGTAGTCAAACCTTCGCTATACCAGTTCTTGATGATTCCCTCCACATAGTTCATCTTTCTAATGCCCCTCTTTTCAGAAGAATAGTAGAAGGCCTTTTCTATAACATCTGGGTTCATATTATAGTCATGTATCCATTCTAGAATTATCTTCTTTTCTGCAGGGGAGGTCTGTCTTCTCATATTATAATCAATAGAGTTGAACATTTCGTTTATAATAGGCATTTGATTGGCTTCAATAAGGTCTTTTGTAGAAAATTTCAAGTCCTTCTCCGGCTCTTCTTTAGTTGTAAACATTCCAACGTTATTCTTTATATATAGTTGCTTAAGGTTTAAAAACTTTACTTTATAATTAACCTGGTGACTATCTTCCTTAAGAATAATTCCTTTTTCTTCCCAGAAATCCCAAGCCCTTAATACATCCTCAAGTGGAATATCAAGATGCTTTGCTATGGTAGTATTAGTTACATCGATTTTTTCATCCTTATCATGGGCATATTTGAAACCTAAAAGATATACCTTTACATAGGTTCCATTGGCCATGGGCATATAATCGTTTATAAATATATTTTCTATAGGAGTATCTCCTAAATCCATATCTGTTGTTTCAAGCCTAAAGCTCATAGTTTCCACTCCTAAATCCATTTAAAATCATTCTTATCTAATCTCATTCTATAAACATAATTATATATCTTATTTTTACTTATTACAAAAGAAGATTTTTCTCCTATGTAATATGTAGACTGCAAATTTAGCCTTTGGTCAAAGAATTCATCCAAATAATATCCATCCCGCTTAAAGCCCATATTTTCATAGAGTTTAAAAGCCCTCTTGTTAAATGCTGCCACCTCTAGGTACATCCTCTTCATTTCCAGGTCGATAAAATAGTACTTTAGAAAGGTTTTTAAGGCATCACTTCCATATCCCTTACTACAGAAGTTGGGATCAAATACCAGACCTAGATAGGATTCTTTCCTAAAAAGTTTAATATCCTTCATGCCTAAATAACCTATAAAGTTTCCATTAAAATCAAATATTCCAAAGTATTTTTTATTTCGCTTTCCCGATTTGGTCTTATACCACTTCTCTATCTCCTCATCGGTCAAAATAGGAAAATTATAGTCAGCAATTAAAGGATTATCATGAAATCCCCAAAGTCTCATTTTAAATACATCATCTAATTCCAATGGTTTTATTATGATTTTCTCTCCCCTGATTTCCATCTCTTCCTCCAATGAAAAAATAGCTTCTATGGAAGCCATTTGAGTAATTCACATTTAAAAAAACCACGGACCATCCTTATTTAATCCTTGAGTTAACAGATAAAGGCTTGATAAGGATTTTGTTAATGGAAATTTAGTGAACATTTGCAGGACTTGATAGAATTCTTAGCAATGGAGTTAAAAATTCGTTAAGTAGCTTTCACGTCTAACAAGATAGACCCGTTAGCAAATTGAAAGCTATAGGATTTTTAAACGGAATGAGCTTTAGAATTCTTCAAGTCCGAAACCGTGAACGGATTTCTATTATCAAAATCCATCCCAGGCACTAATTGTCCATATAATTTTCTTTATTCAAGAACTTAGTATATTCACCTTTCCATACAAGCTCTAGATTGCCTGTTGGTCCGTTTCTGTGTTTTGCTATTATTACTTCACCAATATTTTTCTTTTCTGATTCCTGATTATAATATTCATCTCTATATAAAAACATTACAACGTCAGCATCCTGCTCTATGGCTCCAGACTCTCTAAGGTCAGACAGTATAGGTCTATGATCTGCTCTTAATTCAGGAGCACGAGAAAGCTGAGACAAGGCTACCACTGGACATTCCATCTCTTTAGCCAGGGCTTTTAGCCCTCTGGATATGGCAGATATCTCCTGCTGCCTACTCTCTATATGCCCATCAAGTTGCATTAGCTGCAAATAGTCTATTACTACTAAATCTAAACCCTTTTCTATTTTAAGTCTTCTGCACTTTGCCTTCATTTCCATTAGAGAAATACCAGCTGTATCATCAATAAATACATTAATCTGAGATAATGGACCCATAGAATTTACTACCTGCATCCATTCATTATCTACAAGATTACCACTAATGATCTTCTGTAAATCCACATGGGCTGTGGCACTTATCATTCTCTGTACCAATTGCTCCTTAGACATCTCAAGGGAAAAAACAGCTACTTTAGCCCCAGCTTTAACTGCTGCATTGGTAGCGATATTTATTCCAAGGGCAGTCTTACCCATGGAAGGTCTTGCTGCAAGAAGTACTAAATCCGACTTCTGTAGTCCAGAAAGCTTATTGTCCAAATCTAAAAAACCAGTAGTAAGACCGGTTAAAGACCCCTTATTAGCTGCTCTCTCCTCAATTTGAGCAAAGGAGGATAGAAGAACTTCATTAATTGGTGAAAATCCTTCCTTATGAGAGCCCTGTGTAATTTCAAAGATATTCTTCTCAGCCTTTTCAATTATGGCATTTACATCCTCATTATCTTCATAAGCCTTGGAAATTATCTCATCACTAGAGGATATAAGTCTTCTTAATACGGACTTCTCTTCAACTATCTTACAATAATACTTAGTATTTGCTGTAGTTGCTACACTAGTAGAGAGGTTAGCAATATAAGTAATTCCCCCCACATTGTCCAGAGTCCCTCTCCTTCGCAGTTCCTCACTAAGGGTAATTAAATCCACTGGCTCATTACTATTAAACAAACCTAATATGGCTTCAAATATCTCCTTATTTACTTCTTTATAAAAATCAATCGGCTTGATTATTTCCACGGCTGTATTGATGGCTTCTTTACTTACCATCATGGCACCTAGAACCGATTGCTCAGCCTCTATACTATGAGGAGGAATACGACCTATAAACTCCATCTAAAACCCACCTTTATTCAACTGTTACATTTACCTTCATCTTTGCTGAAATCTCAGGGTAAAGTTTTACCTCTACCTCTTTTAGACCTGTAGTCTTAATATTATCCTTTAGGTCAATCTTTCTCTTGTCTACATCTATTTTATGTTGATCGTTTAGAGCAACTGCAATATCCTGTGATGTAATGGAACCAAATAATTTACCTGCTGTCCCACCCTTAGCTTTTATTTCAACTGTAAGCCTTTCAATTTTATCCTTTAAGGCATTTGCATCTTTAACCTCTTCTTCTTTCTTTTCTTCCATCAACTTTTTGTTTTCTTCCCACTTCTTAAGGTTAGCTGGGGTTGCCTCTACAGCAAGATTCTTTGGAAATAAGAAGTTTCTAGAATAACCATCCTTTGAATTTACTAAGTCCCCTTCCTTTCCTAATCCTTTAACATCCTTTAATAATATTACTTTCATATTTTTACACCTTCCTTAAGATATTTCTCGATTGTTTGCTTCAATAATTCCTCTGCCTCATCTATATTCATGTCTGTCAACTGAGTACCTGCACTGGTAAGATGGCCCCCCCCACCCATTTTTTCCATTATTAGTTGAACGCTAATATCCCCAATGGATCTAGCTGAGATGTGAACCTTATTACCCATATTGGTAAGGACAAAGGATGCTTCTACATTGTTTATATTCAAAAGTTCATTGGCTGATTGAGCTGCAACTAATAATGAATCTTCCATTTCATCCTCAAGTCTACCAATGGCGATAACGTTAAATAATATTTTTGCAGTTCTAATAACCTCAGCCTTGTTTACAAAGGTCCCTACATCATCCCTAAATAGTTGCTTAACAACTGTAGTGTCTGCACCAGCTCTCTTTAGAGTTGCCGCAGCTTCGAAGGTTCTGACCCCTGTTTGGAAGCTAAAGTTCTTAGTATCCACAGTAATACCTGCAAGCAATGCCTCTGCTTCAAACTTAGTAAGATTGGTGTTGTCTGACATATAGGACAAAACTTCTGTAACTAATTCAGACGTAGATGAAGCATAAGGTTCAAGATAAGTAAGTACAGGATCCTTTGCGAACTCTGCTCCTCTTCTATGGTGGTCAATCACTACTACCTTATCCACCAAATCAAGTAGTTCGGGAGCTTCTGTAAAACTTGGTTTATGATTATCAACTAAAATCATCAAGGAATCCTTATCAATTAACTTCTCTGCTTCTTCACCAGTAATAAGTTTTTCTACAAGTGAGGGTTGTTCACTTCTTAATCTCTCTAGTATATTCTTTATTGAAGGGTTTTCTCCATTAATAACTAGATACCCATCTCTTTTTCTATTCTTAATAGCCCTTAATATACCTATTCCAGAGCCCAGACTATCCATGTCAGGGTTCTTATGGCCCATAACAAAAACCTTCTCAGTCTGGTCTATAAGCTGTCTTAGGGCATAACCTATTACTCTTGCCTTAACCTTGTTTCTCTTTTCCATAGCCTTAGACTTACCACCATAGAATTCAAAGGCGGACTGTGTCCTTAAGACAGCCTGGTCTCCACCTCTACCAAGGGCTATGTCAATGGCAGCTTTGGCATTCTCATATGATTGAAGAGGAGTCTCCCCAATTGAACACATCCCAATACTCAGAGTTATAGGAATGGTATTTCCAATGTTTAGCTCTCTCATTTGGTCAAGTAAATCGAATTTCTTTGCCTCAATTTCCTCAAGACCAGCATAGTCTGTAACTATTAGGTACTTATCATTCTCGTATTTCCTAACAATACCCTTATAATTTGAAAAATAGGTATTAATATTCTTATCTATTTCAGCCATTACAAGTGGTCTATTGATATCTGGAGTGGAACTCTTAACGTCATCGTAATTATCCACATATATTAATCCTACAATACTCTTCTCATACTTATGAGTTTCTCTAAGGACTACATAATCTGTATTATCCACCCAATAGAGCATGATAATATTGCTTTTTATGTTATTCTTCTTTGAATCCACCTTATTTGGATAGACTTTATAATATCTAGAGCCATATTGTAGATCAAGAGGGTCGTCCTCTTCCCTTTTTAATATTTCATCCATGTTGAGACCAGGAACAAGCTCATATATTCTCTCATTTAGAATATCTTCCTCTACCATTAACTCTAGAAAAGGAGTATTGTACCATGTTACTGTTCCCTTATCATCTGTTAAGACCAGTGGAAAGGGCATATTAAATATAGCATGCTTGGTGGCAGAGTCGAATTCGTCGGATAATTCCTCTACATACTTAGCCCACTCTTTATTTTTTTCATGGGTATTTCTAAAGTCATAGATTATTAAATATGCTAATAATATTCCCCCTATCAAAGCCAATACAGGTTGATAAAAGGCTATAATTATTACCAAAACTCCTATTACTATTAGATATAACTTTGTGTCGGACCAACTAAAAAAGTTTTTATCTCTCATGGCGACCACCCTTCAGGCATTGCTTCTCTTGTATTTTCTTATATCAAATATGGTATCTATAATCCCTACTAATACAACTAAGGTTCCTAGGGGTATAAATATTATGATTAGACCTAAGAAAAATATTCTTAAAGGAAGCTTTAAAGCTAGCTTATTAAACATAAAATCTATAACAGACAAACCCTGTATTGTAAACATTACCCATATAAGGGTCATGACATTTAGTAATAAGGGTTCAGAAAATGATAAATTGAATTCTCTGACCGCAAATGATGCTAATAACATTATAATAACACCAGTCATAACATTATTTGGCAGCTTGAATCTAGAGAATCTTGGGATTGATAAGATGCCAAGCCCAGACTTTCTTAAGACTATAACTGAAACAAAATAGTTTGTATAGCTTATAAATAAAGATGCTACTAGGATGATTACTGGGAAAATCCATAAGACATACCTATAAGTTCCTCTAAGTTCCTCAACTGTTTTAAGAAGTTCAAAGTTAGTAAGACCCATCTCCTTAAAGGTTTGAATCTGCGTATTAAGAACTTGGTTAAAACTCTCCTCAAGCTCATTCATAATATTGATTCCAGTAACATTCTGGGTTACACTATAGAATAACATAACTGAAACAAACAATATAGCTGTTGAAAGCCCAAGAATCTCTAAAGAAGATCTTCTACTCTTAATTCCTTCCGCTATGGTATATACTAAGGGCAAAAATAGCAAGATGAAAAGCAAGGCATTGGCTATATCTACCATAAATAATATGGTTATAGATACCACAACTAGACTTAGCATCCCTTGTGCTATTCCCCTTCTAACTGCTAGAAACACAAAGGGAATGGGGAAAAACACTAAATTAAATGGAAATAGGTAGATTCCAACTAAAGCATATATAGTCATAAATATAATAATACCAATTATCTCTAAAATGTCATAATTAAATTGTTTTTCCTCGTCCATAATCCACCTCTATTCATTTACTTTATATTTCCATAAAATCTGTATATTTATTGTAGATACCCTATTTCTAATATAATTAAATATATAAGTATATTATACTCATTACATTACAAAAAGGCAAAAATGTCTTTCCTATTCGTGATAAAAAAAAAGAGAGGAAGTCCTCTCTTATTATCTTAGTCTGCACTATATGGAAGTAAAGCTACTTGTCTTGATCTCTTAATAGCAATCGTCAACTCTCTTTGGTGCTTGGAACAGTTGCCTGAAATTCTTCTTGGAAGAATCTTGCCTCTTTCAGTAACATACTTCTTTAATTTATTTACATCTTTATAATCAATAGATTTTGATTTGTCTGCACAGAAAGCACAAACTCTTTTTCTTGGTTTAAATCTTCTTTGCATCTTTTTCCCTCCTCCTAGAATGGAATATCATCATTGTCAGCAGGGTGGAAACCTTCTATACCTGAAAAATCACCGAATGAGTTCTTGTCTTCAAATCCACCGCTAGCAGCAGATTTGTTCCCAGAGTCTCCCCATTCAAGAAATTCAACTTGATTTGCAACAACCTCAGTAGTATATATTCTATTACCTGTATTGTCAGTATAGCTACCAGTTTGAATTCTTCCTTGAATACCAACCAATCTACCTTTTGCAAGGTAATTAGCGCAATTTTCAGCTTGTTTTCCCCAAACTACAATTCTAATAAAGTCAGCTGTTGGCTGATTCTTTGATTCCATTTCCTGTTTTTTGTCTCTGGATAAACCCTTGTCTACAGCCAGAGTAAATGTTGATACTGCTTGACCTGATGGTAAATATCTTAATTCAGGATCCTTTGTTAGTCTTCCAATTAACGTTACATTATTCACTAAATCACCATCCTTAGATTATTCGTCTTCTCTAATGATCATGTGTCTCATAATGCCGTCTGAAATTCTAGCAACTCTATCTATTTCCTTAACTACTTCAGGAGTACCTTCGAAGTTAAGTAGAACATAGTAACCTTCACCTATGTCATCGATTAGATATGCAAGCTTTCTAACTCCCCATTCATCAACAGTTGTAACGGAACCATCTGCATCAATTATGCCTTTAAATCTATCTAGAAGCTGAACTCTCTTTTCTTCTTCCATATTAGGTAAAAAGATCAAAACGCCTTCATATTTTCTCATGTGTTTCACCTCCTTGTGGACTATCGGCCCTATCCTTATGATAGAGCAAGGATTAAATTTATATAAAAATTTTCATCAAGTTATTATAACACTAAATCTCAACACTTGCAAGTCAAAAAATAACTGCTCTTCAACTTTCTATTAGAGGGTTAAGATGAAGAACAGTTTCTATATAATTATGCAATTTTCTTGGACTTTTCAGTTTCTACATAAGATAATACAACATCCCCACGACTTATTCTAGAATATTTTTGTAGAATATACACAATGAACTTGGTAAGGAAAACCTTATCATTTAAATGAACATATTAGAAGGAGGAATATATATGACAGATGAAAGTATTAGACTTAATCGAGAAGTAAACTTTAGCAATGATGTAGAAAGTGAATTAGACATCATCTATACCATTGATGACAAGCCACCTTTGTTATTATCTATATTATTAGGTTTTCAACATATCCTAGCTGCATTTGGTGGAATAGTTGCTGTTCCCCTAGTTGTAGGTGGAGCTTTAGGATTATCTGTAGCAGACGTATCATTTTTAGTAAATGCTGCAATCTTTGTTGCTGGTATAGCAACCATAATACAGGCTAAAGGAATTGGTTCTGTTGGTGCAAGGCTTCCTGTAATAATGGGAACGGACTTTACCTTTGTAGCTCCTACAATTGCAGTTGGAACGGCTTTTGGTATGCCTGGTGTAATAGGCGGTACAATCTTAGGATCTTTTATTGAAATGATTTTAAGTAGATTTATCAAGCCTCTTATGAAATTTTTCCCACCTGTAGTTACTGGGACTGTAGTAACATTAATAGGTACAACTTTAGTTCCTGTATCTATGGATTGGATTGCTGGAGGGGTTGGATCTCCTAGCTACGGTAGTCTACAGAATATAGGACTTGCAATGATAGTAATGACTATTATAATCGTTTTAAACAGCTATGGTAAAGGCATGATAAGTGCAGCCTCTGTATTAGTAGGGATGGTTATAGGATACATAATTGCTATTGTAACTGGAATGGTAGAGTTCTCAGCAGTTGGCCAAGCTGGTTGGGTGGCAATACCAGAACTCTTTAGATGGGGAGTAACATTTAACCCAGCCGTTGTAGTTCCATTTATAGCAGCATATTTAGTAACAACAATAGAGACGGTTGCTTGTCTTAAGGCTGTAGGCGAAGCATCAGGAAAAGAGCTTTCTGACGATGATGTTGGGTCTGGAGTATTAGCTGATAGTGTTGGAAGTTTTATTGCTGGTTTCTTTGGAGCAGGAGCAAACACTTCATTTAGTCAAAATGTAGGATTAATCCCTATGACTAAGGTAGCAAGTAGATTTGTAGTTATAATCGCTGGTATTATTTTAATGATTTTAGGAATCTTCCCTAAATTAGGTGCAGTTATTGCACTTATGCCAGAACCAGTATTAGGTGGAGCAGGAATTGTAATGTTTGGTATGGTTGCCTCATCTGGTATTAAAACCTTAAGTAGAGTAAGAATGAATAACAGAAATCTGTTAATTATTGCAGTATCCTTAGGTTTAGGATTAGGTGTTACATTCAGACCAGAATTAGTAGAGAATCTACCAAGTACTTTAAGGATGATTTTCTCATCTGGAATAAGTACTGGTACCATAGCAGCATTAGTTTTAAATATGGCATTAAAAAAAGAAAAGTAGCCTAGGCTACTTTTCTTTTATGCTTTTTTCTTTTGCCTAGCAAAGATTGAAGCTTCCCCCAGTGCTTCTTAAGCATCGATGAAACAGCTTGCAGTTTCTACACACCGGTGGCTGAAGTGAGTGATTAAACACCCACCTGTTGTAGAACAAGGAACACGGCCGCTTAGTATCTTCACCTAGAAGGGGAGGATATATTCACCTTGTTAATTTTCCTGTCTCTATTTCAGTTCCTTGGTCTTTTTCGCTTGTTAAGGAAATCTTCCCATCATGGTATTCTACTATATGCTTAACTATGGATAGCCCAATACCCGTTCCGCTTATCTTTTTAGACCTGGACTTGTCTACCCTATAGAATCTTTCAAATATCCTGGCTTGTTCTTCTTTGGATATTCCCATTCCAGTATCCCTTACCTTTATTACTGCATCTTTTCCTTCTATATAGACATTTACATCAACACGTCCATTTACTTTATTATACTTAATAGCATTGTCAATAAGGTTGGAAAAAAGGTCTTCCATCATTCGCTTATTTACATTAACAATGGTTTTATTTCCTACATAACTTAATTCAATAAATCTTTCTTCGGCTATATTCTTTAGTCTAGCAACGGTATTTAGTCCTATTTCATATAAATCTACAGCTTCATGTGAAACATCCTTGGTCTCGACCTGGCCTTCTATCTTTGATAAATTAATTATGGATTCAATTAAATCCAAGAGCCTTAAGCCTTCCTTATGGATCGTCCTAGCAAATTTCTTTGTATCCTCTTCATTTGTCATACCTGAGGCAATCATCTCAGCAAATCCATTGATGGATGTAAGGGGGGTTTTTAGCTCATGGCTTACATTTGCAGTGAATTCTCTTCTGTATTTCTCTGTTTCTTTTAGTGCACTAATAGACTTTTCTATCTCTTCTTTTTGCTTCTTAATAGTTACCATAAAGGGTTCTAACTCCTTATAGCTAGAAGTATTTTCTACTTCATCACCAGTAAGGATAGATTCTATTTCATGTGCTGCCTGATCTAGTGGTTTAAGAAGAACAGACGTCAATTTAGAAGAAAAGAAATAGAGAAATACCAAGATAAATAGCAAAACTATTAGGGTAACTGGTAGAACAATGGATAAAATTGAGCTTAGACTTAGGTCTGCACCTGGTTGCCCTATGTTAATATTATAAAACAAAAGTGTAAGTATAAAAGAAGTCGCAAGGACAATTATTGATGTAAGTATGACAAGATACTTAAAAATCCTTTTTCCCACCCTTATCCCCCTATCTTGTAGCCTACACTTCTAATGGTCTGTATAAGTTTCCCTGCGTCACCTAGCTTTAACCTTAAGGTTCTAACATGAACATCCACTGTCCTTGATTCA
>CAZPZN010000056.1:0-12645 GCA_964590735.1 uncultured Tissierella sp.
ATCAAGGAGATGGATTGGCACTATTTTTAGATGAAGATGGTGTTAAATATTTTAGGCTCCCATTTGAATTCAGTGAGTCTGCTACAATATCAGAACGAATTCACCTAAAACCACTGCTTCCTTTATTTAATGGGAATGGTCAATTCAATGTACTCGCTCTTAGTAAAAATCAAGTAAGACTATTCAGATGTACTAGACAATTTGTTAAAGAAATTGAATTAGAAGATGCGCCTGATAGTCAGCATGATATGCAAGTAGACGATGATCCTAGAACTAAGTTAGAAATAAGAACTTCGTCACCCCAGGGTAAAAATCAACTTTCCTACAATAAGGTAACTCAAGCCCAAGCAAATGAAAATGATTATGAGAAAAATGAACTCACAAGGTATTTTAGAGCTATAGATGATGCTATAATGAGAGTTCATGAGGAAGACATGGTTCCTATGGTTTTAGCAGGAGTTGAATATCTGATACCTATATTTAGGGAAAAGAGTAATTATCCTTATATAGTTGATGACTTTATAAGAGGTAATCCTGAGTTGTTAAACGGAGAAGAGCTTAAGGATATGGCATGGAAAATAGTTGAACCCCTATTTAGTAAGGATAGAATTCAAGCAGAGGATAAGTATAAACAGTTTTATGGACAAAAAAATAAACTATATGCTAATTCTCTTGAAAAGATAATACCTGCAGCCTTTAGTGGGCAAGTCGAATCCTTATTCTTAGATAATAGTGTGGAAAAATGGGGAAAGTATGATCATGATAGAAATAAAATGAGAATTCATGAATCTCAGAAAGATGGGGATGAAGATTTAATGGAATATGCATCAATTCTTACTCTTTCTAGAGGTGGAAATGTATTTAGCGTTAGTTCTGAAAATATACCAGATATGAGTTCTGTAGCAGCTGTTCTTAGATTTTAAATAGATAAGGTCCCTTTTTCTGGGACCTTATTAATTACTAGTATATCTACTTTTAGATTTTGCCTACAAGATCTATTCCTGGAGATAAGGTCTCAGAACCTTCTTCCCAATTTGCTGGGCATACTTGGTTTGGATATTTTCTTACATATTGACCAGCTTTAATCTTGTTTACCAATGTACTTGCACTACGGCCAATGCCACCAGCATTAATTTCAATAGATTGAATAACCCCATCTGGGTCTATAATAAATGTACCACGATCTGCTTGGCCATCTTCCTCAATTAGGACATCAAAATTACGAGATAAGGTATGAGTAGGATCTCCTATCATAGTATATGTTATTTTATTAATTGCCTCTGAACTATCATGCCAAGCTTTATGTGTAAAATGTGTATCTGTAGATACTGAATATACTTCAGCATCTAAAGATTTAAAGGTTTCATAGTTATTTTGTAAATCTTCAAGTTCTGTAGGGCATACAAATGTAAAGTCTGCAGGATAAAAACAGACTATAGACCATTTTCCTTTGAAATTCTCTTCTGTTACCTCTATAAATTCACCGTTTTTAAAAGCCTGAGCCTTGAAAGCTTCTATTTCCTTACCAATTAATGACATATAATCATCTCCTTTTGTATTTTACTATTTAAGTTGTAATGTCTTATAAATGATAATCATTATCATCAATACATATAATATCTTGTTTTTGTAAAGATGTCAAGGATGAAATGATTACAACTTAATATTTTCTTGTAAGAGATGATGTAATTTGCATACTAAGAGCTGAATTTATGGTGTTGCAATAAGCCCATTCAATTGATATATTATACTTAGGAAAGTAACATAGGAGGAGTTTATGAAGAAATTTGTATTATTTACAATAATATTGGTATTAATAGCACTTGTAGCAGGGTCATTTTTACCTAATTTTTTATCACAAGCTGCAAATAATGAAGAAGTTAGTATTATTGTAGCTCAAGGTGAATCTCTTTCTAAAGTTGCAGATGATCTTCATGAAAAGGGAGTTATTAGAAGTAAATTGTGGTTTAAGTATAAGGGACAGGATATAGCCAGGAATATTAAACCAGGTAATTATATAATAGAACCATCTCTTAATATTCAAGACATATATGAGATAATCCAAAAAGGTGAACAAGAGAATCAAATTAAAGTTACTTTTCCAGAAGGATTTATATTGTATCAATTTGCTCAAAGAGTTGAAGAAGTAGGCTTAGGAACTGCAGTTGAATTTATAGAGGCTACTAATGAATATTTTTCTGCCAAGGGCTATGATTTTGATACATCAAATCTATACTTTAATCTAGAAGGATATGTATTTCCAGATACTTATTATTTTACAGATAAACAGACAATGGATGGTATCGTTTCAAAACTTATATCTACTATGGAGGAAGTTTTTACCGATGAATATATAGCAAGGGCTGAAGAATTGGGCTTAAGTCCACATCAGATATTAACCATAGCCTCCTTAATAGAGAGGGAAGCCTATAATGATGGTGAGAGGAAAGCAGTCAGTGGAGTAATCTATAATAGATTAGAGACTGATATGTTGCTTCAGATTGATGCAACTGTGATTTATGGCCTTGGTGAAGGTAAGGAACATATGACAAGAGTTTTATATGCTGATTTAGAAAAGGATAACCCTTACAACACATATAAAAATACTGGATTACCACCAGGACCTATAGCATCCCCTGGAAGAAAGTCCATAGAAGCAGCACTTTATCCTGAAGACCATGATTATTTTTACTATGTATTAGGTGAGAATGGACATGTATTTGCAAAGACATACAAGGAACATTTAGTCAATGTTGCTAAATATAGATAGTAAGGGACCCTTAGGTCAGGTGAAAACAACACCCATAATAGGCTGATAGCCTTTTTATGGGTGTTAATAAATTAGTCCTACTATGTAGATATGATATATTATCAGCCTAAGTTAAGATTATATAAAAGAATCGGGAACTAGTCCCGATTCTATTAAAACATATCAGAGTTGCAGAAAATTATTACCAATAACAAGAAGAAGAATAACAAAGAATCATCCATGCCTCTTCTATCACAATTTCTATCTCTATTTCTTTCTCCACCAAATAGATCAGTACCCAAAATTAACACCTCACTTTTATTTAAGAGCAATAGCTCTTTATAATAAAGTATGAGGATTGATAAGAAAGTGTTAATAAAATAGTTAGGTAAAGTTAGGAGAGAAATAAAGCCTGGGATTTTCATCTTGAATCTAAAAAAAAGGACCTTAATCAGGTCCTTTTTTTATCTGCTGCACACTTTAAATTTTTCTATCTTTTGTAAATAGGTATTTTAACATGTACAGCCCATATTTGGTGCCGAAGGCGGGGGTCGAACCCGCACGGTGTTGCCACCGCTGGATTTTGAGTCCAGTACGTCTGCCAATTCCATCACTCCGGCTTAGTGACAAGATTTATCTTAACACAAAAGCCATCCAAATGCAATAAATATTTACCTATAGTTAGAATTAAGGTATACTAAGAATAAGAAGACAAAAATCCTCATAATCCGATAAAAATACAAGGAGTGATATTGTGGCAAACAAAAAATTAATGATTATAGACGGAAGCTCCTTATTGCATAGAGCATTTTATGCATTACCTCTATTAAATACAAAAAAGGGCTTATATACAAATGGTGTTTATGGTTTCTTAACCATGCTATATAAGGTTATGGAAGAATTTAATCCTAACTATATCTGTGTTGCTTTTGATAGAAAAGGTCCAACCATAAGACACAAGACATACGATCAATATAAGGGAACTAGGCAGCAGACTCCTTCAGAGCTTTCACAACAGTTTCCATTGATTAGGGAAATACTCGATTATATGAATATTACAACCATGGATTTGAATGATTATGAAGCCGATGATATTGCTGGTACTTGGGCTAGAATAGGAGAGGAGAATTCACTAGATTGTATTCTTGTGACAGGGGATAGGGATTACCTTCAACTTGCAAGTGACACTACTAAAGTCATTATTACTAGGAAAGGAATAAGCGAAACTGAGGAGTACGACAAGGACAAGATCATTGAAGAATATGGCATAGAACCAAAGCAATTCATAGAATTAAAAGGTCTAATGGGCGATAAGTCGGATAATATTCCTGGAGTTCCTGGTATAGGTGAAAAAACAGGCCTAAAACTTTTATACGAATATGGTAGTATGGAGAATATATACAATAACATAGATAAGATTAGCGGCAAGAAACTTAAAGAAAACTTGATTGAATATAAAAGCCAAGCATTTTTAAGTAAGAAATTAGGCGAAATAATAACTAATGTTCCATTGGATAGGGAGCTTGAGGATTTAAGCCTTAAGGAAGCCAATTATCTAGAACTTAAAAATATTTTTGAAGAGTTGGAATTTAAGAGCTTGTTAAACAAAATTCCAGATGAGTTTAATAAAAGGGAAGAAATAAAAGTAGATTATGAATTCAATGAAATAACTTCAGATGATTTTAGGGATCTAGTAGATGATATAGAAAAAGCTAGGAGATTTGCTTTTGCTTTTATATTATCAGGAAGTAACTACATTGAAGATGAGATTTTAGGAATTGGTATTAAAGTTGCAAATAAACCAAACTGCTATATTGACCTGGAAGAAAACAAAGATGAATTCATAAATACATTTAAAGAGGTATTCCAAGATTCTAATATAGAAAAGTTGGGCTACAATTTAAAAACAGATATTGTACAGCTCCTAAGAATGGGAATAGAATTAAGAGGCTATACTTTTGATGCTTTGATATCACAATATTTAATCAATCCAAGCCAAAACAATTATTCAATAAACAGTCTAAGCGAGGAATATATAGGAGTATATGGACAGGATAAGGAGGCTATTTTAGGAAAAGGTAAGAAGATGAAAACCTTTAAGGATCTAGATAAAAAACAGATTATGGAACACCTATCCTTTGTACTAGAAACTTTATATATAATAGAGCCTAAGATGAATGAAATAATTGAGAATCAAAATATGGATGAACTATATAGAAATATTGAGCTTCCACTTGTGGAGGTCTTAGCTAATATGGAATTTATAGGCTTTAAGATTGATGAAAATGAATTGATAAATCTTGGAGAAGAGTATGATGGAGAGATAAGATCTCTAGTAGATGAAATCTATGGATATGCTGGTATGGAATTTAATATCAATTCACCAAAGCAAATAGGAGAAGTCCTTTTTGAAAAGCTAATGCTTCCTGTAATAAAGAAGACAAAAACTGGTTATTCTACTGATGTAGAAGTACTGGAAAAGCTAATGGACCAGCATCCAATTATTGAAAAGATTTTACGCTATAGACAGATTGTAAAACTAAAATCTACCTATATAGATGGATTAAGGGCGCTTATTAATAGAAATACAAATAGAATCCATTCTAACTTTAATCAAACCGTTGCTTCAACTGGAAGAATTTCTAGTCAAGATCCTAATCTTCAAAATATACCTATAAGGACCGAAGATGGACGAAGAATTAGAAAGGCTTTTATTGCAGAAAGTCCGGAATATACATTGCTTGATGGAGATTATTCTCAAATTGAACTAAGAGTTCTTGCTCACATTTCAGGAGATACAAATATGATAGAAGCCTTTAAAGGTGAAGAGGATATCCATAGTCGAACAGCATCTCAAGTATTCCATGTAGACCTTGAAGATGTAACACCAGAATTAAGATATCGGGCTAAAGCTGTAAACTTTGGAATAGTATATGGAATATCCGATTTTGGACTATCAAAGGATTTAAACATAAGTAGAAAAGAAGCAAAGGAATATATAGAGAACTATTTCATAAATTTTAAATTTGTAAGAAAATACATGGATGATTCTGTAGCAAATGGAAAGGAAAATGGTTATGTAGAAACTATTCTTCACAGAAGAAGGTACATCCCAGAACTACATGCGAAGAACTTCAATGTACGGTCCTTTGGTGAGAGAATAGCTATGAATACTCCTATACAAGGAAGTGCAGCAGATATAATAAAGATGGCAATGGTGGAAGTATACAAGAGATTAAAAGAAGAGAAATATAGGTCTAGATTGATTCTAACAGTTCATGACGAATTGATATTAGAGGTTCATAAAGATGAAGTTAAAAGGGTCCAAGAGTTAGTAACGGATATAATGGAAAATATTATTGATCTTGCAGTCCCATTAAAGGTGGATATGATGATTGGAGACAGCTGGTATGATACAAAATAAGGGTGTTCTAATTGGTATAACAGGAGGAATTGCAACTGGTAAATCAACTGTTACTAAAATGCTTATTGAAAAAGGGTATTCTGTCATAGATGCAGATAAAATTTCCAGACAGGTGGTGGAAATTGGTAAGCCTGCATATAATGATATAATCGAAGCTTTTGGACTTAGAATCCTTATGACGGATAAGACTATAAATAGAAAAAAGCTTGGTAGAATAATATTTGAAAGTGATCATCTAAGGATAATTCTAAATAAAATAATCCATCCTAGGGTTTTTGATGAAATAAGACGACAAGTTAATGAACTATCTAAGAAAGAAGAAATAATATTCTTGGATATACCATTATTATTTGAGGTTATAGAGTACTTTAATATATATGGATTAGAACTTAAAGAAATTTGGATGGTATATACTAACAAGGAGACACAGTTAAAACGCCTCATGGAAAGAGATAATATCAATATTTATGAAGCTACCATCAGAATCAACTCCCAAATGGATGTTGAAGAAAAAAGGAAAAGAGCTAGTAAAATACTTCATAATGATGGAAATCTTGAGGAGCTAGAAAAGAATATAGATTTGGTGCTTGAAGGGCTTATGGCCTAATGGAGGGATCTTTTTTTGGGTGTTAGAATAATTAATAGAATTACTAGGTTTATTATTACAATAGTTCTGGGATTATTTATTGTAGGTCTAGTCATATCATTTATTTTTCCTATAGCATATAA
The DNA here is from genome assembly GCA_964590735.1 of uncultured Tissierella sp. Lineage (GTDB taxonomy): Bacteria > Bacillota > Clostridia > Tissierellales > Tissierellaceae > Tissierella_B. Next base: position 6,903 of record CAZPZN010000056.1, read on the forward strand.
AGACCATATAAATAAATATTCTAGTCTTGAAGGAGTTGATCCATTTATAGTTGCAGCTATTGTAAATGTGGAAAGTAAATATGATAAAAGAGCTGTCTCACATAAAAATGCTAGAGGGTTGATGCAAATAGCTGACCAAACTGGGCATTGGGGAGCCCAAGAACTTGGAATCCACAACTACAATGGTGAAATGCTATACGATCCTGAGATAAATATTAGAGTCGGTACTTGGTATATAAAAAAACTTATGCAAGAGTTTGATAATAATCTAGATCTAGTTCTTGCAGCATATAATGCAGGAAGTGGAAATGTAAGCAAATGGCTACAAAATAGGGAATATAGTGATGATGGATCTTCTCTTGACAGAATTCCCTTTGAAGAAACAGAGAACTATTTAAAGAAGGTAAATGCAAATTATAAAGTATATAGGTTGATCTATAGCACTTATCTGGAAAAACCTGATAGTTTTAATTCTATATATATAGATGTTATTATATATATAAGGACTTTCCTTAATGATTTAATGAGATCAATTAAAGCAGGAGGTATATTTTGAAATTAAAAATATTTTTAATGGCTGCTCTAATAGTAACTAGCAGCCTTTTAGGTTGTAATGGAGAATTAGATATAATGAGCAATGATCCTCCAATAGAGGATATTGAGTATTTAATTATAGATGGTGGAGAAGTAAATTTGCCCCTAACCCCTTTTTCTACATTAAACCCTCTCATGACTAATAATACCAGCTACCACTATTTTAGTAAATTGATCTTCGAAGGTCTATTTGAGTTTGATGAAAATTTAGAGGCTATACCTCGACTTGCATCTAGCTATTCCCTTATGGAAAATGGAATATTAGTAGGTCTTCCTAATGACATATACTGGCATGATGGTGAAAGGTTAACAGCTGACGATGTAATTTATACTATAAATGCAATTAACTCCTATGGTGAGGTAGGTACATATATAAATCTAATGAATACAGCCTTAGGTGCCTTTGCAAATGCTGGCTCATGGTCCATGAGTGCAAGAAAAATAGATGACTTTAATGTTGAAATAAGCTTTCCCAGCGGATTTAGCAATATAAAGGAAGTCTTAACTTTTCCAATAGTTCCTTCTCACTTGACTACTTCTGCACTTCAAAGTGACAATTATATTCCTATTGGTACAGGACCCTATATGTTTAATAGTTATGAAAAGAATAAAAGTATTAAGCTAGTTGCAAATACTAACTTTAGGAATGGTGAACCATCAATATCAATAGTAATGGGGAAGGTTCTAGAGGATGAGGAACTATTCTCAACTGCCTTTGAGGCAGGACAAATCGATATGACCCCTTCTCAGGGAGTGGACTGGGACAAGTATCAACAAAACTCTAGGATAAATATAATAGAGTATGTATCATCTGAGTATGAATTCCTAGCATTCAACTTTAGAAATGAAACATTTCAAGGTGAAGGAGGAAGAAAACTTAGACAAGCAATTAACTACGGAATAGATAGACAAGAGATAATTCAAAAGATATTATTAGGACATGGAACTGCAACGGATATTCCTATAAATCCAATTTCATATTTATCAGAAGATATTTCATTAAAATATGGCTACAATCCTGAAAAAAGCCAAGAAATACTTGCAAATCTGGGATATTCGGATATTAATTCAGATGGTCTACTTGAGGACAGTGAAGGGAACAGGCTGGTTTTGAAACTAATGACTAATTCTACTAATTTTTATAGGGTTAGGACTGCCCAAATGATTGCAGAGGATCTTAAGTTAATTGGCATTGATCTAGTATTAGACTTTAATTCTGATTATAATGATAATATTTCCGAAGAGGAAAAACTTGAGGAGTGGAATTCTTTTAATGATAGAATTAAATCAGGAAGCTTTGATATTGCCCTTCTAGGATGGAATCTTTCTACTATACCTGAATTATCATTTTTATTTCACACAAGTCAAATAGAAAAAGATAATTTTATTAAATATGAAAATCCAGATTTAGATCAGCATCTTCTAGAACTTAACAACTCTATGACTAATGAATTAAAAATTGAAAAATATAAAGAAGTTTTAGAAATCATAGCTGAGGATTTACCTTATATGAGTATGTTCTTCAGAAATCAGGCTATTATTTACAATAGTGATATTAGAGGTGAACTCAATTCGACATATTTCAACCCATATAATGGACTGGAAAAATGTTTTATGGCTTTAATTCCAGAATAAAGTTGAAATGTTAAGCAAGAATCATTATAATAATAAGTGGTGTTCTATTTCAAAATGAACAACCATTTGCAGGGATGGCGGAATTGGTAGACGCACTATCTTGAGGGGGTAGCGGTCCTAGACCATGAGAGTTCGAATCTCTTTCCCTGCACCAACAAGTAAATTAACAAAAATTCCTCGAAATAATCAACACTGTATCGTAAGCTAAGAATATTTATATATACTTCAGCTTAGTAAATTTTCTTTACAAATAATATACAAAGAGGTGGAATAGTATGAGACTTGACAATGTCACTTTTAAGGGTGGTTATCATATACCTGACTATAAAAGTTATACAAGTGGGAAAGCTATTGAAAAGGCAAGAGATCCACAAGTTGTCTATATCCCATTGCATCAACATGTTGGTGCCCCTTGTGAGGCTTTAGTTAAGGTAGGGGATACTGTAAAAATTGGTCAAAAGATAGGCGATTCTAAGGCCAGCACTTTTGCACCAGTACATGCAAGTATTTCAGGAACAGTTAAGAGTATTAGCAAGAGATATAATCCAAATGGGTTAAATGTGGATTGTATAGAAATCGAATCAGATGGTCTAAATGAATACCATGAATCATATGGAGTAAAAGCAGATTTATTAACACTCACCAAAGAAGAGATACTAGCTAGGATAAAAGAAGCTGGAATCATTGGAATGGGTGGAGGAGCATTTCCATTACATACAAAGTTAATTACTTCAGATGATAGAAGCGTAGACACAATAATACTAAATGGAGCAGAATGTGAGCCATATCTAACATGTGACCACAGAATAATGTTAGAAAGTCCAGAAAAAATAGTATCTGGTCTTGAAATATTGATGAAATACTTGGATATAGAAAATGGATACATAGCAATTGAGAATAATAAAATGGATGCAGTTGAAGCAATAAAAAAAGCGGCTAGTGATAAAAAGGTAAACGTTGCTACAATGGTTACTAAATTTCCACAAGGGGACTCATATAGAATTATGGATGCTGTAACAGGCAGAAAAGTACCAAGAGGCGGAAGATGTAAAGATGTAGGTGGAATAGTAAACAACGTAGGGACAGCTATGGCAACAGCAGAAGCTGTTATAGAAGGTAAACCATTGATCGAAAGAGTAGTTACAGTTACAGGTAATGGAGTTAAGGAACCTAAAAATCTATTAGTAAAGATAGGGACAACCATAGGGGAAGTTATAGACCAATGTGGAGGTTTCAATGGAAAGCCTGCTAGAATACTAGCTGGAGGTCCTATGACTGGAACAGCTATGTTTACCTTGGATACACCGGTTACTAAGGGCACAACCGGAATTTTAGTAATGAATGAAGAAGAAATTAAAGTAGATAAGGTAGATCCTTGTATTAAATGTGGAAAGTGTGTTGAAGTATGCCCAGTTAATCTACAACCCTTATATATTAGCGCATATGCATTAAAAGATAATTTTGAAATAGCTCAAAAATATGATGCAGAAGCATGTATCGCTTGTGGTACATGTTCTTATATATGCCCATCTAAGAGACCTTTAGCTGAGTCAATTCAACATGCAAAAAATGAAATAAAAGCTAATAGAAAAAAATCTTAAGCAAGGAGGAAATATAATGGAAGATATTAAGTCAGTAGGATTACAGTTAGATGACATGCTTACTGTATCTCAAGCACCACATATTAGGTCCACTAGAACTGTAAAAAGTATTATGTTGGATGTTATTATAGCTTTAACACCTGCAATGATTGGAAGTATTTATTTCTATGGAATCAATGCAATTAAACTTATATTGGTTACAGTTGCATCAGCAGTAGCCTTTGAGTTTGGAATTCAAAAGTTATTAAAGAGAGAAACAAGAATTGGGGATTTAAGTGCAGTAGTAACAGGTATATTATTAGCATTTAACCTGCCAGCTCAAGCACCTTGGTGGGTAGCAGTATTTGGAGCCGGATTTGCTATTATAATAGTAAAGGAATTATTCGGTGGAATTGGTTCAAACTTTATGAACCCGGCATTGGCAGCTAGAGCAGCATTAGTAGCATCCTGGCCAGCTATAATGTCAACTTACATAAATCCAGATGGTATGAGTAGTGCAACTCCCCTAGCCATCCTTAAAAGTGGAGCAGGATCATTACCTTCAATTCAAAGAATGCTAATAGGAGATATTGGCGGCTCTATTGGTGAAACGTCAGCAATACTACTATTAATTGGTGCTGCATATCTAATAGTAAGAAAGGTAATCGATTGGAAAATACCGGCTATATACATAGTAACTACTGTAGTAATGTTGCTACTATTAGGTGTAGATGCGGGAAATTTAGTTTATCATATTTTAGGTGGAGGACTTATTTTAGGAGCTTTCTTCATGGCTACTGATTATTCATCAACGCCAGTTACCCCAATAGGTAGGATAATTTTTGCATTTGGTTGTGGTTTATTGACTGCTCTTATAAGAGTAAAGGGTGGTATGCCGGAAGGTGTATCATACTCAATCCTTATAATGAACGTAGCAAGCCCAGTTATTGAAAAATGGACAAAACCAAGGGTATTTGGGGAGGTAAGAAAAAATGAAACAAACCGTTAGATTTGGAGCAGTACTATTAATTTTTGCTGCTATTGCAGGTGGAGTTCTTGCTTTTTCAAACAGCGTAACTGCACCTATTATTGCTGAAAGAGCTAAGGAAGAAAGTTTTGGAGCATATGCTGAGCTAATGACTGAAGCAGATGATTTTGCTCCAATAGCAGAGGAAAAACTTGCTGAAATAATGGCTGAAAATACATTTGTTTTGGAAGTTTTTGAAGCAAAGAAGGGCGAAGAAATCATAGGTTATGCTTTTAGAACTAAGTCTGCTGGTTATGGTGGAGACTTAATTACTGTATCTGGATTTAATATTGATGGAACAATTTCAGGGATTAAAGTTTTAGATAACTCTGAAACGCCGGGATTAGGAACAAAGGTAGTGGATGACCCTGCCTATGCAGCATCATATGTAGGTAAGAGTTCAGCTAGTGATTTAGTATTAGCTCCTGCTCCTTCAGCAGATAATGAAATTCAAGCATTATCCGGTGCAACTATTTCTGCAAGTGGTGTAATGGCTGGAGTAAATGGTGCAAGAAAGGCATATCTAAACTTCTTTACAGATACGCCTGTAGTAGAAGAAAAAGAGGATGATAGAGGTTTTGGCCCTAACGGATTAGTATTTAAAGAAGCTGATGAATTCGTAGCTTTAGATCCTGCCAAATTAGATGAGATATTGGCAAACAATAGATTTGTTAAAGAAGTTTATGAAGCGAAACAGGCTGGCGAATTGGTAGGATATTCATTCTGGACTATATCTGGTGGTTATGGTGGGGAAATTAAGACTGTAACAGGTATAGGTCTGGATGCTACTATAACTGAAATAAGAATTGTAGAACAAACTGAAACTCCTGGACTAGGAACTAGAATAGTTGATGACCCTGCATTCCAAGAATCATTTGTAGGCAAAGACGTATCAAATGGTCTTGTT
>CAZPZN010000057.1:0-12464 GCA_964590735.1 uncultured Tissierella sp.
GGACAGAGTTACTGTCCCTATTTTTATGTTTGTGCATAATTCACTAAACTTTAAGTGAGACTTACTTGTAAATATTGCTTCATCAAGATAGGAAGCTTTTCTATTTTTAACATGTGGTAAGATAGGTTCTAATATCTTGTCGTTTTTTGTATTTACAAAGTCAAATTTATATGGCATAATTGTTAAGAGAAAAAACAATCTTTAAATTGGTGCAGAGAAACCAGTAAGATGATTATAATTCCATAAAGGCTAATTTGCTATGCGAATTTGTCTATACCTATGTGGTTTTGTATAAATCTTGCGGATGCAAGATTATTTTTTTGGAATTTTGCACTAGTTAAAACAAATACTAGGAGGAACGATAATGGCAAAATCAACAAATGAAAAAGTAGTAGGATACTTACCAGACGAACGACCACCATTCTTTCAACTCATATTCTTTGCCTTGCAACAAATTGTAGTAATGTTTCCTGCAACAGTTTTAGTTGCTCTTATAACAGGATTTCACGTTTCTACAACTATATTTGCCAGTGGATTGGCAACATTAGGATTTATATTGGTAACTGGACGTCAAATACCTTTATACTATGGTTCAAGCTTTTCATATATTGCAGCGATAGCATCCATCATGGGAGCAGAAGCCTTTGCTGGATATTCATTAAACGAGAAAATTTCAATAGCACAATTTGGTATTGTAATGTCTGGATTTATATCTATATTTGCAGGATTTATAATAAACAAAATTGGTAAGAACGTAATAGATAGGATACTTCCACCAACAGTAACAGGCAGTATAGCAATGATCATAGGTTTATCCCTTGCAGCTAATGCATTGTCCAATGCATCAAGCATTCCAGCAGGTCTTGCTGAAAGTCAAATGGCATTTGCAGGGGATATGGCATGGGTAATAGCAATTATAACTTTATTATCAACTATTATTTATTCAGTATACTTAAAAGGTACATTAAGCCAATTCCCTATTCTCTTTGGGCTTCTAACAGGGTATATAGCTGCTTTAATTATAAGCAATGCTACAGGGATTCCATTTGTAATTTTTAACACTATCCAATCAGCTTCAATAGTAAATATTCCAATATTTACATTCCCTAAACCAAGCTTAGCTGCAGTAGCCGCAATTATGCCTATCGCAATAGCTACAATACCAGAATCCACTGCCCATATATATCAGTTGGACATCTATGTAAATGATTTAGCTAAAAAGAAGAAATCTGAGAAAACCTATAAAATAGAAGATAAGTTAGGCCTTAACCTTATTGGGGATGGTCTTGGAGATATTATATCCGGTCTTATTGGTGGACCTGCTGGAACAAACTACGGTGAAAACATTAGCGCAATGGCTTTGTCTAAGAACTTTAGCGTTCCAGTTCTAGTTGCAGCAGCAATAATTACAATGGTTATATCTTGCTTTACACCTCTTATTAATATAATCTACTCTATACCAAATGCAGTTATAGGCGGGTTATCCATATATTTATTCGGTGTAATAGCAGCACAAGGTATTACCATTATGATGGATAAAGAAGTAAATATGTTTGAGTCAAAGAGCCTTGCAGTTATAGCAGTTATACTTATAGTAGGACTTGGTGGAACATTCAACTATCCAAATAGCATGATCCCATTATTCGGTATGGAATTTCCAGCAATTGCTACGGCAGCAGTTGTAGGTATAGGATTAAATCTATTGCTTAGTATAGGAACTAAGGATAAATAGATAACAAAAAAAGCAACTACCTTTTATAGAGTAGTTGCTTTTTTTATCCTATTGTCCCATTTTCTTATTGCAAACTTCTATTGTTTCCATGAGAATGTTTCTGAAACCTCTTTTTTCTAGTGCATAAACTCCCTCTATGGTTACACCCTTAGGGGATGAAACCATGTCCTTTATCTGCCCTGGGTGGATATTTTTTTCTAGCATCATCTTTCCAGTACCGATTAAGGTTTGGGCTGCATAGATATAGGCTTTATCCCTAGGCATACCATATAGGACGCTTCCATCAGCTAATGCCTCCACGAACATGGCTATAAAGGCCGGTCCACATCCACTTATGGTAGTCACAGCATCCATTAGACCTTCCTCAATCTTATCAACAAGGGCGATAGAACTAAGTAAATTTACAATGAAATCAGTTTCATCACTAGCCACATTATCATTGGAACTTAAGGCAATCATACCTTCCCCTACATTTACTGCTACATTGGGCATTATACGAATAATCTTTGCGGGATTGTTAAAGTATCCTGCTACATCCTCCATTGATACACCGGCAGCCAAGGAGACTATTAGCTTATCCTCTGTTACATATGATGATATTTCACTAAGAACCTTATCATAGATAAATGGCTTAATTCCAAGGAAAATTACATGACATGTCTTAACCAAATCTATATTGTTTTCGCTAAAATTCATATTTAATTCACTGCAAAGTTTTTCTGCCTTTTCTCTAGATCTATTGGAAACATATATGGACTTATTTATATCCTCAAAATTTCCTACTAGGCCACGAATAATAGTTGATGACATATTACCTGATCCAATAAAACCTATTTTTTTATCCATATTTCACCTCTTCTTAACTATATTTATTCCCTTACTCTATCAGCTATCTTTATTCAGGTAAAAATATAGTTGCTTTAGCTTCATTATTATATAAGTCTCTTAGGATATAATCATGCTTCCCATTTGCCAATATCATTGGAATTCCATAGCGATTTACTATTCTAGCTGCTTCAATCTTAGTTGCTATACCACCAGTTCCAAAGGAATTGGATTCACCAATTTGAATTTCTTCCAGAGCCTTATCTATATTGGTAATCTCTTCAACTAATTTAGCATCCTTGAATTCCTTAGGGTTCTTATCGAAGATACCATCTATATCGCTTAATAATATAAGTAAATCAGCATTCCATAGGCTAGCAGCATAGGCAGATAGGGTATCATTGTCCCCTATCTTTATCTGCTCTACGCTTACTGTATCATTTTCATTAATAATTGGCACAATACCTTCATCTACCAGGGTAAATAGGGTATTTCTTATATTTAGGGTTCTAGTTTTATCGGAAAAGTCCTCCATAGTCAATAGAAGCTGGCCAACAAATATATCATGGGCTGAAAAATGACTATTATAAGCGGACATTAACTCTACTTGCCCAATTGCACATAGGGCTTGCTTGTAGTTTACGTCCTCCTTCCTAGACCACTTATTAGTACGGCTGACGCCAGCGATCCTCGCTCCAGAAGTTACGATGGCAACTTGTTTTCCTTCTCCTAAAAGAAAAGAAACTTGCTCACATAAGTGCTCTATAAAATCGTGATTTATTGTTCCATCATTATTTGAAAGTGTATTACTTCCTATTTTTATTACAATCTTCCTACTTTTATTCATTATCTCAGATATCATGGTCTACACCCCTATCCTCTAATTTGCCCATTTCCTACTATAGTGTATTTTACTGTTACAAGCTCGTTTATTCCCATAGGTCCTCTTGCATGGATCTTTTGAGTGGATATTCCCATCTCTCCACCAAAGCCGAATACTCCACCATCTGTAAACCTAGTTGATGCATTTACATAAACTGCTGCTGCATCCACTCTTCTTAAGAAGTAATTAGCATTAGTATAATCTTCTGTAACTATAGCTTCAGAATGGTTTGATCCATACTTTTGTATATGGCTAACAGCTTCTTCGATACCTGATACCACCTTAATTGCAAGGATATAATCCAGATATTCCTCTGCCCAGTCCTCATCTGTAGCATCTTTTACATTAATTATATTCCTTGTTTTGGAGCACCCTCTTAATTCAATTTTATCACTTAGTGCTTCATATATCTTTGGCAATATCTCAGCAGCAATACTTTCATGAATTAATATAGTTTCACAAGCATTACATACTCCTGGTCTTTGAACCTTAGCATTCTTTATAATATTTACTGCATCTTCAATTTTACCTGATTCATCTACAAATACATGGCAGTTTCCAATACCCGTTTCTATAGTAGGAACTGTTGCATTATCTACTACAAAACGAATTAAATCTGCTCCACCTCTTGGAATGATCACATCAATATAATCATTTAATGTTATCATTTCTTTAACTAGGTCTCTGTCCGTATCCTCTATAAGTTGGATTACATCCTGGCTTATATCACTTAAGCTTAAGCCTTCTTTAATTGCCTTAACCAAAGCTATATTGGAGTTGATTGCTGTGGAGCTACCCCTTAATAATATACAGTTTCCGCTTTTTAATGCTAAGGCAAATGCATCAACTGTTACATTGGGTCTAGATTCATAAATTATACCTATTACCCCTAAAGGGACTGTCATCTTACTTATGGTTAATCCATTTTCAATAGTCCAAACATCCTTACTAGTCCAAATAGGATCCTTTAGCTTAATAATTGTATCAATGCTCTCAATTATTCCTTCTATTCTCTCTTCATTTAATACCAGTCTGTCAATTAGGCTTTCTTTGGTGCCACTTGCTCTTGCAGCTTCTATGTCCTTCTTATTTTCTAATAATATATATTCAGTATTTTTCCTTAAACTATCTACCACTTGTTGTAGAGCTGTGTTTTTTGAACTTGTTGATACGGCAGATAGTAAATGTGAAGCTTCCCTTAACTTTGTACACTTATCTATTAAACTTGACATTGTACCACCCTTTCCTAGTAAAAATTATATTACCTAATTATATATGATTCGATATGCATAATCAAATGAATAAAGCAGAAAATTTATATACTAAACAACAAGAAGCTCCCTATTTAATCCTAGGAGCTTCTCACAATCTATCCTTCAAATAGTATTAAATATTCCCCATATCCTTCCCTTTCCATATCTGCCTTCTTTATAAATCTCAAGGAAGCTCCATTGATGCAGTATCTAAGACCTCCTTTGTCCTTTGGTCCATCAGGAAATACATGACCTAGATGAGAATCAGCATTTTTGCTTCTGACCTCAGTCCGAATCATCCCATGGCTTATATCTCTATTTTCTATTAGGTTATCATCCTCTACAGGCTTAGTAAAGCTAGGCCATCCACAGCCCGCATCGAATTTATCCTTTGAGGAAAAAAGAGGCTCGCCAGATACTATATCTACATAAATTCCTTCTTCAAAGTTCTTATCATATTCATGTGAAAATGGTTTTTCTGTGGCATTTTCTTGGGTTACCTTATATTCTACGGGTGATAGTTTTTCTATTAGGTCCTCTCTTGATGGTTTCTTATAATCCCTATAATCCATTTAAATTACCTCCTCTTTGTAATTTACCCATTTCTTATACATTTATTGAATTGTATAATAATTTACCATAATTTATGAATTGTATTCATTACTCAAAATTGTATTGGCTGCAATATGGTATGAACTGAATAATCCCCTCTTTTTATGGTATAATTTAAATATGGAAATGCTGACCAAATTAAATGAAAGGCGGGATTTTATGCGTTGGAACTTAGATAAATTATATAGCTCTTTTGAATCTGATAATTACCAGGAGGATATTAATAGCTTCGAAAAACTCATAGAGGAATTTAACCAATGGGCAGATGAAAGGCTGGAGGATTATGATGATGTTGATGAAAAATTTGAAGAGTACATTGATTATTCAAAATCTCTATCTAGCCTTGCAACAAGGTTAGGAGCCTATGCAAGTTTAACTTCTAGTGTAGATTCTAATGATGAAGAAGCACTTCAATACCAAAATAAACTATCAGTAATGTCTGCTAAGACAACAAAACCTGATGTTAAGTTTCAAACCTATGTAAAAAGTATTGATAATTTGGATAAGATAATATCATCCTCTAAATTATTGAAAGACCATGAGTTTTATCTTAAACAAATTAAAGAACATAGCAAATATATGCTTAGCCAAGAGGAAGAAGTCCTTATTTCTAAGATGAGAAACACAGGCTCAACTGCTTGGACTAATCTTCAAAACAAGGTCACTTCAACTCTTATGGTAGATATTGTACTAGATGGAGAGAAAAAATCATTACCACTTCCTCAAATTAGGAACCTAGCACATAATCCAGAGCAAGAAATTAGAAAAATTGCCTATGAAGCTGAACTTGAAGCCTATAAAAAAATAGATGAATCATCTGCTGGCGCTTTAAATGGAATTAAGGGAGAAGTTCTTACCTTAACTGAAATGAGAGGATATGAAAACCCTTTAGATGAAGTATTATTGCAATCTAGAATGGATAAGGAAATCCTTGATGCTATGTTTACTGCAATAAAGGAATTTCTTCCAGCCTTCCGTAGATATTATAGAAAGAAGGCAGAAGTTTTAGGCCATAAAAATGGTCTTCCATTTTATGATCTATTTGCTCCTATGGGTAATGTAAGCCGTACCTTTACTCTTGAGGAAGCTATAAAGTATGTAGTAGATAATTTCAATACTTTTAGCGCTAAATTAGGAGACTTTGCTCAAAGTGCCTATGAGAAAAATTGGCTTGATGTGGAAATAAGGGAAGGAAAGAGAGGCGGTGCCTTCTGCTCTAACCTTCATCCAATAGGAGAAAGTAGAATCATGTCCAACTTCGATGGAAACTTCTCCGATATGACAACCCTGGCTCATGAACTAGGGCATGGTTATCATGGGTCAACCCTTGTTGAAGAATCCATCTTAAACAGCAGATATCCTATGCCAATTGCAGAGACAGCTTCTATCTTCTGCGAAACTATAGTAATGAATGCAACACTTAAGGAAGCTAATGATGAAGAAGCCTTTGGAATTCTTGAATCTTCTATTTCTGATGCAGGCCAAGTAATAGTTGATATCTATTCTAGATTCTTATTTGAAACAGAATTATTTAAGAGAAGAAAAAGTCATCCATTATCAGTAAAGGAATTAAAGGAGATTATGGTAGAGGCCCAAAAGGAAGCATATGGGGATGGATTGGATCATGAAACACTTCATCCATACATGTGGGTAAATAAATCCCATTATTATTCAGCTGGTCGAAACTTCTACAACTTCCCTTATGCCTTTGGCCTACTATTCTCAAAGGGCCTTTATGCAGAATATCTTAAGAGAGACCAAGATTTTGTAAAGGAATATGATAATCTATTAAATGCTACGGGTAAAAAGAATATCAAGGATGTAGCTTTGATGATGAATATAGATATTACTAAGCCAGACTTCTTTAGGAATTCATTGAGACTAATTGAGGAAGATATCGAAAAATTTATTAGTCTAAATGAATAAATAGCTGGTCAATTTCATAAGATTTACGAGTTATTTATTAAAGTAAGAATTTGACCTAACCCATTTAGTTTTTGAGTACAAATAATTAATGCTTTAAATATCAGAGGTAATTGCCTAGCAATTACTTCACACCATTGCAACGAGGTGAGTGATTATGACACACCACCTGTTGAAGAATAAGGAACCCGGCCGCTTAAAGAAGCGGGGGATATCATCACATCGTTATATGAGTAGAACCGAAAGGTTCTACTTTTTTATTATGAATAGGAAAGTTCTACTTTTTAATCTTGATTTTATAGACTCGTTCTGACCTCGATGAGTAACAAAAAAGCTTCCTCTAAGGCTTCTTTAGCAGCTTTTCTTATTTTAATTTGAAACAAATCTTTCACAGTCGAAATTTGTTGCAATTTTGTAACTAGTTTTTACATAACTTTAAACTAATTTTTATTGACAGGAAATATAATTTTGGAGTATAATATACTTACAACTTATGAACGGATATCAAGTTGTCAGTTTGAGAGGAGGCCTTCTATGATACTAAATAAAGGGCATATTTACAAGAATAAACATGACAATAAAGAATTAGAAGAATATACTATGGTCTTGCTAGAAAAATCTAGATTAAATGAAGTTATAGAGCTAGAGCATAAGATATATGAAGGATTAAGCAATAAAGATATATTCTATTTTGATGACTATGATACAATGCTTGAAGATATGGAAAAGGGAGCAAGGATTATTGGTGTTTTAAACAGTGAGAATAGAATTATTTCCTATAGGTATATTGGATTCCCAGGCAAGGATGAAAAAAATATGGGACTTGATATTAACTTACCTAAGGATCATCTTGATAAAGTAGTCCATCTAGAAACTACTGTAGTAGATCCAGTATATAGGGGAAACGGACTACAAAGCCTTACTTTACAAGTTGCTATTAACCAACTTAAAGAGGATGGATATAGGCACCTATTATGTACAGTATCTCCATATAATTTCCATAGCCTTTATAATATAATGAAGAATGGATTAAAGATTAAGGCTCTTAAGAAAAAATATGGCGATGAAAATAATGAAGGACTATGGAGGTTTATTCTTCATAGTGATTTAGAGAGAACAATTTATAATCCATTAGATGTAGTAATTTCAAAATGGGCTAATCTAGAGCTACAAAGAGACCTATTGGATAAGGGCTATATTGGTTTTAATGTAACAAAAGAAACAAGACAACTTAATTATATAAAATTTGCTTAAGAACAAAAAATCAAAACAGCTTAGTTGCCCCCTCCAAGCTGTTTTGATTTTTTGTTTGTTTTAAAGAATCTCTATTGTGTCCCCTTCTTTTATGAGTCCACCTTTTAGGACCTTGGTAAATATCCCTTCCTTGGGCATTACACATTTTCCAACCTTTTGTTTTATTGCACAGCCTGTATGGCATTGTTTACCTATTTGTGTTACTTCGTGTAGGGTTTCCCCTATGGAAAGCTTTGTTCCTATAGGAAGTTCGTAAAGGATGATCCCCTCTGTTGTAAGGTTTTCTGCAAAATCACCGAATTTTAAATCCTCTAGTCCCTGGTTTTTCATCTTATCAAAGCTCTCAAGACCTAGAAGACTTACTTGTCTATGCCAATCGCCACTATGGGCATCATTATCTAGACCATGGTTTTCAATAAATAGTCCTTCTTTAATTGGTAACTTTACTACACCTTTTTTATCTGAAATATTAACGGATAATACTTTTCCTGTTGGTTTTCTCATATAATCTCCTGACTTTCCACCTGTTTTTTTCATAAGCTTGATATCTTCTATAATCATATCTTTGTCAATTGCTTTACACATATCGTATATAGTAAGGCATGCAATGGATGCAGCCGTAAGGGCTTCCATTTCAACGCCTGTTTTTCCTGTAGTCTTTACTTCTGCTTCTAGATCTATATATTCGTCTTGAATATTGAATCGTATATCAGCACCAGTTAAGAATATATTATGACACATTGGTATTAGGTCACTGGTCTTCTTTGCACCCATAATACCTGCAACTTGAGCTACTGAAAGCACATCTCCTTTTTCAATTAACCCTTGTCTGATTCTATCAGATGTTTCCTTCTTCATCCTAATTCTACCTGTGGCAATAGCACTTCTCTTTGTAATGTTCTTGTCCCCTACCTCAACCATATGGGCTCTTCCTGCTTCATTAAAATGGGTTAAATCCATATTTATCCCCCTATCTGATTCATGTTTCGGCTTATATATTCCTTATCTTCAAGGTGATGTTCTTCTTCTTTAGTTAAAATGGCATCACTAATTAATTTTCTTATATCCTCATTATTATCAAATGCCTTCTTTATGTCTATCTCTCTATTGGAATGAAGGCAAAGTTTCAACTTACCAGTAGAAGTAAGTCTTACTCTATTACAATCTTTACAAAACTTACAGGATATAGGATTGATTATCCCTACTCTTCCCTTGGCCTTTGGTCGCCTATAATAAGCCGCTGGAGATGACTTATCTTTAGCCTCCACAGGTATGAAATCATCTATGGCTTCAAGAATCCTAGTATTTGGAATAAATTTTTCCTTGGCAAAGCCTGCAGCTTGACCAATAGGCATAAGTTCTATAAACCTAATATCTATATCCTTGTCCATAGTCAAATCTACAAAATCAGATATTTCATCTTCGTTAAAGCCACCAATCAGTACAGTATTGATTTTTATCGGTGTTAGACCAACTTCCTTGGCTGCATTGATACCATTGAGTACCTTGTTAATATCTCCACCACGGGTTATCTCTTTATATTTTTCTCTATCAAGAGTATCAAGACTGATATTTACTCTGCTAAGCCCTGCCTCTTTTAATTCCTTAGCATATTTTTCAAGGAGGGTTCCATTGGTAGTCATGGCTATTTCCTTAACTCCATCGAGTTTAGAAACCTTGGAGATAAGATCCACTACACCCAATCTAACTAGGGGTTCTCCTCCTGTAAACCTGATCTTATTTATTCCAAGGTCTACGAATACTTTAATAACCTCATAAATATCCTCTAATGATAATATATCCTCATGCTTTAGCTTATCTACACCCTTTTCAGGCATACAGTATTCACATCTTAAATTACATCTATCCGTAAGGGATACCCTTAAATAGTTTATTTCTCTTCCGAAGGAATCTTTCATAAAATCACCAACTTCTTTAGTTAGTAGGAACAAAGGGGTCAGTTGCCTTTTGTTCCCTTTGGTTATTCGACTATAATTATTTCCCCTGTATTTCTAAATCCATATCCCCCAAGTGATTCAAGTATATCTTTAAACTCACCTGATTTAATTACTTCTATGAACTTCTTTATTCTATCGTCCTCTAGGGACTCAAATGGTACTAGGAAATCATAGTCTTCAAAGGCTACTTCAACAAAGTCCAAATCCATCGCCTTAGCCGCTGAATAGACTCCAAGTCCAGCAGATGCAGAGCCTGTCTTTACTGCTGTTGCTACAGCCATATGGGTATTTAACTCTCTTTGATATCCTCTTATACTATTTTCTTCTATATTTTCAAGTCCAAGATGATAATCTAAAAGTACCCTTGTGCCTGCACCTCTTTGTCTATTTGCATATACTATATCATCTCTTATTAAATCTTTAAATCCCTTTATATTTAATGGATTTCCTTTTTCAACTATTAATCCTTGCTGCCTTTGCACTCCCTTAATTAGAGCCATCTTCTGATTTGGAAAGTATTTTTTGATATAGCTAATATTATATTCTCCAGTTTCCATATCCAAAAGATGAGTAGGAGCTATATGACATTCCCCTCTTTTTATCGCCATTATGCCACCAAGGCTACCTACATGGCTAGAGGTTAAATTCGTCATATCTCCAATTACATCCATAATAAGGTCATGGCTTCCAATGGATACTAGGGTGTTTTTTATCTTAGCAATAGGATTTAAGAGTTCAACATCTATTGATTCTCCTGCCTCCATCCCTTCAGTATTTCTAGGGATGATTCCTATACCATCGGCTTTCACTAGACTCATACTTACCCCTGCTCCACCTGATAGAGGAGTTGCAATAAGCCTATTATTTACATATCCTAAATTTACTCTTATAAGCTCTTTATGCTTTAAGGATGAGACAACCCTTCTTGAAAGTTGAGCCTTTATTGTTTCATTTTCTACTTCTTCAAGTCCAATATATTTATGAATTAATGGTCTTACAAAGGTTTCTACTACTAAAAATGCAGAAACCGGATATCCAGGTATACCTATTACTGGTTTATTATTTATAATTCCTAAAATCGTAGGCTTACCCGGCTTTATAGCAATTCCATGGATTATAACCTCTCCTAGTTCCCTGATGAGTTTAACGGTGAAATCCTTAGTTCCAGCAGAAGAACCAGCACTTATTAAAAGAAGATCATTTTCTTCTACTCCCTTTAATATTGCAGCTCTTAATATTTCATAGTCATCTATTTGTGGTGAATATCTATGTGGTGTCCCACCATATTCCTTCACCATGGCTTCAAAGACCCTTGAGTTAGAGTCGATTATCTTACCATCTTCTACTTCACCTACGGTTTCTACTATTTCTGATCCAGTTGGAATTATTCCAACTTTTGGTTTTCTATAGACCTTTATGTTCTCAGTACCACCTGAAATTAATGCTCCAATATCCATAGGCTTAATCTTATGTTTTGACGGAATTATCATCTCAGTAGCTACAATATCCTCACCAATTTGCCTTATATGCTGCCAAGGATATGCCGATTGAAGAATCTGAATACTTCCATCTTCCTTCTCTATTACATCTTCAATCATTATTACCGCATCATATGGGTCTACAATTTGATTTCCCGTATTCACATAGATATAGTCCTTATTTAACTCTAAGCTTAAGGGATTATTCTCGGTTGCTTGATCTGTATTCTTAGATATTACAGCTATTCCATCCATTGCAGCTGCATTATAACCCGGAGATGATAATCTTGCATAAACTGGTTCATAGGTAATCCTAGCTAATGAATCATTGACACCAATATCCTCAAATTCCCCACCTATATTGAGAGCTTGAAAATATTTGGATATGGCTTCTTCAACATCTATATTATCTATATAGGTATTTCTGTCCATAAAATAACCTCCTTTGCCAATTTTACGGCTCACAATTGTTAGGGTCATTCTTTAGGGTATTAAACCCGGTCGAGTAGATTGAGCCTTGCGGCTCTTTCCCTCACAGAACCGTAC
>CAZPZN010000058.1:0-12384 GCA_964590735.1 uncultured Tissierella sp.
TAACAGTCTTCTGCAATTATAGGGTAACCTGCGGAAGTTTTTTTAGTTATATCTTTTTAATCAAAGCCACCATTTGTACCTCAACCGGTGCATCCCCTGGTAATGAAGCTACACCAATAGCAGCTCGGGCTCCGATACCAGCATCTCCTAATTCTTCGTATAAAAATTCCGACGCAAAATCAGCTAACTTGGATTGAGATATAAACCCTTCTTCAGCATTTACATAAACTGAAAGGCTTAATATTCTAACTATCTCTTCACCTTCTACAAGTAGATTTCGTGATGCAGTAATGGTGTTAGCAGTAGCCTGTATAACAGCTTCTTTATAGTCTTCAAGGGATTCTGATAATTTTATTTTCCCTGATTTAATTAATATGCCATTTTTTCTAGGTGTCATTCCAGCAGTAAATATCATATTATCCGTACGTGTGGCTGGGACGTATCTACCTTGAGCTATTGGATTAGGGTTGATTTCTCTATCTATCATTTTCTATACAACTCTATTAATTTTATAGTACGCTGAATTGCTTCAATTGCTGCTTGGTGATTTTGTGAGAAATTAATTCTAAAGCAATCAATAAATTGTGGTCCGAATTCAGTACCAGGCGTAACTATTACACTTGCTTGCTCACGTAGTATCTTGATGAAATCACTTAATGAAACATCAAGTTCAGAGATCTTTATAAACAAGTAACTGCCACCTTCTGGGGTCCTTGTTTCCACTCCTGGAACTGCGCGTAACTTTTCAAGCAAGTCATCCCTTATAGCTTGGTGTTTTTTGATCCTATCTTCCATCCAACCATCAGGTTCGCTGAACCAATTCATAAATACAGCTTGATTATATCCACTACATCGTAAAGATACCACAGCTTGTAATTTTTCCATCCTATCGATAATATCAGCTGATCCAAAGGCTACACCTAAACGATAACCACTTAAGGATTCAGTCTTTGATGGTCCCATTATTGTTACAAGATTTGAAGGAATCTCCTCTTGTGCACATAAGTGTACATATGGATGGCCATCAAATATTTGACGACTATACAATTCATCAACTATAAGAGTAGCATCATATTTCTTAGCTAACTTAGCAATGGTTAAGATCTCTTCCTTAGAATATATTACACCGGTTGGGTTGTTAGGATTTGAGAAAATAAACAATTTAGCCCCTGCCTTCAATGCATCTTCTAATTCCCTAAGATCAAGTCCTGCACGGTCATCATTAACCATATAGTCCATTTTAATAGGAACTATTTCACCTTCAAAGAATTCAACTAATTTTCGGTTTGCAAAATAATCAGGCTCTACAATGGCTACCTTATCACCTCTGGATATATTTGCTCCCATGGCTAAGAACAAGGCGCCCTGAGTACCAGGTGTCAATATCAAATTATTTGGATCAATTTCAGCTCCTGTAAATTCTGAAATCTTACTAGCTAGATATTGACGAATACTTATCTTACCACGATAAACAGTATAGGCTTGTGAAGCACCTTCCTTTACACCTTCTATAAAGGTCTCTAAGGAACCTGGAACAGGCTCATGTGCATCTACATCACCATGGGAAAAGTCAACAAATCCACCTTCAAGTTTTTCACCACGAATGTCTAATTCAACTTTCTTTTGACTATTCTCTTGACCAGGAGCATTATCTACACCTAACTTTTGAAATTTGTCTTGTATATTCAATTACATCCCTCACTTCATGGTATATTATATTTATATTTGTACTTTCTTCTATTTATAGAATACATTATCTTATAATATATGACCAGTCAAATCGGAAAAATGAATGATAGCATAAGCTTTTACTTATGGCAATGAGATATTAAAAAGTGGAATGTAGCTGAATTTTGGGTAATTATTAAATCGAAGAAGCTAATGAAAGGGGAATAAAATGATAACCTTAGATGATGTAAAAAAGGCAAGGGAAAGAATAAATCCATATATAATAAAGACTCCATTATTAAGGGTGCCAGCCCTTGATGAATATCTTAACTGCCAAGTTTATTTAAAGGCTGAAAACCTCCAATATACAGGATCCTTTAAGCTTAGAGGTGCAACCAACAAGATACTCTCCTTGAGTGACCAGGAAAAACAATACGGTGTAGTTTCAGCTTCCTCTGGGAATCACGCCCAAGGGGTTGCTTGTGCAGCAAAGCGTCTAGGGATAAAGGCTACAATCGTAATGCCTAGAAATTGCAATCCTGTTAAATTAGAAAACGTCAAAGGCTTTGGAGCTGAAGTTTTATTAGTTGGAGAATTAGCTAGCCAAAGAGAAGAGAAGGCCAAGGAACTAGCCCATAATGAGAGATTAACTGAAGTACATCCCTATGCAGATGATTATGTTAGAGCAGGTCAAGGAACAATAGCTTTAGAGATCTTAGAAGATGAACCAGAAATGGATAAAATAGTAGTACCAATAGGTGGAGGCGGAATGATTTCTGGGATTTCCATTGCAGCTAAGGGGATTAAAGCAAATATCGCCATAATAGGAGTAGAACCAAAAGGTGCAAGTAGGTATGGAGAAAGTCTAAGGGCTGGAAAGCCAGTGGCCTTGGATAAGGTAGATACCATAGCAGATGGAACGAGAACAGACCGAGCTAATCCAGATAATTTCGAAATCATTCAGAAGTATGTAGATAAGATAATAAGTGTAGAAGATGAGGAAATCAAAAAAGCTATGAAATTAATAGTAGAAAAAGCTAAGATAATAGCAGAACCCTCATCATCTATGGGTGTTGCAGCATTCATGAGTAGATCCTTAGATAAAAAACCTAAGGACAAGGTTTGTTTTGTAATATCGGGAGGCAATAATGATTTAGGAATTTTGTCAGAAATCATTACGAGGTGAGTTTAAATAAATATATAATGAGGCGATTAATATGAAAAATCTAGTTACTGTAGACTGGCTAAAAGAAAATATGGATAATGAAAATTTAATTATATTTGATGTAAGAAATGTTTTAGGTGATGATAGTTTTGGCAAGGAAGAATATAAAAAGGACCATATCCCTAATGCTATACATGTTCCTGCTGAAGAGATACTTACGGGTGAATTAGAAGAACATGGAGGGAGGCACCCCCTTCCAGATATGCATCAATTCGCGGATAGGATGAAGGAATTTGGAGTGGATGATGAAAGCACAGTAATACTATATGATGATAGTGATCTCCAAATGGCAGGAAGACTGTGGTGGATGCTTAAGTACATTGGCTTTAAAAAGATATATCTAGTATTTGGAGGCTACAGTGCTTGGAAAGCTAGAAATTATCCAATAACTACTGACTTGCCAAAAATCAAAGAGAGCAAAGAACTGAATGTAAGTCTACAAGAAGATATGATAGCAGATATAGAAGAAGCAAAGAAGGCAAGCTCAGACAAGAGTCAAGTATTAGTAGATTCTAGAACTGCTGATAGATATAGGGGAGAAGTAGAACCTATAGACAGGGTTCCCGGACATATTCCAGGAGCCATAAACATTCCTTGGACGGATATAATTTTCTATGACCATATAGATGAAACAATAATTAAAGACCACTTTAAATCCCTGGAAGACTACGATAAAGTCGTAGTCCACTGCGGATCAGGAATTACTGCTACAGTAAATCTTATATTCATGGATGAAATAGGTCTAAAGCCTGCACTTTATGTGGGAGGTTATAGTGACTGGATAAGTTATCCTGAAAATGAAATAGCTAGAGAGATATAAAAATTAAATACAAAATGTAAATACTTGATTTTGATTTCTTAAATAATACTTTGTACAAGTTACTGGAATTAGGAACAGGAGAAGATTATGGGAAGAAATGATTTATGTTTTTGCATGAGTGGCAAAAAAACTAAGAAATGTCATCCAGACATTGATGAAAACAGTCTAGAAGCAGCTAAATTAAAAGTATATGGTAAGCTTAATGAGAAGCAAAATAATCACAGATTAAATGTCAGCGAAGAAACCCTTTGTGTTCTTGGATGTAGCGATTGTTGCTATGATTATTACACCATTCAAAGTGTTGAATTCGAACTAATTCTTAGAGAATTAGAGAAATGGGATAAAGAAAAACTAGATGACCTAATTAATAGAGTAGATAAATATTGGAAGATACTTGAAAAGGACTATCCACAAGTCTCTAAACTCTTAACTAGTACAGCATCACCTGAAATAGATGATGTTAATCAATCCATAGATAAGACAAGTTTTCCTTGTGCCTTCTTGGATGAAGATAGTCAATTATGCCAATTGTATGATGTTAGGCCTTTTAAGTGCAGAATATTTGGGAACTCATATTATTATCCAAGTGAAAATGAAGGAGCTATTGGCATAGCCTGTGAAAAGTATGGCCCTGTTATAAATGAAGATAACTTTGATTTGCTGCTAAGCGATGTTACAGAGATATTAAATGAGAATACAGATTTGGCTATAATACATGATAAGAAAAGGAATACAGCTGTTATAAATCCTGAATATCCCTTAATCTATCATCTATATAGGCATTTCATACTCTATTAGACCTATTTAAAATAAGAAAAGCCCTAAAATCACTTACGAGTAAAAACTAAAGTTGATTAATTAGGGCTTTTATTTTGCTTACAGGTGGGATAATAAATATCTGTCCTTGAATTTTTCACATATAATAGGTGCTTCAAAAAAACTAGATAGATTATCAGAAGTAAGCATGTCATCTGTTTTCCCTTGGCTATAAACTTGGCCTCTTCTTAAAAGGAGGCTATGAGAGAAATTTGGTAAGATCTCTTCAATATGATGAGTTACATAAATAAGAGTAGGGAAGTCAATATCCTTACTAAGTTTATCTATTATCTCCAAAAGATTTTCACGAGCAAATATATCCAGCCCAGTGCAAGGTTCATCCAATATTAATAGATCTGGCTGTGCCATTAAGCCCCTTGCAATCAATATCCTCTGTTTTTCACCTTGAGATAAGGTTTGATAATGTCTTTTGGCAAAAGGCATACATGATAGTTTTTCAAGGAGACTATTAGCTAACTTGGTATCCTCATCATTGGGCTCATCATAAAGTCCAATAGAAGCAAATTTACCACTTAATACAATATCCAGAGCAGTTTCATAGCCGTGAAGTCTATCCTGAATAGTTGAACTGACCCAACCAATAGACTTACGTAATTGTCTCATATCATAATTTCCCAAGGTCTTTCCAAGGACACTCACATCCCCTTGAGAAGGAAATATATATCCATTAAGCATATTTAAGAGGGTGGTTTTACCAGAACCATTTAAGCCAAGAACTGCCCAATGCTCACCCTTGTTTATTTTCCAGTTAACATCTTTCAATAGGTAAACTGAATCCCTAGTTATAGATGCGTTTTTTACCTCTACTATCATTTATATCAACTCCAATAAGATGAGATTTTAGCCCATTATATAACATTTAGTAATAATTGTCATGGAATTTGAATTTTCTTTGGGTTAATTATGGCTATCCTTTCAGCCTAATCCAGCAACTAAAATAGCTACACTTAACGCTTCTTTAAGCTTTTCTTATATTAACCTCCGGTCCACTATTGGTCAGAAAATGTTGAATCCTATAGGAATCTACAAGAGCACTTATGGTGTTGATGTCATTAAGGTCAATGCCCGTTAAGTCAACTATTCGGCTAATTCTATAGGAAATGGAATTTCGATGGAGATAAAGTGCTTCTGCTGTTACCCCTAAGTTTCTATTACATTTTAGATAGACATCTAAAGTGGTAAATAGCTCAGTATTATTAGCCTTATCGTAATCCTTTAGTATTTGTAATGCGGGATGACAGAAATCCTCAAGAGCGATCTTACCACTATAGTTATATAACAAATCATAAAAAGAATAGTCTGTATAGTCCAAGACTTGGTTGCCTACACCGAAAATTTGAGCTTGTTTAATGGATGAAACTGCTTGGTTGAAATATTTCTTGAAATCCAGTATATTCGTAAAAGACCAACTTATACCTATGTTAATTTCCTCGCTTTCAGCGAGTTTATGCAGTTCCTCTCTTTGTTCAGTTGATATAGAAGTAACTAAAATGGCAATATAGCTCTTATATTGAACAGGATATCCATTTGGAAAGATTCTTTCCAATTCAAAACCTACAGTTCTCTTTAAGTATCTATTTTCCGTGCGTTTTAAAAACCGAGCCACAACTACTGTCATTTCCTTTGGGAAATTCGTATTTGGTTGGTCGGATAAATCGAGTGCATTGGATATATCATCTCCGCTCAAGAGGTGATAGAGAATTGTACTATGCAATGATTTAGATGTATTTCCATCATAAATATGATTAAAGCTATCAAAGAGGATCCTCCCAATCTTGGTAAGGAGTTTTTCATGAGAATAATTGATTGGAGTGTGATGGGCAATCATTACAAGTCCTCCAACTATATGACCAGCTTGGGTTATACGTGCTACCAGTTTTGGTTGATTATCTTCATCAAGGGTAATAATCTTGGTCTCCCCATCACTTTTCTTCCACTCTTGCATATCCTTACTGACCTTAACCTTTTGAATAAATTCATATGAATATTGGCCTCTTTTAATATTTTCTGCCCATGAAGGATCCATTATTTCAATATCGGTGGAATATACTAGAACTTTCATATTATTATCCGCGAGAATAAGAGCATTTCCAAGAAGAGTGGCTGCTGTATTTATTAATGAAACAACATCCTTACCATTAAGAGCTTCCTCAGAAATTCTAAAAAGAATGGACTGAGACTTTAAATCTCTGTACAGGATATCCTTTGTTGAATTATATAATCTATATAAATCCCCTTTTATTATTCCAAGACTACTACCCTGGGGTAATAAATCATCGATTGACTCATGTCCTGTGGTTAAAAGCATAATAGGCCTATCAGGTTCAGGATGAAGCATAGAAGAATCACCAATATATAGGGTATACTCACTCCATGAAACCGGACAAAAATTCAAAAAAACAATATCTAATATCTCATGCTGATTTCCTCTTTTATGCAAGGAAACTTCAAAGTTCATCTTAATCTCTTCAATCATATCTATAAAGTACATATAGCACCTCCTACATTGACTCTAATTGATATTTTATCACTACAATAAACAAAACTCAATTATCAGATAATTGCAATAGTGGATAGTGACCAAAGATTCATATGTATATTTGGTTATGGTGAACGTATTAGATTTATTCCTATTTCTATAAGATGTAAGTATAGAGAAATCTTAAATAGAAAGGGGTAGGCATTATGATAACGTCTTTTAATGTATTTGTTCCAGCCATTATGGGTAGTGGTTCATCCCTAAGAACAGGCATTAAGGTAAGAGAACTTGGTTGCAAGAAGGTATTAGTAGTTCACGGAAAAGGAATGAAAGCATCAGGGATTGCGGATAGAATAATAGAGAATCTAGAAAATGCTGGAATAGAAACCATTATTTTTGATAAGGTTCTTCCGGATCCCCCAGATACAGTAGTAGAAGAAGGGGCAGAATTTGCTATTGCTAATAAGGTGGATGGCATTGTAGCTCTTGGTGGTGGAAGTGCAATGGATACAGCCAAAGGAATCAACGTACTAATAAATAATCCTCCACCAATAATGCAATACTTTGGAGTTCAAAACAACCTTAAAAAAGGACTGCCAATGATTTTTATTCCAACCACAAGTGGAACAGGAAGTGAAGTTACTAACATGACAGTAATATCCTGTACATCTAGAGGAAACAAAGACAGTGTAGTAAGCCCAGTATGTGTTGGAACATTAGCAATTATAGATCCTGACCTGACCCTAGGTTTAAGCCCAAAAATGACAGCCCAAACAGGAGTAGATGCCTTGGCACATGCTGTTGAATCTTTAACTGGAGGAAATTCCAACCCATTATCAGATGCCCTAGCAAGAGAAGCTATTAGGGGAATAGTCAAATGGCTTCCAATAGCATATGAAGATGGATCAAATATTGAGGCAAGGGAAGGAATGATTCTAGCATCCATGTTTGCAGGGATGGCCTTTACAAATGGGTTAGTGCATGTTGGCCATGCTATTGCTCATACACTTGGAGCTAACTTTCATTTAGCCCATGGTCTAGCTTGTGCTGTTACTATGCCTGAGGTAATTGAATATACCTCAAAAACTGAGTCGGAAAAAGTAGCAACGATATGTGAATGTATTGGAGAAAAAGTGCCAGAGGGTGCTAGCCCAGAAGAAATTGGGAAAATAGCTAAAAATGGACTTAGGAGATTCCTAAAATCTGTTGGTATACCTAATTTGAAAGAGCTTGATTTGGATTTAGAAAATGTATTAAAGCTAGCTCCATTAGTAACAGTGGATTCAGGAATGGCTCTAGCACCTTATAGATTAACAGCAGGAGGCATAGCAGAAATATTAAAATCAGCTTATGATGCTTAATTATTTTTATAGATAAGGGGGAAAAGCAATGTGGTCAAAATTAAGTGTTGATATGAAGAATCTTCAAGTAAAAAAAGTAGCTATGGATCCAGACCTATATGACCTTGGTGGAAGAGCCTTAATAGCTCAATACATGATAAAGAATGTTCCACCTACATGTGATCCACTGGGCAGTGAAAATAGACTAATATTTTGTACAACTGTATTTGCAGGAACAAAGTTTACAACTGCTCATAGAATGTCAGTTGGAGGTAAGAGCCCATTAACAGGTGGAATCAAGGAAAGCAATGTTGGTGGCTTTGCAGCACGTCAAATGGCTGATCATGGGATTAAAATGATAGAAGTATTAGATATACCAGACAAGGATGGTTTATGGATACTACACATGGATGCCCAAGGAAATGCGACTCTAAAGGATGCATCGTCTTTCAAAGGGGTAAACAATTATGATTTTGTAGATAGAATTAGAAATGAATACGGTGATAATATAGCTACAATATCCATAGGAAGTGCAGGAGAAAGGCTATATAAAAATGCATCCATCCAAGTATCAGAATTTAAGTCAGGCCACCCGAGTAGGGCTGCAGCCAGAGGTGGTATCGGAGCCATTATGGGAAGCAAGGGCTTAAAGGCAATAGTAATAGAGGAGCCACAAGAGAAATATAAGCCAGAATATGCTGATAAGGAAAAATTTGATGAACTCTGCTTGAAACTCAATAAAATGGCGGCTGCAGGAGCCAGTAAGGACCCATTTAGTAAGATTGGTACTATCTCAACTATAGAGGTAACCGGTGCAAATGGGGTACTCCCTGTAGATAACTTCTCAGGTAAGCTATTTAAAGACTACCAAGAAGTAGGGGCAAATAAGTTTATGACCAACTTGGCAGAAAGAGGTGGAAGGAACAAAATTACATGTCAACCAGGTTGTGTAGTCCAATGTTCCAACTGCTATAATGATAAGGATGGGAACTATCTAACATCAGGCCTAGAATATGAAACTGTAGCCCTATTTGGACCTAATTGCCATATAGCCGATTTAGATGCTATAGCTATGATGGATAGGCTTTGTGATGACATGGGAGTAGATACTATAGAAACCGCAACTTCTATAGCAGTATGTATGGAAAGTGGGAAAATTCCATGGGGAGATTCAGAGGCAGTAATAGGATTACTAAATGAACTTAAAGAAGGGACTGACTTTGGGAATATCCTTGGTCAAGGCTGTGAAGCTGTAGGAAAACACCTAGGCTGTGAAAGAATTCCTGTGGTTAAACACCAGGCATTAGCTGGATATGAGCCTAGAAACACTAAGGGAACGGGTATAACCTATGCTACAAGCCCAATGGGAGCAGACCATACTGCAGGATTAACAATGGGTAGGGCCTTTGATGATGCAGGTAGGACAGCCCAAGCCTATGTATCTAACAAGTTGCAAATAGCCATGGCTTTTGCTGACTCCATGATGTGTATATTTGCCTTTGCCCATATAGTACCAGGACTTCCACTATTAGGGGAAATGATGGGTGCCCTTTATGGTGGAGATACTAGCTATTCAAGAGTAACCGGAATGGGTGTAAAGACACTTCTAACTGAAAGAGCCTTCAATAAAATGGCAGGCATGACTAAAGAAGACGATAGACTACCTGAATTCTTCTATACAGAACGCTCAGCTGCAACAGGATCCAAGTTCGATATCAATGATGTAGAACTAGATCTTATATTTGACTTCTAATGATTAAGATAGACAATAAAGAACTTGAATTCCAAGATGGGATGACTGTTGCAGAGGCTCTTAAGTTAATAGGAGAGAAGCTAGATCAATCTGTAATCATCATGGTCGACGGAAAAGTTGTTTCTAAAAATGACCTAGATACTACAGAATTGCAAGATAATTCTAAGATATCTCTTCTTAGGTTGATCTCAGGTGGTTAAGAAAGCTATGCTTGGAGGTATGATATGAATAAGAAAGGTATATCTAAACATAGGCTCACAACTGGTTTAATTGTAGCTGTATGGCTTTGTGTAACCCTATTCCTATTGGAAACTGTAGGAATACACAGTGGTTGGCCAGCATTTTTGACCCTAACCTTTTTCACTATTTCAGGTGGAAAAATGGAGAAGCTGAAGGACATCTTTTTAGGCGGTGCTGTAGGACTATTGATGGCCAGATTGCTAGTAGTAGGTGTAGAGTTTCTAGTCCCAATGGGTCTAGCTATGAGACTTAGTATATTCATCATGGTCTTTGTCACAGTATTCTTATTGATAATACTAGAGGACATATCCCATATGATATTTAACTCTTATTCCTTTGCCTATTTTACAGTAGCCCTAGTCCCGGCTCAGCAATCAACAATAGAGTGGCTAATAACCTTATTTATTGGTGGTGCCTTCTTCGTTTGGGGAGTAATAATTATATCCAGAAATCTAGCAAAGCTAAAGGCAGCCAGGCTAGCTAAGGTAGAAAAGGCTTAAAACTCTAAAGCTAAATCTATTTACTCGTAGATATTTCACCCTACTTAATGATTTACAATCGTTAGGTAGGGGTTTTACTTTAGATAACATAACTATTTCCTCTAATTAGGAGTCATACTGAAAAGTTTTCGCGTTTTCGACTAAATTTGTCAATTTTCAACAATCCAATAGCTGGAAATATAATCTATAATATAGACAGATAAAAAATATTATATTTGTTGGGCAAACGTTATTGTTAAGAATTAGCAATTCGGACAACAAGTAAAACATCTTAGGAGGGTTTTATGGAAAAAACAGGTAGTATCTTAGAAAGGCAGTTTAAGTTAAGGCAGAACAATACTAATGTTAGGACAGAAGTAATAGCTGGATTAACAACTTTTATGGCAATGGCTTATATACTAGTAGTTAATCCTGATATTTTGTCTAGTACTGGTATGGATCGAGGTGCTGTGTTTACAGCCACAGCCTTATCTTCAGCAATAGCAACATTAATTATGGCACTATATGCAAATTACCCATTCGTATTGGCACCAGGTATGGGACTTAATGCATTCTTTGCATTTTCAGTAGTATTAGGAATGGGATATTCATGGCAATTTGCTTTAACAGCAGTTCTTATTGAAGGTATTATTTTTATATTACTTACATTCTTAAAAGTTAGAGAAGCTATCGTAAACTCTATACCTATGACCCTAAAGCATTCCATTGGTGTGGGTATCGGATTATTTATTACTTTTATTGGTTTTGCTAATGCTAAAATTGTTATTGCAAATGAAGCTACCTTTGTTGGACTAGGTAGTGTAAAGGATCCAAATGCTATAGTTGCAATAATTGGTATAATAGTTACAGTTGTATTATTGGCTAAAAATGTAAAGGGTGCAATGCTAATTGGTATAGTAGTTGGTACTTTAGCAGGTATCCCACTAGGTATAACACCTATACCAACATCCATTTTTGCAATGCCGCCATCAGTTGCACCTACAGCCTTTAAATTTGTTGGACTAGACCAAATTTTATCCTTAGATATGTTTATGGTATTGATAACTTTCTTGTTCGTTGACTTGTTTGATACTATAGGAATGTTAATCGGTACTGCAACCAAGGCTAATATGCTTGATGAAAATGGAAAGATGCCTAGAGTAGAAAGGGCCCTATTTGCAGATGCAGTTGGGACAACCCTTGGTGCCATCTTAGGTACTAGTACAGTTACAACATTTGCAGAAAGTGCAACTGGAGTAGCAGAAGGGGGAAGAACTGGTCTTACATCATTAGTTTCAGGCCTACTATTTATTGTTGCATTATTCTTCGCACCTTTATTTACAATAGTTCCATCAGCAGCTACTGCACCAGCACTTATAATAGTTGGATTATTCATGATGTCATCCATACTTGAAATTAATTTCAACGATATTACTGAATCCTTCCCAGCCTTCTTAAGTATAATCTTAATGCCATTAACCTATAGTATCGGAGAAGGATTAGCATTTGGTGTTATGTCATATGCAGCTATTAAACTTCTTAC
>CAZPZN010000059.1:0-12367 GCA_964590735.1 uncultured Tissierella sp.
GTTTATTACCAATTGCAGCTAAAATGTTAAAAGTGGATCCTGCAATTATGGCAGGTCCTTTGATTACTACCATAGTTGATACCTTTGCTTTAATCATATATTTTAGTATAGCAACACTATTGTTGGGCCTAGGGGCGTAAATTAAGAAAGGGGTCAGGCTTGAGTTATTTACTTAATAAGTAAATAATTCAAGCCTGACCCCTCTTTATTACACTACATCATAGCTTAGAATAGTTTTTTGACGGTTGTCTGCAAGCTTTGGAACGCCTACTGTAAACAGTATTGCCACTATTAGAGCTATTGTATATGAGATAGCATAGGATTCAGGTGTAATTCCTAAAAGGTGTCCAAATCTAGCCTCTAATCCAAGACCTATGCTTGCGTGACAGATATATGCTGTTACTATAAAGGCATAGAAGGTACCTGGAAATAGTGTTATAAAATAGTTCTTTCCGGCAGTCTTTAGATAGACTGTAATCATTGCTAGTGCAAATACTGCAACTAATTGGTTTGTAAATCCGAAGTATCTCCATAATAGATTGAATCCACCTGGTGATAGCTTAGCATAAGCAAGGATTGCAACTGCAGGTATAAATATAATTAGAGATAGTATTACTCTTTTTTTAGCATCTTTTTGATCTATATTGAATTGCTCGGCAATCATAAGTCTTAGTGCTCTAAATGCTGTATCCCCTGATGTTATAGGTAGTACAATAACCCCTGCTATGGCAATTAATCCACCGATATTACCCATGAATTCCCTTGAAATCAAACCTACCATAGATGTGGCACCTGTATCTAGTAAAATTCCTCTTCCGAATAGTACCATTGCCCCCGCTGCCCATACCATGGCAATTAAACCTTCAACTATCATCATTGAATAGAAAGTACCTCGACCTTCTTTTTCTGATCTAACTGTTCTGGATATTAGAGTAGCTTGACTTCCATGGAAACCTGACATTATTCCACAAGCAACAGTTATAAAGAATACAGGTATAAAGGCTTGACCAGTTGGGTGTTGGAATAATAGTCCACTTGATAAGGCTGGAAAGCTGGCTCCACCATCCATTAAAACACCTGCTAAAACCCCTATAGCTGATAAAATCAATACTCCACCAAAAACCGGATAAACGCGTCCAATAATCTGGTCAATTGGGAATATAGTAGAAACTATGTAGTAACCTAAAATAAGAGCATAAACTATCCAGATAACACTACTATTAACATCTTGACCGAGTATATCTCCAACGATTAAGTCTCCTGGTGTATAGATAAATACAACTCCTGTTAAAAGCATAAGTAACCAAATAATAAGAGTGTAAATCTTAGTTGATCCATCACCAAGGAATTTTTGCATCATTTTTGGTATCTGTGCACCCTTATTTCTCATAGAAATCATACCTATAAAGTAATCATGTGTTGCTCCTGCTAATACACAACCTATAGGGATCGTAAGAAATGCAATAGGTCCAAAAAGAATACCTTGTATAGGTCCTAAAATAGGTCCTGTACCTGCAATATTAAGTAGTTCAATTAACTTGTTTTTCCAAGGTTTCATTGCTACAAAGTCAATACCATCTGCTAATTCAGTTGCAGGTGTAGGTCTGTCATCTGGACCGAAAACCTTTTCACAATATCTACCATAAAGTGCACCACCAACAATTAAGATAAGCATACCTATTAGAAACATTACCATATTAATTCCATCCTCCTCGCAAATTTTTTCTACTTAAATATAGCATAGAAGTATAGAAGAAGTATTTAATTTAGGGCAAGTTGCAAATAGTTAGGTGTAAAGTGTAAGATTTAAGGAGTAAAATGCATCAAAATTTTAATAGGCTTTTTAAATCCTTAATCTTACTTCTGCTTATAGGTATTACTATATCTTCAAAGTACTGCATTCTTAAACTATAGGCGTAATTAAACCAAGGGAATATGTCCAAGATATACTTAGTATTCACAAGGTAGCTTTTTTGAATCCTGAAGAAACCATTAGCTTTAAGTTTTTCTTCAAAGACCTTGAGAGGTGTATTATCAATATAGCTATCCTTTCTAGTATGAATAATACAATTCTTATTTTGAGCTTCTATATATATAATAGAGGGAATATCTACTAGGACAATTCTCTTATCTATATTTAAGGGTATTTTCGTAAGGGATTCTTCAACTTGAGTTGTAGGTTTTTCATTTTTTCTATTGAATTTTTCCACCATAGTCTTAACCTTTTTCTCTGAAAAGGGCTTAAGAAGGTAATACAAGGCCTCCACTTCAAAAGCATCTTCAGCATAATTATTGTATGCAGTTGCAAAGACTATTTCAACTTCCGGTTGGATTTTTCTAGCAGTAGAAGCAAGGGTGATTCCGCTGATGTCTCCAAGGTTGATATCTATACATAAGAGGTCAAAACTTTCTTTAGACAACAGAATTAGAGCATCCTCACCACTTGAAGCTTCAGATATATTTGCATCCGGTATAGTTTTCTCAATCAGATATCTTAATTCACTTCTTGCTGGTTTTTCATCATCAATTATAGCTATCCGCATTATATCTTCTCCAATCTATTCAGCTATTATTTTAGGGTGGTTTTTAGGTATATTTATATTGATCCTAGTGCCAGATGGAGTGGACCCGATTTCCAGACCATTTTCCTTTCCATATATATAGCAAAGTCTCTTGTGTACATTTAAAAGGCCAATACCCCTGTCATGATCTGAGTCTTTATTTAATCCTTCAATAACTTCCTCTGCTATACCCTTACCATTATCACTAACTGATATCTGGACACCATTTTCTCTTTCCCTAACCTTTATTGCAACCTTACCGGATTTTCTACTCATGGCCCCATGGATAACTGCATTTTCGACTATAGGTTGTACTATTAAACAAGGGACCATACAGTCTAAACCTTCAGGAGCATCAATAGAAATCTCTAGCCTGTCATCAAATCGAGCCTTTACCAGCTGTAAAAAGGCTTCTACATATTCCATTTCTTCATATATGCTAACTAAAGCATCTTTAGTCTTTATAGAGTTTCTAAAGTATGTTGCCAGGGCAATTAAAAGTTCTCTGGCTTCATCAGGTTTTTCCCTAACGAAAGAGCTTATGGTATTTAGTGAATTAAAGATAAAATGAGGGTTGATTTGAGATTGCAATGCCTTGTATTCTGCCCTTACCAATAATTGTCCCTGCTTTTCCATATCAGCCAATTCATATTGAGTTGAAAGGAGCTTACCCAGTCCGTCAGCAAATTGAATTTGAGAGTCATGGGAAATTCTATTCTTCTGTGAGAAGATAATCATTGCGCCGAAAACTATATTATTCTTAACCAATGGAACTCCAATTGCTATCATTTTCTTAAGAGGTTCACAGAAAACATCATTCTCCTTAGAGCTTTCCGCTATTATTACATCATTTCTATCTATGACAACTTGTGCAATACTAGGCATAGAAGGATTATCTTGAGGAAGGATTATTTGGCCATCAATGCTTATAATTCTTTCATTATTAGTAAATACCACGGCTAAGTCATTAGAGAAGTCTAGAATGATATTACTGATTTTTTTGCAATTTTCCTCATTATATTCACCAGTCTGAATAATAGGTAGGCATTTTTTGGTTATGTCAAAGGTCATACTTACCTTATTAGCTATTTTATTTTCCTGCTCTATGATTATATTTTTAAATATACCAACAAATAATACCATACCAGCTGAATTAAATAGAGTCATTGGTATAAATATATTTCTAATAAGGACTAAGGCATCTTCAAAAGGTCTAGATATAATTAGTATTAGTAACATCTGCATGCATTCTACAACAAAAGTAATTAAAAACAACTGAGAACTTATAAATTTGTTTTCCTTTATATTCTTTGAAGTTATAGCAGCTACGACCCCCGCTAGGACTGTAGATATAGAACAGGCCAAGCTAGCGAAACCCCCAATATCTATAAGAAACCTATGTAGTCCTGCTATTATTGATACCACTATTGAAACCAGAGGTCCCCCAATAAATCCACTTGCCATCACCCCGATGACTCGAGTATTTGCTATGGCACCATTAATGGAATAACCAGTATAGTTGGATAATATGCTAATAGCAGTAAAGATTAAAATCATAAAGAATTGGTCCTTTAAAGACTTATCTCCTTGAACTATAAAGCGTTTAACAAGCTTAATACTAGCTAAAACCTGAGCCAATAAAATTAGCAATCCAATGTTCAAGACCATGTTCTTAAAAATATCTATATTCATAATAGCACCCGCTTTATTATTATTAGATATATTTTACCATAAGAAAGGCTTGAATAATTGAATTATTTAGTTCAATTATTCAAGCTAATTCTCTTTTTTATTAGGAACGGGAAAGTTCTACTTTGAACTACTGTATATAGTTGAACTCCTTTTGACTCGATGAGTAACAAGAAAGGCTACATTTAACGTTTCTTTAGAAGATTTGCTTAGAATCTAGTAAATTGGGCATATATACTTAAAATGAAAGATAGCTGTAAAAATGCTATAGGGGGTAGGATATGGTGGAAAAGATAATAGTCTATACAACAGACACATGTCCACATTGTAAAACTGCTAAGGCATACCTTAATAACAAAGGATATTCCTTTGAAGAGAAGAATGTAGACAAGGATGTGGAAGCACGTAATGATATGATTAGAAGAGGTATACAAGGGGTGCCTGCATTTTTCATAGGGGATGAGCTAGTAGTTGGACTAGATACTGCAAAGATAGAGAGTTTAATTCACTTTAAAATAATTAAGTGTCCTGCTTGTAACACAAAATTAAGAGTGCCAAGGGGAAAAGGCAATATAAAAGTAACGTGCCCCAAATGTAAGGAGGGGTTTGATTTAAGTACTTAATATGAGTTCGATGGATTATGGTTGTTTTACTTGATCCATTAAATCAGAGAAGCTTCTCTGAAGGAAATGGTGTATATCCAGGATTCGATTGGACAGTGACTATTACTAAGTAAGTTGAGATTACAGTAGTATAATAGAGGGTTGAGTTTTCCACCCTTATTCCAAATAAGGAAATGATTTTATAAAAATCACATTTCACCGCAAACCTATTTAGTATTTTTCTCTTGTTATTACTACGATAGGAACTAGGAGAAGTATAAGGCAATTTATCATAGTTGGATAAATTGCCTTTCTTTATGAGGAGATTAATTGAAATTATGCTGATGGATCTTCAATTAGAGATGCAAATACAAACATATGACTATGTCCGTCATCAACAGAAGTTCTTGCACTTGCAAAGTGAACATGTTTACCTCCACCTACTGGAATAGCAGGACCAGAAGTACCTTCAATATGATGAAAGTGCTCGGAGAAAAAGTCAGTATTAGTATATAGCTCATGAACATGACTTCCACCAGGTAGAGGAATAGCCATACCAGAAACAGTTGCAAAGCGGTGATTGTGTCTATCCTCGCCTTCCTCTGCCATCATAGTAGATCCTATAATCTCATGAACGTGTCTCTGCATACAATTATTGTTATTGTTTTTGTTACCCATTAAATTCACATCCTTAGTATATTTTGCTGCAATATATTATATTCTGAGGATGTTAAATGTGTACATGTAGGGTTATGGGGCAGTTATGAAACACCCATTAAATGGGAGGAAGTTATAAATCATAGATAATAAAGAAAGTCTCAAAAATGAAATAGAAGCTTTGAAGAAGGATTTAAATGAAAAAATCAGTAGAAGTAATGGTGATTTAGAGTCACTTGGAATTCTAAAATTAAGTCAAAAGTTAGACGACTTGATCATAAAATTAATACATACTAAGTAATGAGTTGGAATAGGTAAGATGGCCGATTTTGCCATAAACACAGTAGGATTCACGAAAGCAGATGGTAATTTTTTGTTTATGAATTTGAAATTTATTTTTTGTTTTATTAATAAAAAGAAGGATTTAGGTAAATTATATAGAATATTGGTATTACAATATATAGTAAAATGTATGCAAATTATATGGTGCCTGATCAACTGAGAAAAGAGTTTAAGGTATGGTTCAGGTGGCTTTTTATGAAATTTTGTCTCTCTTCATTAGTTTATGGAGGTGTACTATGACTATCTCTTTGTCTGATTTTTTCATTCAACTAATCTCTAGCCCAGCATTGTTTATTACAACTATTCTAGTCCTTGCAGTTATTATGGTAAATGGATGGACTGATGCCCCGAATGCAATTGCTACCTGTGTTTCAACAAGGGCTATGCGTCCTGGAAATGCCATTATAATGGCTGCTGTTTTTAACTTTTTAGGAGTATTTGTAATGACTATGCTAAATACCACAGTTGCACAAACTATATATAGGATGGTTGATTTCGGCGGTAATCCAAGGACTGCTCTTGTTGCACTTTGTGCATCATTATTTGCAATTGTGCTATGGGCAACAGCAGCCTGGGCATTTGGCATTCCAACAAGTGAAAGCCACGCATTGATTGCAGGCATTTCTGGATCTGCTATTGCACTTCAGGGAGGTTTGAGTGGTATAAATCCCAGTGAGTGGATTAAGGTTGTCTATGGCTTAATATTTTCTACCCTAGCAGGTTTTAGCTTGGGATTTCTATTCACTCGAATTATTGAGTTGATATGCAAGGGGATGAATAGGCAAAAGACTCGCGAATTTTTTAAAGGTGGGCAAATTGCCGGCGCTGCTGCTATGGCATTTATGCATGGAGCACAAGATGGCCAGAAATTCATGGGTGTTTTTTTGCTAGGTGTATTCCTTGCCAATGGAAATGCAAATGTATCAGAGTTTGCTATACCAGTATGGCTAATGATGCTGGTTTCAATTGTTATGGCCATTGGGACATCAATCGGAGGTTACAGGATAATCAAATCTGTTGGTATGGGAATGGTTAAATTAGAGACCTACCAAGGTTTTGCTTCTGACATTTCAGCCTCAGTAGCCTTGCTTATCTCTTCCATAACCGGGATTCCGGTCAGCACTACACATACAAAAACAATTTCAATAATGGGGGTAGGAGCATCAAAAAGACTTTCTTCGGTTAATTGGGGCATTGTTCGAGAAATGGTGATAGCCTGGATACTGACTTTCCCTGGTTGTGGATTGATAGGTTATTTCATGGCGCTTCTCTTCATGAAAATATTTTAAAAGTTTAAATGGAAGGGGTAAATAAAATTGGCTAAAAAGAAGAATTATGATTACTTTAAAAAGTTTGTTGAACTTATTGATTATTCTTGCCAGTGTGCTGACATTTTACATGCTAGCTTATCGAACTTTAATGCTGCTTCTCTTGATAAAAAAGTTGTTGAGATTCATACAGTTGAACATACAGCTGACTTGGCATTTCATGAAATGATGGAACAATTAGCCCAAGAATTCATAGCACCAATTGAACGTGAGGATATCATTACCTTAGCCCGTAGAATTGATGATATAACTGACTCTATAGAGGATGTATTGATTAAAATACATATGTTTAATTTAAAGTCAGTTAAACCTGAGGTGCTTAAATTCACCGAAATAATTGTAAAGTCTTGTTACTCACTGAAAGTAATTATGGAGGAATTCTCAAACTATAAAAAATCAACTCTGCTAAAGGACAAGATAATTGAAGTAAATTCTCTAGAGGAGGATGGAGACAGACTATATTACAGCACTATCCGTAAGTTATTTGCTACTTCAAAGGATCCTATTGAATTATTAGTATGGACAAAAATATATAATAACTTGGAATATTGTTACGACGTATGTGAAGATACAGCTGACACTGTAGAATTGGTTATAATGAAAAATTCATAGACTAAGAAGTTGTATTTAAAAGGTAAAAATAGTTACATAATTCATTGCCATTTCAGCAGCTGGATATAGACTGGCCACTATATTAGAAGGGCATTTTGATTACAAGATTTGGAAGGGTGATGCGTCTATGAAGGTTTTAATTTTATATTACTCAGGGAATAGAAATCATACTGAGAAAATTGCAGGTATATTTGCTGATAAGATTGATTGTGACTTAATTAATATTAAGGAGTCTGAGAATGTTAATATAGAGGGATATAATCTAATTGGATTTGGTTCAGGAGTTTATAAAGAGAGTCTACATCAGAAATTATATAGAATGGTAGAAAAATTAGACTTAAATGGAAGGAATACCTTTGTCTTTTCTACAAGTGGAGTTGGTATGAAGTTTTATAACAATGGTTTGATTAAACTTATAGATTCCAAAGGTGGGATTAATAAAGGAAGTTTTGCCTGTATAGGAAGCTTTTCTCCTAGGGAGTTTACTGATAAGAAGATATTCAATTTTATGGGAAGATTATCCCATGGACATCCTAATGACAAAGACTTTAAGAAAGCAGAAATATTCATTAAAGACTTAGTGAAATTTATTTAGCTATAGTTAACAATTGGTCGACTTGTTGGACAAACTTGAGAAAGTAATACAAAAAATGAAATAGTATGGGTATTGATGAAGTGCTTCTGAAAAAATAAGGATGTGAAGAGATGCCACTGGAAATCATTCGTAATGATATAAGCCAAGTACATGTAGATGCCATAGTTAACGCTGCAGGCCCTAATTTGCTTGGTGGAGCTGGAGTAGATGGAAGAATACATGCAGTTGCTGGAAAAGAACTGCTCGAGGAGTGCAAAAGCTTAGGAGGATGTAAGGTTGGAGAAGCTAAGATAACTAAAGGATATAATCTTCCAGCAAAATATGTGATTCACACAGTAGGACCAGTCTGGAAGGGTGGGAATCATAATGAAGAAAAACTATTGGAAGCTTGTTATAAAAATTCACTTTTATTGGCTAAGAAATATAATCTGGAGAGTATTGCTTTTCCACTAATAGCATCTGGAACATTTACTTATCCAAAAGATAAGGCTCTAAAAATTGCAATATCCACTATTGGTGACTTTCTTTTAGAAAATGAAATGATGGTCTATCTAGTCGTATATGATAAAAAAGCCTTTAAACTATCAGAGAATTTATTTGTATCTATAAAGGAATATATCGATGATAATTATGTAGAGGAAAGAAAATCTAGAAGTAGGGAAGATATAAGAGAGTTTTATCAACTGAAAAAAACTAGGCTAGAAGAGCCTATTGAATTATTGAATGAATCGATTCAGCTTAAAAGAGTAGCTAACCGTGATCTTAGGGATATTGTCAATAACATTGATGAAACCTTTTCTCAGATGTTACTAAGGTTAATTGATGATAAAGGTATGACTGATGCTGAGACCTATAAGAAGGCTAAGAAACAGCAGAGAGATTTGGTATAGATGAGGATCGAGCAGCAAATTTCAATTCAGATAGTGATGCTACTATGTTAAATTACCAAATTATCAGTGAAACTGTAAGCAATCTACGTGCCAATAAAGCCATTTCCAGAGATTGGAAGGCCCCTATAGAAGAGGATTATAGAAGGCGTGGAAAAAGAGATAAGTGTTCAAGATAATAAAAAAGAGCTTACACAAAGGTGCTAGAGAATTGAGATTCTTTAAAAAATCAGTGTCAATAACGATAAACTAGAGCAGATTAGGCTGCTCTAGTTTTTTTGATGCATATATTTAATCACTCACAGGTTGCAGCAAAAACATTTTAGAAGCTTTCCTAATTTCAATAATTAAATATTTTAATTTGTGTTTAATTAGAAATATTTGGGTAAAAGTGGTTGTAGAATACAACTAAGTGAGGTAAAATATGTTTATTTGTGATATAAGTGTTTTTAACAAATTTGGAAAACAAAAGCTTGATGAAATGTTAATTCCTTTCGACATTGACTGGCGTACTCTAGTAGTAATTCTTGTAAGTGAGCAGGTTCAAGGGATTAGCCAAGCTGAATTAATCCCATTTTTACAGACAGATAAGGGGAATGTAAGTCGAATTTTACATGCTATGGAGAAAAGGGGTTGGATTTTAAGACAAACTGATTTGCAGGACCATAGAAATAAACTCTGTTATTTAACAAGTCAAAGTAAAAAGATAGTGGGTAATTTAAAGGCAATTTTAGAAAAGTGGGAAGAAGAGTGTTTTGAAGGACTAACGAAAGATCAAATAGTCTTATATAAAGAAGTAAATAAAATTTTTACAAAAAATCTAGTTAGAGAATGGAAATAAGGAAAGGGGAAATGGACAT
Organism: uncultured Tissierella sp.; assembly: GCA_964590735.1. Classification (GTDB taxonomy): domain Bacteria; phylum Bacillota; class Clostridia; order Tissierellales; family Tissierellaceae; genus Tissierella_B. The sequence goes on from CAZPZN010000059.1 coordinate 10,134, forward strand.
GGGGGTTGCAAAGAAAAGTTATAAGTATGCAATAATATTAATTATTCTAGCAGTAGTAGGTGTAGGTGGATATTACTTATTTAATAAGGAAGAGGTATTAAGTGTTTCTACAATGAATAGCTATATGGGACCAATTAGCAAAACCATTGAAATATCAGGAATAGTAGAATCAAATAGTATAGAGGTCATACCTCTTGAGCCAAATTGGGATGTTATAAAAACTCATGTATCAGAAAATGATTATGTAGAAGCAAATCAACTCTTAGTGGAATTTGATACAGATGATATTAATCTATCCATTAGAAAGGCTAAGGTAAGTATAGAGGATTTAAATGCTCAGATAAGTGCACTAAATAATGACCAAAACAGTAAAATGTTATTGGATAATGCTATGAATAGAAGCAATGAGGAATATTTATTAGCCGAGAGGAATTTACAACTTGCTACTGAAGACTTAGGGGAAGCAGAAACGCTTTATAGCCTAGGGGGAATTTCTAAAGCTGAATTGGATAGCAAAAAAGAAGAGGTGGAAAAATTAACTTCTAACCTGAGTAAGGCAGATCTAAGTTTAAAGGATTCTACTATAAATCAAAATAAGAATGAAGTCGATAAAAAGCATAGTATTGCTTCTTTACAAAGACAGATTAAGGCCCTAAACTTGGATATTGAAGGCTTCAATTATTTACTAGGAGATTCTAAGCTTTATTCATCTATAGCTGGTTACCTGACTGAATTTCCTTTAGAAAATTCTAATAAAACCATATCAGGTCAGACTATCAAAATTTATGGTGATGATTCTTACGAATTGTTAGCCCAAGTATCTCAACAGGATGCGGTTTATATTAAGGAAGGTCAGAAAAGCTTTGTAACTATTGACGGCTTGAATAAAGAATATGAAGGCCAGGTTAAGTTTATCTCCAAGCTAGCTCAAACAGATAGTAGTGGAATCGAGCCTAAGGTTGAAATACACATTGAGATTTTAAATCCCGATGAATCAATTGTATTTGGATATGAAGGAAAGGCTAATATTATTCTAGATAAGAAGGATAGTGCCCTAGTAGTTAGAAATGAGGCAGTAAAGCAAGAAGAAGGCAAAGATTTTGTCTATATAGTAGACAATGGTATAGCTAAAAAAGTTTCTGTTGAAACTGGAATATCCGATGGTTATTTCATAGATATTGAAAAGGGGCTTAGTGAAGATAGTGTAGTTATTCTAAATCCTCCAATAGATTTGAATGAAGGCATGACAGTTCAAGTAGGGGAGTAAGGAGGCAGATATGGACTATAAAGAGGCTTTATTAAAATCATTAGAAGAGGAAAATAAAGATAAATCAGTTAAACTTGCTTTAGAGGCATTGAATACAGGGAAAATCACTATACCATTTTTATATGAAGAGATTTTGAAACCATCTCTATATAACATTGATGAGTGTAAAGATGATGATTGTATTTGGAAGGAGCATGTTAGAACTTCAATAGTCAGAACTATTATAGAAGTTGCCTATCCCTATGTAATCGAACAAAAACAAGGGGTAGTTTCCAATGGTCTAAAGGTATTACTTGTATGCCCAGAAAAGGAGTATCATGAAATAGGCCTAAGAATGATGGCGGATTTCTTTAGTTTGAATGGATATGAAGCAATTTATATTGGGACAAATACTCCAAAAGAGCAGGTCTTGTATGCTGTTAATAGGTTGGAACCTGATTATTTAGCCATTAGTGTAACTGATTATTATCTATTATTTGAAGCCAAAAAAATGGTAGAGAAGATAAAAAGTATTTCAGAACTAAATAAGGTAATCGTTGGGGGAAGGGCCTTTAAAATTAATAGGCAATTGCTTGAGGAAATTGGAGGAGACATTTATCTTGAGACCTACCAGGATATTGTAAATTTAGGAAAGGGTGATGCAAATGAGATTAGCCTTTGATATTGCCCTAAGGTTTTTAAAATCTGGTAAGGGTCAGACCATATTAATAGCGCTTGGGATTTCTGTAGGGGTAGCGGTTCAAATATTTATAGGTTCTTTGATTCAAGGCCTTCAAGTATCTTTGGTTGATACTACTATAGGCTCTTCTTCTCATATTACCATAACATCAGAAAATGATTCTAAAACTATTAAAGACTGGGAGAGAACTATTTACGAATCAGAGATAAGTAATCCTAAGATTACCTATATTTCACCTTCTATAGATGGCCCTGCATCTATTAATTATGACAATGAAAGTGCTTCAGT
>CAZPZN010000060.1:0-12122 GCA_964590735.1 uncultured Tissierella sp.
TTCGTGAAGGTGGAAGAACTGTAGGATCAGGTGTTGTAACAAAAGTTATTGAATAAGATTTAATTTTTTAAGGGCGACCTTATGGCCGCCCTTAAAAGTATTGTAAAAAACTTGAGTTTTAGTTAAAAAAAAGCTTGAGTTTTGTTTGTATATGATGTAAACTATACTAGTGTTTAAAATTAGGGTGAAAATAAGCGTTTGAAAAAACGTCTAATTTTCAACAAGGACAGAATGCAATGAAGCAAAAGGTGGCTGTGTAAGGGCAGGGAATTTTTGCTGAGTAAGTCCGGTTTTAAATCGGGCGACCAAGTTGCTGGAAATATTTTTTAAAAAAATAGAAAACACCCGGAAGTGTGTATCGGCATCTTGTGTTGCATGTAGTGTGTAAGCATGCGATAAGGAGGGAATTAAATGTCAAACAAACAAAAAATCAGAATTAGGTTAAAAGCTTATGATCATGAATTATTAGATTCATCTGCTCAAAAGATTGTTGAAACTGCAAAGAGAACAGGTGCGGTTGTATCCGGTCCGGTTCCACTGCCAACAGAGAAGGAAATCATCACAATACTAAGAGCTGTTCATATGTATAAGGATTCTAGAGAGCAATTCGAACAAAGAACTCATAAGAGACTTATCGATATCCTTAGTCCAAACCAAAAGACTGTAGATTCATTAATGAAATTGAATTTACCAGCAGGAGTAGATATAGAGATAAAGTTATAAGAGGTTAAGATGTATGATTTGCAATGAAAAATTCGTTGTGGAAATTTCATCAAAGCTTTAATTACTTTATACGATTCCTAAGGGAATCCGCTGTAAAATAATAGGAGGTTAAGTCATGAAAAAGATTTTAGGAAAGAAAATAGGAATGACTCAAGTTTTCGCTGAAGACGGAACTTTAGTTCCTGTAACAGTAGTAGAAGCTGGCCCTATGGTAGTAGTACAAAAGAAGACTGTTGAAAAAGATGGTTATAGTGCTATTCAAATAGGTTTTGCTGATATTAAGGCAATAAGAATGAACAAACCAGCAAAAGGTCAATTTGAAAAAGCTAATTTAGGATATAAGAAGTTCCTAAGAGAAATCAGAGTAGAAAATCCAGATGAATTCCAAATAGGCCAAGAAATCAAGGCAGATGTTTTCGCTATTGGAGACATGGTTGATGTAAGTGGAACTTCAAAAGGTAAGGGAACACAAGGTGTTATTAAGAGACACGGATTTGCTAGAGGTAGAGAGACACATGGTTCTAAATTCCATAGAATGCCAGGTGGTTTATCAGCTGGTACTTACCCAGGAAGAGTTTTCAAGGGACATAAGATGATGGGTAGAATGGGAAATGAAATGGTAACTGTTCAAAACCTTGAAGTTATTAGAGTAGATGCAGATAAGAATTTAATTCTTATTAAAGGTGCAATCCCAGGACCTAAAAAAGGACTTGTATCAATAAAAACTACAACAAAGAAGTAAGATTTCTCGAAGAAAGGAGGATACAAAATGCCTAAAGTTAATGTTTACAACATGCTAGGAGAACTAGTAGAAGAAATGGAATTAAGTGAAGAAGTATTTGGTGTTGAGATCAACCAACATGTTGTTTGGGAGGTTGTAAAAAACCAACTTGCAAATAAAAGACAAGGAACACAATCAGTTAAGACTAGAGCTGAAGTAAGAGGCGGCGGAAGAAAACCTTGGAGACAAAAGGGAACAGGACGTGCTCGTCAAGGAAGTACCAGATCTCCACAATGGAAAGGCGGCGGAGTAGTATTCGCACCAAAGCCAAGAGATTATAGTTATGCAGTACCTAAGAAAGTAAGAAGACTTGCATTGAAGTCTGTTTTAACTTCAAAGGTTCAAAATAATGAAATCATCATTGTTGATTCAATTAAATTTGATGCTCCAAAGACTAAAGAAATGACTAACTTATTAGCAAAATTAAATGCTGATAAAAAAGCTCTTATAGTTATGGATACAAAGGATGTAAATGTAATTAAATCAGCAAACAACATTCCGACTGTTGCAACAGCATTGGTTAATACAATAAATGTATATGATATATTAAAATATAATTCATTTATTATAACTAAAGATGCGGTAAGAAAAGTGGAGGAGGTGTATGCATAATGCGTAGTCCACATGATATTATAATAAAACCAGTAATAACTGAAAGAAGTATGGATGATATGGCTGAAAATAAATACACATTTGTAGTTGATAAAAAAGCTAACAAATCTGAGGTTAAAAAAGCGATTGAAACCGTATTTGGCGTAACTGTGGAAAAGGTAAATACTATGAATATGCTAGGAAAAGTTAAGAGACAAGGCGCGAATAGCGGAAGAAGACCTAGCTGGAAAAAAGCTATTGTTAAATTAACAGATGATTCTAAGAAGATAGAGTTCTTCGAAGGAATGGAATAGAAAGGCATTAAAGAAGGAGGGAAATAATAATGGCAATAAGAAAGTTTAAACCTACTTCCCCTGCACTAAGACAAATGACTGTTTCTACTTTTGAAGAAATCACAAAAAAAGAACCTGAAAAGTCACTAGTAGTTAGTTTAAATAGAAGTGGTGGAAGAAACTCCCAAGGTAAAATCACTATCCGTCATAGAGGCGGCGGTGCTAAGAGAAAATACAGAATAATAGATTTCAAGAGAGATAAAGATGGTATTCCAGGAAAAGTTGCATCAATAGAATACGATCCAAATAGAACTGCTAACATTGCATTAATCAATTATGTTGATGGTGAAAAGAGATATATATTAGCTCCTAAAGGGTTAAAAGTAGGAGATGCTATTTTATCTGGAGAAACAGCGGATATTAAAGTTGGTAATGCATTACAACTTAAGAATATTCCAGTTGGTACTACTATACACAACGTTGAATTAAAGCCTGGTAAAGGTGCTCAGTTAGTAAGAAGTGCTGGAACAGAAGCTCAACTTATGGCTAAAGAAGGAAAATATGCTCAACTTAAATTACCTTCAGGAGAATTCAGACTTGTAAGTGTTGATTGTAGAGCTACAATCGGTCAAGTAGGAAACCTTGATCATGAGCTTATTACCATAGGTAAAGCAGGAAGAACAAGACATTTAGGAATTAGACCTACAGTAAGAGGTTCTGCAATGAACCCAGTTGATCACCCTCACGGTGGTGGAGAAGGTAGAGCTCCAATCGGTAGACCTTCACCTTCAACTCCATGGGGTAAACCAGCAATGGGATTAAAGACTAGAAATAAAAAGAAAAAGTCAAATCAATATATTGTAAGAAGAAGAACTAAGTAATTACACTTTTGGAAAGGAGGAATAATCATGGGTAGATCTCTTAAAAAAGGACCTTTTTGCGACGATCATCTTCTTAAGAAAATAGAAGAATTAAATAAAGCAAATGATAAAAAAGTAATAAAGACATGGTCTCGCCGTTCAACTATATTTCCAGATATGGTAACTCATACTATAGCTGTTCATGACGGAAGAAAACACGTACCAGTATATATTACTGAGGATATGGTAGGCCATAAACTAGGTGAGTTTGTTCCAACAAGAACGTTTAGAAGTCATATAGGGAAAAACGAAAAATCATCTGGTGTAAGATAGAAAGAGAAGGAGGGAAATATAGTGGAAGCTAGAGCTATAGCGAAATATGTAAGGATATCACCGTTAAAGGTTAACTTCATATGCGATGAAATAAGAGGCAAGCAAGTAGACGAAGCTCTTTCAATCTTAAAGTTTACACCAAAACGTGGTGCAAAAGTTCTTGAAAAAGTGCTTAACTCTGCAATCGCAAATGCTGAAAATAACTTTAACTTAGATAGAGATAGTCTATTTGTATCAAATGCTTATGCAAATGAGGGTCCTAGAATGAAAAGATTCAGACCTAAAGCAAAGGGCATGGCATATCCAATAGTTAAGAGAAGCAGTCATATTGGAGTTGTAGTTAAAGAACGTGATTAGAAGGAGGGATAGTTAATGGGTCAAAAAGTAAATCCACACGGTCTAAGAGTTGGTATAATTAAAGACTGGGATTCAAAGTGGTACGCAGGCAAAAAGAATTTCAGTGAATTATTACTTGAGGACAAAAAAATTAGGGAACATGTAAAGAAGAAATTATTCATCTCTGGTATTTCTAAAATAGAAATCGAAAGAGCTGCTAATAAAATAAAAGTTTCTGTACACACTGCTAAGCCTGGTATGGTTATAGGTAGAGGTGGATCAGGAGTTGAAGAATTAAGAGTACAATTAGAAAAGCTAACTAATAAGGGTGTAGTAGTAAACGTTGAAGAAATCAAGGTTGCTGAATTAGATGCACAATTAGTTGCTGAAAATATTGCTTCTCAACTTGAGAGAAGAGTAACTTTTAGAAGAGCTATGAAGCAATCAATCCAAAGAACTATGAGATTTGGTGCTAAGGGAATTAAGACCCAAGTATCTGGAAGACTAGGCGGAGCAGATATGGCTAGAACAGAAGGATATAGTGATGGAACAATTCCACTACAAACTTTAAGAGCGGATATAGATTATGGTTTTGCTGAAGCCAATACAACTTACGGAAAAATAGGAGTAAAGGTATGGCTTTACAAAGGGGAAGTTCTTCCTACTAAAAAGGTTGCTAACGTAGTTGAGGGAGTTTCAAAAGAAAAAAAGTAAGTGCTGTAGGAAGGAGGAAGATATAAATGTTAATGCCTAAGAGAGTAAAATATCGTAGAGTGCATAGAGGAAGAATGAAAGGTAAAGCTCATCGTGGTAACACCATTACTTATGGTGACTATGGGCTACAAGCTTTAGAGCCGACCTGGATTACTTCCAATCAAATAGAAGCTGCAAGACGTGCAATGACAAGATATATAAAGAGAGGCGGAAATGTTTGGATTAAGGTATTCCCAGACAAGCCAGTAACAGAAAAACCAGCTGAAACTCGTATGGGTTCTGGTAAAGGATCACCAGAATATTGGGTAGCAGTAGTAAAACCTGGTAGAGTTTTGTTTGAAATGGGTGGAGTAGATGAGGAAGTTGCTAGAGAAGCAATGAGACTTGCTGCTCACAAACTTTCCATAAAGACAAAATTTATCAAGCGTGAAGAGCAAAGTGAGGGTGGTGAAGCTAATGAAAGCTAAAGAAATTCGCCAAATGTCAGAAAAAGAATTAAACACTGAATTAACAGAACTGAAAACTGAATTGTTCAACTTGAGATTTCAATTGGCTACTGGTCAATTAGATAACCCCTTAAGAATAAAAACAGTTAGAAAAGATATTGCTCGTGTAAAAACTATTGTTAGAGAACGAGAATTATCATTAGGAAAGGAGGTTTAATCTCTGATGGAAAGAGGAAATCGTAAGGTTAAGATAGGTACTGTTGTTAGCGACAAGATGGATAAGACTGTGGTAGTTGCTATAGAAACATTCGTAACCCATCCTTTATATAAGAAACAATTAAAGAGAACTACAAGACTTAAAGCCCATGATGAAAACAATGAATGTGGCCTTGGTGATAAAGTTGAAATAATGGAGACTAGACCATTAAGCAAGGATAAAAGATGGAGATTAGTAAGTATTATAGAAAAGGCAAAATAGTCCTTTTACTCGAAGGGAGGTATTTCTAAATGATTCAAACCGAGAGCCGTATGAGGATAGCTGATAACTCTGGAGCAAAAGAAGTATTAGTTATTAGAATCCTTGGTGGAACAAACAGAAAGTATGCAAATGTTGGAGATATAGTAGTTTGTACTGTTAAAAGTGCAACACCTGGTGGGGTTGTTAAAAAGGGTGAAGTAGTTAAGGCAGTTGTAGTAAGAAGTAAATACGGTGTTAGAAGAAATGATGGTTCATATATCAAATTCGATGATAATGCAGCGGTTATTATAAAAGACGATAAAAATCCTGTTGGAACTCGTATATTCGGACCTGTTACTAGGGAATTAAGAAGAGGAAACTTCATGAAAATAATATCCTTAGCACCTGAAGTACTATAGTTTAGAGGAGGTGTAAAGTATGCAAATCAAAAATGGAGATACTGTAGTTGTAATCTCTGGTAAAGATAGAGGTAAGACTGGCAAAGTTTTAAAAGCTATGCCAACTGAAAATAGAGTTATTGTTGAAGGCGTAAACATGGTTACTAAACACAAGAAGGCTGCAGGCCCAACTAGTCCAGGTGGAATCCTTAAGTATGAAGGAGCAATTGATGCTTCAAAGGTAATGTTCTACTGTGAAAAGGATAAAAAAGGTGTTAGAATAGGCCACAGTGTTAAATCTGATGGAAAAAAAGTAAGAGTATGTAAAAAATGTGGAGAAGTTCTAGATAAATAGTATGTAGAGAGGAGGTAATAGAATGGCTTCCAGATTAAAGGAAAAATATACTACCGAGGTAGTTAGTGCTTTAATGGAAAAATTTCAATACAAGAACGTTATGGAAGTTCCAAAACTTGAAAAGGTAATAATAAACATGGGAGTTGGTGAAGCAAAAGACAACCCAAAATTATTAGAATCAGCTGTTAAAGAATTGGAAATCATAGCTGGCCAAAAACCAATTATTACAAAAGCTAAAAAATCCATAGCGAACTTTAAGTTGCGTGAAGGTATGAAAGTTGGTACAAAAGTTACTCTTAGAGGAGAAAAAATGTACGAATTTTTAGATAAATTTATGAATATTGCATTACCACGAGTTAGAGACTTTAGAGGTGTAAGCGATACTTCCTTTGATGGTAGAGGAAACTACGCGTTAGGTATTAAAGAACAACTTATATTCCCAGAGATAGAGTATGACATGGTTGATACAATCAGAGGCTTAGATATCGTTATTGTAACTACTGCCAAAACTGATGAAGAAGCTAGAGTGTTCTTAGAGAAAATGGGAATGCCCTTTAAAAAGTAGAGAAGGAGGGAAAAGTCTTGGCAAAGAAGTCAATGATCGTTAAACAACAAAGAAAACCGAAGTTTAGCAGTAGAGCATATAGTAGATGTAGTATTTGTGGAAGACCACATGCGGTTTTAAGAAAATATGGAATATGTCGTATTTGTTTTAGAGAACTAGCATATAAAGGTCAAATCCCTGGAGTTAAAAAAGCTAGTTGGTAGTATTTAAGTAATGAAAGGAGGTAACTAAATTATGATGACAGACCCAATCGCGGATATGTTAACGAGAATAAGAAATGCTAGTAATGCAAAACATGATTCAGTTGATGTTCCTGCTTCTAATATAAAAAAAGAATTAGCTCAAATCTTATTAAACGAAGGTTTTGTAAAAGGATTTGATGTTATAGACGATTCTAAGCAAGGTATAATAAGAGTTGACTTAAAGTACGGGAAGCAAAACGAAAAAGTTATTAGTGGAATAAAGAGAATTTCTAAACCAGGACTAAGAGTATATGTAAAGCACGATGAAATACCAAGAGTTCTTGGGGGACTTGGAATAGTAATCCTTTCAACTTCAAATGGGATTATGACAGACAAGGTTGCTAGGAAAGAAAAAATAGGTGGAGAAGTTATTTGCTACGTTTGGTAATAAATAACTAGATTAGAGGAACAGGAGGTGCACTCATGTCAAGAATAGGATTGAAACCAATCACCATGCCAAGTGGGGTTGAAATAAAAATAGATGCTGATAATCTTGTTGAAGTTAAAGGACCAAAAGGTCAATTATCACAACAAATTGACAAAGATATGGAAATAAAAATTGAAGATGGTGTGCTAACAGTTGTAAGACCAACTGAGAACAAAAGACACAAATCACTTCATGGTTTATCAAGAACATTGTTAAACAACATGATAGTTGGAGTTTCTGAAGGATATTCAAAGACTCTTGATATCGTGGGTACTGGATATAGAGCTGCTAAGCAAGGTAATAAATTAGTGCTTACTTTAGGCTACTCACATCCAGTTGAAATGGAAGACCCTCAAGGTATTGAAACCGAAGTACCAGCACAAAATAAGATCGTAGTAAGTGGTATAGATAAACAACAAGTTGGAAACTATGCTTCTAAGATCAGAGACTGGAGAAGACCAGAGCCTTATAAGGGTAAAGGAATTAAATATACAGACGAAATTGTAAGACGTAAGGTTGGAAAAACAGGTAAGTAGAAGGGAGTGAAACAGTGTGTTTAAAAAGATAAACAAGAATGAAAATAGAAACGCTAGACATGAAAGAGTAAGAAAAAAAATATCTGGTACTGCACAAAGACCTAGACTTAATGTTTATAGAAGCGGTAATCATATATATGCTCAAATAATCGATGATGTTGCAGGTCATACTTTAGTTTCAGCTTCTACTTTGGATAAATCCGCAAACCTTGCTTCTACTAAGAATAAAGAAGCTTCTAAATTCGTTGGAGAATTAGTTGCTAAACGTGCTATAGAAAAAGGTATCGAAGAAGTAGTATTCGATAGAGGTGGATATATATTCCATGGAAGAATTAAAGAACTAGCTGACAGTGCAAGAGAAGCAGGACTTAAATTCTAATAGAAGGAGGCGAAGAAATGGAACGTTCATATATTGATGCAAGCGAATTAGATTTACAAGAAAGAGTTGTTAATATAAATCGTGTTACTAAGGTAGTTAAGGGTGGTAGAAACTTTAGATTCAGTGCACTTGTAGTTGTTGGCGATGGAAATGGTCACGTTGGTGTTGGTATGGCTAAAGCATTAGAAGTACCTGAAGCTATAAGAAAAGCTGTTCAAGATGCTAAAAAGCATGTTGTTGAAGTTCCTCTTGTTGGTACTACAATACCTCATGAAATTACGGGAGTATATGGTGCTGGAAGAGTACTATTGAAGCCATCCAAAGAAGGTACTGGAGTTATCGCAGGTGGAGCAGTACGTGCTGTATGCGAATTAGTAGGTATAAGAGACATCAGAACTAAGTCCCTAGGTACAAAAAATCCAAGAAACGTAGTAAATGCTACTATGGAAGCTCTTCAGGGATTAAAGAAAGCAGAAGATGTTGCAAAATTAAGAGGCAAAACAGTAGAAGAATTATTAGGTTAGGGGGGATTAAAAATGACTATGATCAAAATTAAATTGGTTAAAAGTTTAATAGGTAAACCTGAAAGCCATAAGAAAACAATCCAAGCACTTGGATTAAAAAAGATCGGTCAAGTAGTGGAAAAGAATGATACCCCTCAAATTAGAGGTATGATACATCAAGTAGACTACATGGTTGATGTTGTAGAATAATGGAAGAGGAGGTGCACCAATGAAATTACATGATTTAAGACCAAATGAAGGCGGAGGGGTAAAAGCTACTAAGAGATTAGGTAGAGGTATCGGTTCCGGCACAGGAAAGACATCTGGTAAAGGTCATAAAGGCCAAAACTCCAGATCAGGTGGAGGTGTTAGACCAGGATTTGAAGGTGGTCAAATGCCACTATTCAGAAGAACACCAAAACGTGGTTTTAAAAATATATTTGCTAAGATTTATGCAACTGTTAATATAGCAGATTTAAATAAATTTGAAAACGACACAGTAGTTACTCCTGAACTTCTATTTAACGAAGGTATTGTTAAGAAGGGTAAAGCAAAGGATGGAATTAAAATCCTAGGCGATGGAGAATTGACAGCAAAGTTAACTGTTCAAGCACAGAAATTCAGTAAGACTGCCGCTGAGAAGATAGAAGCAGCAGGGGGAAAGGTTGAGGTGATTTAAATGCTTTCAACCTTAAGGAATGCATGGAAGATACCAGAGATTAGGAAGAAGATCACATTTACACTTTTGATGTTATTAGTATTTAGATTGGGTTCTGCAATACCAGTTCCTTATATTAACAAGGAGTATATTCAACTTTTATTTGCAGCTAGCCAAGGTGGACTTCTACAGTTCATGGACTTAATGGCTGGTGGAGCTTTTAGTCAATTTTCAATATTTGTATTGAGTATATATCCATATATTACTGCATCAATTGTAATCCAGCTTCTAACTATAGCTATTCCTAAATTGGAAGAGTTAGCTAAGCAAGGCGAAGAAGGTAAAAAGAAAATTACTATGCTTACAAGATATGGAGCTATAGCATTAGCTACAGTTCAGTCTATAGGTTATACATTCGGTTTATTTAGAGATGCATTAGAAACTACTAGTGCATTACAAAATCTAATAGTAATTATCACAATGGTTGCTGGTACAGCATTCTTAATGTGGCTAGGAGAGTTAATAACTGAAAAGGGTATTGGAAATGGTATTTCCTTAATCATCTTTATAGGTATTATATCAGCTTTACCTGGTAAAATGATCGGAGCATTTAGAACAATCGCATCTGGTGATGTGTTAAGTATTATCAAAATACTAGTACTTGGAATTCTATTCTTAGTTATAATTGCTGCAGTAGTAGCAATCCAAGAAGGAGAAAGAAGAATTGCAGTACAATATGCAAAAAGAGTAGTTGGTAGAAAGATGTATGGTGGACAAAGTACACATATACCTATAAAGGTATTGATGTCAGGGGTTATGCCAGTAATCTTTGCTTCATCTCTACTAGCAGTTCCTCAAACTATAGCATTGTTTACAAGTGGAGGAGCTTCAGAGTGGATAACTAAATATCTTACACCAAATGGTTCAGTAGGTATTTGGATATATTCTATATTAAACGTATTATTGATATTATTCTTCACATACTTCTATACAGCAATACAATTTAACACAGTAGAATATGCAAAGAATTTACAACAGAATGGTGGATTTATACCAGGTATCAGACCAGGTAGACCGACTTCTGAGTATTTAAATAAAGTAGTAAATAGAGTAGTAGTAGTTGGTGGTATAGCACTTGCAATTTTAGCAGTATTACCAATGCTTCTTACTAAGATTTTTGGAATGCAAGTTAATTTCGGTGGAACAGCAATTATAATCGTAGTCGGTGTTGCACTTGAAACTGTAAAACAAATAGAATCACAGATGTTGATGAGACATTATAAAGGATTCTTAAAATAAGCTATAGGAGATGATTTATATGAGAGTAGTACTATTAGGACCTCCGGGAGCAGGGAAAGGTACTCAAGCATCAGCTATAGTCAAGAAGTATAATATTCCTCATATATCAACTGGAGATATCTTTAGAGCTAATATAAAAGAAGGTACTGCCTTAGGTGTTAAAGCTAAGGAATATATGGATAAAGGATTATTAGTTCCCGATGAACTAGTTGTATCCATAGTAAAGGATAGATTGACTAAGGAAGATTGCAAGAATGGATTTTTACTTGATGGATTCCCAAGAACAGTTAATCAAGCCGAAGCACTTGATGTTGAATTAGCAGCAATGGGTATAAAATTGGATGGAGTTGTAAATATTGAAGCAGACAGCAAAATTCTAATAGAAAGAGCTGTAGGCCGAAGAATATGCAAAGAATGTGGAGCAACCTATCATATTAAATTCAATCCACCTAAGGTTGAAGGACTATGTGATAATGATAAAACAGCATTATTCCAAAGGGATGATGATGTCGAAGAAACAGTTGCTACTCGTATAAATGTTTATGAAAACCAAACTCTTCCATTAATAGAGTATTATAATAATAAGGGTTTATTATTGAATGTAGATGGTATTAAACCTATCGATGAAGTTTCCAGTATGATCATAAATGCACTGGAAAAATAAGGATAAGCACAGCTCTGGAAACCAAGAAGAGGTGGATATAATGAATTTTACAGATAAGTTAACCGTCGGGCAAGTGGTTAAATCGAGAGCTGGCCGGGATAATGGAAAGATTTTCTTGATTTCTAAAGTCTTAGATGAACAATATGTTCATATTGTAGACGGGGACCTAAGAAAACTTAACAATCCAAAAAAGAAAAAAATTAAGCATCTAACCTTATATAATACGCTTATTACTGACTTCCAAGAGAAGTTAAAGGATGGCGTAGAGGTAAATGATGCATTTGTTAGAAGAGTTTTAGAACCCTTTAAAGAGAGTATCTAAATTCGTTTGAACAGGAGGTTCGATTACCGAATGGCTAAAGAGGATGTTATAGAAGTCGAAGGCAAAGTTATTGATGCTTTACCAAACGCGATATTTAAAGTAAGGCTCGAGAATGGTCATGAGATTTTAGCCCATATCTCTGGGAAACTTCGAATGCACTATATTAGAATTCTTCCTGGAGATAAAGTAACAGTTGAACTATCGCCCTACGATTTAACTAAAGGCAGAATAACCTGGCGA
>CAZPZN010000061.1:0-12005 GCA_964590735.1 uncultured Tissierella sp.
CGAATCCCTGATGGCGCACCATAGAATAAAACCTCTTAAACAATTGTTTAAGAGGTTTTTTTTAATGTTTTACTTAGTTATAGGATGAAATCCTACTTTTCTTTTTTTAGCTTTAGGGAAAGCTGGGTTTGGTCCTGGTTGTTTATCTACACCTGAAACTTCTTTTGTTGCTTCTACAGATTCTTCAAGTATAATCACTGGACATCTTACTTCTCTAGCCATAACCGATATACTAGCTAATAGAATTAAGGAACCTAATGAAATAGCTCTTAATAGAATAAGTAAGATATTGATTTTGTTCATCTTGGCATCGTGTAGATTTACAATGTTATCTAACATGCTTGTTGGTGTACCTACGAACAATAGTCCAATTACATTATTGTTGATATCCTTTATAGGTCGATAAGCAGTGTAATAGTTTTCATTAAGTATTTCTGCTTCTCCTACATATACTTCACCATTCATTACTGCTTTGTATGCCTTGTGGTTAGTTCCTAGATATGTACCAATTGCCCTTTCCTTTTCATTAGCCATAATATTTGTTGAAATTCTCTTAAAGTCATCATTGCTTTTAACAAAGATAGTAGCCTTATCTCCTACATCTTCTGTAATAGCATCTACTACTCCATATCTACCTTCTATACTAATTCCATTACTATCAAGTAGTGTCCCATTTCCTTGGGTTAATGTACCATAAGAACTCTTAATATATTTCATTTTTAGATCTATATTGTTTTCAACATGGTTTGCTAACAATTGATTCTTAACATAGCTTATATCCTTAGTGTTATTCGAAAACCCTAATAAGCCAATAATCAAGTTTGCTAATAAAGCAAACATCCCTATGTATGCGATTAACTTTACATTATTCTTTTTCATAAATATTCCCCCAATTATAAAAGCTTATTTATCAAATAATTCATCTACTCCTATAAACACTTTCTTAAAACCAAGCCAGGCGAAACATGATATAGCAGCTATTGTACCCAGCCTTCCTCCAATACCAACATATGCACTACTTGCAGCGATAAAGAGTATACCTGTCATCAAGGATATTATAGCCATTTCCCAAACATTCAGTGCATTTTCGACAGAGATCATTCCTGCATAAGAAGAACAGGCTGCGGCAGTTACTAATGTAGATCCCATTTGAGGGAAAAAGTATGGAAGCATAAGGCCCGATACTAAAGTAATAATGGCAGAAGCTATGACAGCTCCTCTTTTTAAGATATTATTTACAACATATGTAGCCATGCCTGCAGCTATTGATATTATTAATACTATTATTACCTCCATAAAACACCCCTAACTAAAAAATCCTATTATTGTTTTGGTTATTATTGTAGATAAGGCTGCAGTAGTTCCACCTTTTCCACCGATACCAGCATAGATATCTGCAGTAGCCTGTAAAACCAACCATACTATCAGACTTCCAAGACTAGCAGCTGCCATAGAGGGGATTACTGCTAGTGAACTCATTCCAATAAATGATGATGTATATGTAATACCAGCTAAATCATTTGGTAGAAATATAGCAGCCATTAGACCTACTAAACCATTTGCAATAACTGCTCCATATCCCATTTTGTGATTTATGAACCATGTTAAATTTACACCTACAAAACAGCAAATAAAGATATATAAAGATCTCTTATTAATTGTCATTTTTATCATCTACTACTATGGATAATTTTCTATATTGATCTATTAAAGACATAGCAAAGAAGCATACCATAATTATTAATACTTCGGTTTTATATAAGTTTTCTTCATGAATTGCAGTAGAAAGAATCAACCCTCCACCTGTAGCAACAAAGGCTGTTAAACCTAATAATCTTCTAGTCTTTTTACTCAAAAGTTTTTTATTCATATAATTGTTACCAGATCTATAAGTACATAGTTTGGTAACTTCCCTCCTTTATGTCTTCCTATCAAACTGTTTCTTAAGCTATTTTAGGTATAAATATATCCAGGTCACGTTGTGGTCACGCATACAAGGCTACCTAGGATAACGTTATCATAACATAAAATAATAGCAGTTGTCAAATAGAGGAAAGCATATTATTAATTTAATAGAATATAATTTTAAAACGAGGTGACTATGTAAACTAATAGCTTTAACTGTTAAAGAGAAAGGAGCAATCTTATTGTGTTGATACCATATTATGCTGGTTCAGAAGATCCAAGAACATACTCTAGAGAAATTAGCCAAGCTCTTTTTAAAACTGATTTTGAGATTTTTAATAATATAACTAAGGAGATTCTGGAAGCTAAAAAAGGCGATCGTACTATTTTTACTGCAGGTAATGGAGGAAGTTCTGCAACAGCAAGCCATCTTATTAATGATTTGGTAAAAGGTTGTAGAGTATATAATCGTGAGGGCTTTAGGGCTAACTGCCTTAATGATTCAACTGCATTAATTACTTGTCTAGCCAATGATTATAGCTATGAAGAAATTTATAGTATAATTCTACGCACTCTAGCAAAACCAGGGGATATCCTTATAGTATTTAGTGGTAGTGGAAACTCGCCTAATATATTAAGTGTATGTGAGACTGCTAAAGATATGGGCTTAATAGTCATAGCTTTTGGTGGACGAGATGGTGGAAAAATGAAAGATTTGTGTGATTATATTTTAATTGCACCTACTGAATCTATGGAACAAATCGAAGATCTGCATATGATCTACATTCATTCATTGATTTCCAGTCTTCGTGAAAAGCTTAAATATATATGGGATATTGAAGTTATTAATTTCCCTCATAAAGAAAAACCTAAGTTTGCAATATTTGATTTTGATGGGACTATTAGTTTGATTCGCCAAGGTTGGCAACCGATTATGTATGAATATTTCACCCAGGAATTACTAAAATGCCCAAGAGCCCCAGATAGAAACCTAGTAGAAAAGAATGTAATGGATTTTGTGGACTTACTTACTGGAAAACAAACTATATTTCAATGTATACATTTATGTGATGAGATTATTAAGTATGGAGGGAGTCCAAAGCCCCCTCTAGTATATAAAGCTGAATATCTAAGACGATTACAGAAGCATATAAAGATACCTATAGATAAACTAAAAAAAGGAGCAAATCCTTTAGAATATCAAGTCCCAGGTGCTAGAGATTTCCTTGAAAAGCTTAATAATATTGGGATAGACTGCTATCTTACAAGTGGTACAGATGAGATAGATGTATTAGAAGAAGCAAAATTATTAAATGTAGCTCATTACTTCAAAGGAATCCATGGAGCAAGGGATGACAATAGTACTCTGTGTTCCAAAGAGAAGGTAATAAATGATTTAATAGTTAGCAAGTCCATTAAGGGTTCTGACTTACTTACTTTTGGAGATGGTTTTGTAGAAATAGAGCTGGCAAATAAAGTAGGATCTTATGCTCTTGCTCTTGCTACAAATGAAGAAAAGAGAGACGGTTCTATTAATGAATGGAAACGCTTAAGACTTCTTGAAGCAAGTGCTGATTGTGTAATTCCTGATTTCAGTAATAGTGGTCGCCTCATGAACTTTTTAGGGAGGTCGTGGAATGCCATTTAAACAGTTTGATACTAATAAATTAATTGTTAAACCACTTAATCAGCGCATACATGATGTAGACTTACTTAAGGTTTTAATTCCAATTGATAATTCACCACCTTCTATAGAAAGCCCTAAAATTAAAGATCTAGCCAAGGCCTTATTAGAGGCAAAAGAAAATAAAGCTGCTTCAGTCCTAATGTATGGGGGACATGTTATACGAACAGGTTGCTCACCTTATATGATTGAGTTAATGAAAAGGGGATTAATTAACCACTTTGCAACAAATGGAGCAGGAAGTATCCATGACTTTGAATTTTCCCTTATAGGGCAAAGTTGTGAATCTGTTGAAAAATATATTAGTGAAGGGCAATTTGGACTATGGTATGAAACAGGTCTTATAAATGACATTCTAGCTCATGGGGTAAAGGAAGGACTTGGTGCTGGAGAAGCTATAGGAAGATATATTTGGGAGAACAATCTTCCATATAAAGAATTTAGTGTCCTTGCAAACGCTTACCGCCTTGGGATCCCATCTACAGTTCATATCTCTATAGGTAGTGATATTATTCATGAACACAATAATGCCAGTGGGGCTGTTTTAGGATTAGCTTCATATACTGACTTTTTAGTCTATACAGAAACTATATCAAAATTGGAAGGCGGAGTATTTCTGAATTTTGGATCTGCAGTCACAGGGCCTGAGGTATTTTTAAAAGCTTTGGCCATGGCAAGAAATGTTGCCCACCAAAAGGGAGAAAAAATCACTGGTTTTACTACAGCAGTTTTCGATATTCAAGATATTCCTGATGAAGGATATGATCTAAGCCCTCCTAAGTCCGATGCAAGATATTATTTTCGTCCCTGGAAGACCATACTGGCCCGTACAGTAGCCGATGGTGGCACCAGTTATTATATACAGGGCGCACACAATGAAACCCTTCCAAGCCTAGCTAAAGAAGTCTTGAGAAAGAAGTAAGTAGTTAAAAGGATGTGAGAATTATGAATCTAAATGAAATAGTTCATATATTAAAAAAAGATTTTCAACCAAGAATTACGGTTTTTGGAGATTTTTGTTTGGACAAATACCTATATGTGGATGGAGAAAGAGATGAATTATCCTTAGAAACTAACTTAATAGCTTACCAAATATCTCACAAGAAACTATTTGCAGGTGGTGGAGGGACTATTACAAATAATTTGTTAGCCCTTGGTGCAAGAGTAGACTGTATAGGGATTGTGGGAAATGATGGTGAAGGATACGAACTCTTAAAATGCCTTAAGAATGTAGGTGCCCATGTTTCCCTGATGATTCAAACAAATAATAGACATACTGGGACATATATTAAACCAATGTCTTATATAAACCATGAGACAAAAGAGATGAATCGCTTAGACATTAAAAATTTCACCCCTACTCCAATCCAACTACAAAAACAATTACTTGAAAATCTAGAAAAAGTATTAGTTAATAGTGATGCTGTTATCATATGTGATCAATATACAGAAGTAGATTGTGGTGCAGTCACAAATTTTGTCCAGAAAAGTCTTTCGAATCTAGCATATCAATATAAGGATAAAATTTGGTATGTGGATTCTCGAAGTAATATAGATAAATTTAAAAATACAATTGTTAAATGTAACAACAAAGAAACTGCACAAGCTTTTAATGTAACTCATTCAAGTGTTAACTCTGATACTGCGTTGAACTATTGCAAAGCGCTTTATGAGTCCAATGGCAAACCTGTTTATATAACTTTGGGAAAGGATGGTTCAGTAGTTTTTGATGGAAAAGGGCACAAAATACCTGCTTTTCCAGTGACGGGGCATGTAGATGTAGTAGGGGCAGGTGATGCATGTAATGCAGGTATAGTCTTTGCCCTAGTAAAGGGGGCGAATTATGAGCAAGCTGGATTTGTAGGAAATGCTGCAGCATCAATTGTTATAAAAAAGATTGGTGAAACAGGGGTTGCTAGGTTTGATGAAGTTATCAGCCTGCTAGGCAAGCGTTATGAATAAGTTTAAAAACAGTAATTATTTTTGATTAAAAGTAATAGATTTGTAGTACAAGGTTAGGATAGTTCGGCTTGGCCGCTATCATATAAATTAAGGGGGGTTAAAATTGAGAAAAAAACTAGCATTGTTTCTTGCGGTGATAATGGTATTTTCTTTTAGTGCATGTACTACAACTACAAATGCACCGAAAGAAGGAAGTAAAGACAATTCTTTTAAAATTGGTGTAGTTATACCTTCTGGAGACCATGGTTTTACTGGTGAAAGTGTTGCCCATGCTAAAATGGAGGCAGACGCCCTTATGGAAAAATATGAGGGTCTTGAAATAGTTGTAAAGGATGGTCTAGAAGCATCTGATCAGATTACTTCTATTGAAAACTTAATCGCTGGTGGAGACATAGACCTTATTATGTTATGGCCAATGGAAGGTGAAGCTTTACGTAGTGCTGCACAAAGCATTTTAGATGCAGGTATTGAGTTGGTTATTTATGACAGATTGATTGACGATTTTGAAGGTTTAGTTGGAGAAATTATGGGTGACAACTATGGTATTGCTACTATGATGGGTGACTATGTTAATACTTACTTCAAGGATGATAAGAGCGTAAAATATCTTCGATTTGTAGGGGATAGCTCAACGGTTACTGCACAACGTAGTGATGGAATGGATGCAGTTATTGACAGTAAATTTGACCAAGTAGCTAATACATTTGTTACAGATTGGTCAACTGAAAAGGCCCAACAACAAATGGAAAACTGGCTTAATTCAAAGCCAGTAGCAGAAATAGAAGAGCTTACACTAATAGTAACACATGATGATGAAATTGTAGATGGACTGATGAATGCCTTAGAAGCATATTCAGGACCTGCAACAATTAATGTAAAACTTATTACTTCAGTTGGTGGTCGTGAAGGTACCATGGAAAAATTTGAAACCACAAAAACTGGTATAAAGTTTACCACATTCTATTTTGCACCTGCATTTATACGTGAAGCCTTAAGATTATCAGTTACACATCTTACTGGTGAGGCCTATGATGGTGCAGTGCTTAAGGATGGACAATACTTGATTCCATCATTCTCCATAAGTAATGCAGGTAGTGCAGATCATGACTTCGATTCTTATAGAGCTAGTGATATCTATGCAGAAAGATATTCTATAGGAAATTTCTAAGATTGTTAATCATTTGTATTGATAATGAACCGATCAGTCTAATGATCGGTTCATTATTTAGCTAAAAATATAACGAAGTGAAGATGTCCCCCACCTCTTTAGGTGGCGGGTACCTATTAGTAAACAAGGTGGTGTGTCTTAATCACCCACCTCCTTGCAATGGTGTGAAGTAATTGCTACGCAATTACCACTGATATTTAAAGACTATTTTCTTGTTGAGAGGGGTGGGTATGTGCTCGTAGAGATGAAAGGAATAGTAAAGGATTTTGGGCCTGTACGTGCTTTAGATAATGTTGATTTTAAAATTCAGAGTGGAGATATTGTTGGTTTAGTAGGTGAGAATGGTGCGGGGAAGTCTACACTAATGAATATACTAGCAGGAACATATACCGCTACTAAGGGAGATATTTTAGTTAATGAAGAAAAAGTTCAAATAAATAATATAAAAATTGCAAATCAATATGGAATTCGTTTTATCCATCAGGAACTTAATCTGTGTAATGATTTAAGGGTATTTGAAAACATGTTTCTAGGTGAAGAGATAAATATGAAACACCTTCTCTTAAATAAAAAGGAAATGATAAAAGAGTGTCAAATGGTATTTAAACGGATGAATGTCCATATAGATCCTTCTTCATTTATAAGAGACCTCCAGACCTCTGAAAAGCAATTGATAGAGATAGCAAAATCCTTGTTGTTTAAATGTGAGCTAATTATAATGGATGAGCCTACCACTGCCCTGTCTACACATGAAATTTATAACTTATTCAAAATTATGAGACAGCTCAAGGATGAAGGTGTAAGTTTTATTTACATTTCACATAAAATGCCTGAACTTTTTAATATATGCAAAAAGTATTATGTACTACGTGATGGGAAGTTAGTCTCTCAAGGTCAATTTGAAAATATCAACGAGGATGACCTTACCGAGATGATGATTGGTAGATATCTATTAGATGAAGAGTTTTCCAAACACATTAATTCATCAAGAGAAGAGGTTGGCCTTCTTGTAAGAAATTTATCCGGGAAAAATTTCCATGATATAAATTTTCAAGTTCATAAAGGAGAAATACTAGCAATAACTGGACTGCAAGGTAGTGGACGTGATGAGCTGGCAGATGCTTTGTTTGGAGAAGAAAAATCTAGTGGAATAATTGAAGTAAATGGTAAAGAGATAGGTCCTGGCTCAAATGTAAGAAGCTTTATGAAAAGAGGAATTGGACTTGTACCTAGAATGCGTAATGTACGTGGTATTCACAATGATTTATCTATCTATGATAACTTAAATATGGCTTACCTTAATACTAAGTTTAAAAACCTATTTATATCCAAAAAAGAGCTTTCTGATATTTATCTACGTAATAAGGAAGCATTGGATATAAGAACCACAAATCCTAGAAATGTAATTACGTCTTTATCAGGTGGCAATCAACAAAAGGTGATATTAGGAAAATGGCTGGAAACAGATGCAGATGTTTTGCTATTTGACAATCCTACACAAGGGATTGATGTTGGCACTAAATTTGAGATTTATCACTTGATATTAAAGCTAGCTAAAGAGGGGAAATCCATCATAGTTTTTAGTGCTGAATTCCCGGAAATATACAAGCTAGCCGATTCATGTATTATTCTTTATAAAGGTAGTATCAACGCTGTCCTGCAGAGGGATGAGCTAACAGAGAAAGATATCATGTTTTATTCTACAGGTGCTAATTTGGAGGTTGAAGAAAATGCATAAAATTAAAGACCACAAATTTAAAGGAATATCCCTTGAAACTCTCTTAAAAAAGTTAGTCTCAGAATATAGCTTTATATTATCATTTCTTCTTTTACTTATTATAGCGTCAGTTGTAAATAAAAATTTCTTTACTTGGACCAATCTTACCAATATATTCGTTCAAAGTTCTATGATTGGACTTATATCCATGGGAATGAGCATGGTTATATCTGCTGGATTAATAGATATTTCAGTAGGATCCCAGGTTGCATTGATAGGTGGCTTTGGGATTTTAGTACTCAATCAAACTGCTAGTCTGTTTTTAATGGTGGTCTTCTGCTGTATTTTTGGGATACTAATCGGCACAGTTAATGGTCTACTTACCACTAAGGGTGGAATGCCAGCTATGGTGGCTACAATGGCTATGTCGGGAGCATGTCGTTCCATAATAAATCACTTTGGTTCAGGAGGGCCATTTACTGTAGCTAAGGAAATTTTTTCAAAGTTTAGGCTTTTAGCAGTTGGAGGAATACAGCTTGGTAAAGGTTTCAAAATACCTTATCTTATGATTGTTTTTATACTTGTGACCATAATCTTTGATATTATTATGAAACATACAAAACTGGGTAAACATATATATGCAATCGGTAGCAATGAAACCTCAGCAAGATTATCTGGTGTTAACGTAGATTTAGTTAAGATAATTACTTTTCAAATAACAGGTTTAATGTGTGGACTGGCTGCAGTTATTTATGCTTCTAGAATGACAGCTGTTGCTGCGGCAAGTGCAGCAGTGGGATATGAAATGGAGACTATAGCCGCTGTAGCAATTGGAGGCACAGCCATGAGTGGAGGAAGGGGTAAAATAATTGGCACATTTACAGGGGTTTTAATGTTTAAGATGATAAGTAATATATTAACGGCAGCAGATGTATCTACATTTCTAAACGGTGCAATAAGTGGTGCTATCATAGTTATTGCGGTATTAATGCAGAATTTCCAAAATAGAAAGAAATTTACTTAGATATTAAAAGCTTTAGGAAAGGATGAGATCCAATGTTAAAGATCGGAATTATTGGTTGTGGAAAAATTGCTATGGTAAGACATATTCCTGAGTATAAAGAAAATCCAAATTGCCAAGTGGTTGCCTTTTACAATAGAAGTCATGATGTGGCCCAGATGTGCGAGGAGACCTATGGGGGAAGGGCATACAAGACTATTGAAGAATTGCTAAGTTCTGATGTAGATGCTGTAAGCGTATGTGTACCAAATAAGTATCATGCAGATGTTTCCATTAAGGCCCTTAAAGCTGGAAAGCATGTTTTATGTGAGAAACCTATGGCTACAAGCCTTGATGAATGCAATGAAATGTTAAAGGCAGCAAGAGAATCAGGCAAACTCCTTGTAATTGGACAAAATCAAAGACTCTCAAAAGCTCATCTTAAGGCTAGGGAAATAATTCAAAGTAAAGAACTTGGAAAGGTCTTATATTTTCAAACTAATTTTTGTCATCCAGGGCCTGAAGGTTGGACCGGAAAAAGGGATTCCTGGTTTTTTGATAAAAATGTGGCTTCCTTTGGTGTTATGGCAGACCTTGGAGTCCATAAGACAGACTTAATTCAATATTTAACTGGTGAAAGAATTGTAAAAACCTTTTCTCAACTTGCCACTATTGATAAGAAGTATCCTGATGGTAGACCAATATCAGTTGATGATAACGCCTATGCAATCTATACCTTAGAGAATGGTGGAATAGGGACTATGCATGTAAGTTGGACTAATTATGGGAAGGAAGACAATTCAACAAAGATTTATCTGGAGGGAGGTATCATTAGATGTTATGATGATGAAAAATATTCCCTCATTGTAGAAAAAGCGGATGGTACAGAAATAAAGTATATTATGGACATGTTGACTTCAAATAAAGAACAAACAGGAGGAGGGCGTACATCAACTGGTGTTATAGATGAATTCGTTAATAGTATATTACAGGATAAGCCATCTTTAATGAGCGGAGATAGCGTAATAGATACAATGAAAGTAGTATTTGCCAATGAAGTTTCAGCAAAGACTTCTTCAAGCCTAATTATTGAATAGAAAGGGGATAGCTATGAAACGTCCAATAACAATAACAAGTGGACAATTTGGAGACCTATCTTTGGAAGACCTTTGTAAACAAGTAAAAAATATAGGATATGAAGGTATTGAAGTTGCTTGTCATGCTCATGTAGATGTGCAGAGAGTTGTTAGTGATGATAAGTATGTGGAATGGTTTAAATCTACATTAGACAAGTATGATTTAAAAGTATGGGCTCTAAGTGCACATCTAATTGGTCAGTGTGTAGGCGATAATTGGGACAGTCGCCTAGATAACTTTGCACCACCATCCCTGTCAGGTAAGGCTGATGAAATTCGGTCGTGGGCTATTGAAGAAATGAAAGTTGTAGCAAGAGCAGCTCAGAAATTGGATATAGAAATAGTAACCTGCTTTCTGGGATCACCCATTTGGTCCTATTGGTATTCATTTCCCCAAACTCCAGAAGAGTTAGTTAATCAGGGATTTCAAAAGATAAAGGATTTTTGGACACCAATTTTTGATGTATTTGATGATTGTGGTGTGAAATTTGCCTTTGAAGTCCATCCTTCAGAAATTGCCTTTGACTATTATACAACTAAGAGACTCTTAGAGCTATTTGAATATAGACCAACTCTCGGATTAAACTTTGATCCTTCTCACTTACTTTGGCAAGGTGTAAACCCAAATATCTTTATTAGAGATTTTTCAGACCGGATATATCATGTTCATTTGAAGGATGTAAAAATAAGTTTAGATGGACGTGCAGGAATCTTAGGAAGCCACATAGAGTTTGGAGATACAAGACGTGGCTGGAATTTTGTTTCACTAGGCCATGGTGATGTGGATTTCGATGGCATTATTAGGGAATTAAATCAAATAGGCTATAAGGGACCCCTTTCTGTTGAATGGGAAGATAGTGGAATGGAGCGAATGTTTGGCATTGAAGAAGCATTTGATTTTACTAAGAAACTTAACTTTGAACCCTCAAATATAAGTTTTGATTCTACTTTAAAAGCTAAACAAGATGAATGACATGAAGAATGATCATGTTCTAGCAATAGATATTGGTGGTTCAAAATATATGGTTGCGCTTTTAAATACAGAAGGGAAGATCATTGAATCAAAACGATATAAGTGGCAGAACCTAACGGCAGAAATAGTTATCGAAAGCATAACTAGATCCTCAAGAGAATTACTTAATAAGTATAAGGACATTTCACCCATAGCCATAGGTGTTACTATACCTGGGCTTGTTGATCCTAAAGAAGGCATTTGGATAGAAGCAAGCTTTTCTGGTATAAGAAATATAAATATTAGAAATCTTCTAGAGAATGAATTTGGCATACCAGTTTATATAGACAATGATGCACAAGCATGTGCTTTAGCTGAAAAGTTATTTGGTTCCTGCCAAGCTACTAAAAACTTTATCTACATTATTATTTCAAATGGTGTTGGTGGAGCTCTATTCATAAATGATAATCTATATTACGGG
>CAZPZN010000062.1:0-11988 GCA_964590735.1 uncultured Tissierella sp.
ATCAGCATCGTTTAATTCAGATATAAATTGACTAAGTGCCTCAGTAGTCATATCAGCATCTTTTTCAAATACTTCTGATTCAATACCAATTGCATCACAATTTTTAATTATGCTTTTCTCATAAGATACATCACTAGGATCATTTCCAAGTCTCACTATACCTAATTTAGGATGTTTTCCAATTTCTTTAAGTTTCTCAATCTTATTTTTCATATCTTCTTTAAGCTTTTCTGCTACTAGCTTACCCTTTAATACTTCGCTCATCAAACTACCTCCCAATATATCATCACTTTGTTTTTTCTTTAAAGATATTGTATCATATATAGAAATTATTTGTTACACATTTAACATGCATTAAAAATTTTACAACCCAAAATTTACTTACTAGACTACCCACTCACCTAAAGAACTGAAACTATCTCTATATTTAGTATCATACTACTATGCAAAAACACAAAGAAACCCTGTATATACAGGGTTTCTATGACAAATATTTTAGAGAGTAAATCTATAAGCCGTGTTCTGTTTATATGGTCATCTATCTAGACCTATTGTTGCCAATAGGTTCATGCGACCTACCTTTGGAACAGCAACGAGCCGCTGCCTTTTTAGTTCCCTCTTGGTCTTGCTCCAGATGGGGTTTACATAGCCATTTAGTCGCCTAAATGCTGGTGAGCTCTTACCTCGCCTTTCCATCCTTACCAGATAAATCTGGCGGTATATTTCTGTTGCACTATCCTTGGGGTCGCCCCCACTGGGTATTACCCAGCACCTTTGCCCTAGGGAGCACGGACTTTCCTCATGCTTACGCACGCGACCAAACAATTTACTCTTTTATGATTATAACATTTTCTATTAAAATATGCAAAAGCAATATTCTGGAATCTATGGTTGTAAGGCCCATTCTTTAGGGTCTTGATAGGGTCAAGGTTTAGAAGCCATAGATTCATCTGCCCATCAGCTTTTGACTGTACTAAGATAGTCTGACTCGAAAAATGAAGGACCTTGATAATGTACTAATGGGTCTATCTCTTTGGTCGTATCAAGGTACTAACATTTTTCTTCCTCATCCTATCTAGTACAGTTACCAAAAGCTGCTGAATGCAGCTGCCTCCATGTCTCCTAAACCTTTTATTTATACTGTAAAAAACCTTTGGTAGGAAAAAGGACTTAGTGGTTCAAATTAATACGACTTCTAAAAAATTTGGTAACTGAACTTTGTTTTTAAACGAAGTAAATTGGTAATGATTGACACCCTTCAAAGATAGACCCGAGTCTCAGCTTGGCAATCATTCCAATTTACAAGGATGAAAACATTAGTTCAGTCAAATTTTTGAGGGAGTAAGAATTTAAATCCTAAGGCCTTTTTCGACCCCAGTATGACCCCAATTAATCTCTACATTACTGTATGTGATATTCCCGACCTTAATAATACATCCACCTCTACTGAATCTATGTCCTTAACTATAACTTCCTTAAGAACATCCAATACAACTTTTTCAGTATGATAATGGCCTGCATCTACAATTATCATATCTAATTGGTCGGCTAGTTGGGCTTGGTGGTATTTGATGTCTCCTGTTATATAAATATGGGCACCATTTTTATGGGCGTCTTCGATGAAGTCTCCACCACTTCCACCACATACTGCCACTCTTCTTATGCTTCGATCCAAATTACCATATACATTAATATGCTCTAGGTTCAACTTCTTCTTTAAATCAATAATAAAGACCTTAGCATCTACTTCTTCTTCTATATCACCTACTCTGCCGTATCCAAAGTAATCACCTTCATTGATTAGCTCATATATATCATAGGCAACCTCTTCATAAGGATGTAGCTTTATAACTTTATTTATAGTCTTTTTTAATGATTCTTCCTTGATTACTGTTTCGACTTTTACTTCATTGACTTCTTCAAGGATATTTATAGTTCCTATATATGGATTTGTCCCCTCTAATGGTTTAAAAGTACCAATACCCTTGGTGTTAAAGGTACAGCCGGAATAGTTTCCTATATGGCCTGCATCTTCCTCTTCTAAGGCTTTTAGTATTAAATCTTTACTATCCTCAGGTACATAGACTACAAATTTATATAGCTTCTCCTTCTTAACCTTATTTAAGGGAATAGGGTTTTGAAGTTTCAGAAGCTTAACCAATTGGTCGTTTACCCCACCTTCTACTAAGTCTAGATTAGAATGCGCATTATATACGACTATATTATTTTCAATTAGCTTTAATATCATATTCCCAATGTGTGTTCTATTGTTGATATTCTTCAAGGGCTTAAAAATAATAGGATGATGTGTTACTATCATTTGATACTTTTCATCTATGGCCTTTTTTACTATAAATTCATCTAAATCTAGGGCAATAAGTATCCTTTTAACATCTACTTCATCATTCCCAATTTGAAACCCTGTATTATCCCAGCTATCTATAAGCTTTGGGTTAGAAAAATTATCTAGAATCCCTATTATTTTCTTGGCTTTCAATTGTACTTAATACCTCCTTGTACTTGTCTACCATTACAGTTAATTCATCAGATTTTTCCTTTGTCTTATCAGTATTTTTGCCCTTAAGTTCTATAATTATATTTTCAGCTGATTGTATCTTGGCTTTTAAAAAATCAACTAATATTGAGTGGTTTTTCTTAATTAAAATAGGGCTTATTTCATATTGAATTTCCTTTTCTACTAAGTCCTTACCCTTCTTTGCAAATATTATCTCATAAAACTTATCATCTTCAAATACTATTTCCTCATCTATGATTATAAATCCATTATTCAATAAGTACTCCCTTAACTCCTTTGTTGCTACCATGGGCTGCAATATAAAATGGGTAATGGAATTTGTAATATTTTTATCCTTCTCCAATATGTCCCTTATTAGAAGTCCGCCCATTCCTGCAATTACAAGAGTATCTACTTCGAAGGGTTTAATGACTTCTAAACCATCTCCTAGCCTTGGTATGATCTTGTGATTTAGCTTTAATTCGTCGATATAGGAAATAGTCTTATCCAGCGAGCCTTGGCTTACATCGGATGCTATAACTAATTTAGATATATTCTCTTCAACTAAATAACGAGGTATATATCCATGATCTGTACCGATATCTGCGGTAATAGAATTATGGGGTATAAAATCAGCTATTTTTTGTAATCTCATCGATAGTTTCATATTTTCATCCTTCCAAAAAATTAAAGATTCGCAATAAGCGAATCTTTTTTAAGTATTAGAAGCAATTGTAGCAATTGCTTCACATCAATGAAAAGAGCTTTCCTCTTATTCTAGAAAATCCTTTAGCTTCTTGCTTCTACTTGGATGTCTTAGCTTTCTTAGTGCCTTGGCTTCAATTTGTCTGATTCTTTCTCTAGTAACCTCAAATTCCTTACCAACTTCTTCAAGGGTTCTAGCTCTTCCATCATCCAAGCCAAATCTAAGTCTCAATACCTTCTGTTCCCTAGGTGTAAGACTGTCTAAGACTTCAATAAGTTGTTCTCTTAGCATAGTAAAAGTTGCTGCATCAGCAGGTGCAAGTACATCCTCGTCAGGTATAAAGTCTCCTAAGTGGCTGTCCTCCTCTTCACCTATAGGTGTTTCTAAGGATACAGGTTCCTGAGCAATCTTCATAATCTCTCTAACTCTTTCAACATCTAGACTCATTTCATTACCTATTTCCTCTGGAGTTGGGTCTCTACCTAGCTCCTGAACTAACTGTCTTTGAACTCTAACTAATTTATTGATTGTTTCAACCATATGAACGGGAATTCTAATAGTTCTAGCTTGATCTGCTATTGCCCTTGTAATAGCTTGCCTAATCCACCAAGTAGCATAGGTAGAAAACTTAAATCCCTTCCTATATTCGAATTTTTCTACAGCTTTCATAAGACCAAGATTTCCTTCTTGAATAAGGTCTAAAAACAGCATACCCCTTCCTACATACCTCTTAGCTATAGAAACTACTAGCCTTAAATTAGCTTCCGCAAGTTTCTTCTTAGCTATTTCATCTCCTTCTTCCATCCTTTGAGCTAATTCTATTTCCTCATCACCAGTTAACAGTGGAATCTTTCCAATTTCTTTTAAATACATTCTGACAGGATCATCAACGTTAATACCCTTAGGAGGTGATAGATCCTCTGCCTTTACCTCTTCTTCTATTTCCTTTTCTATATCTATCTCCGAATCAGCGTCAGGGTCGCTATCCTCATCATCATCCAATAGAAGTACTTCCACTTCTTCTTTATCGCCTAGTATATCTATACCTACATCTTCTAATTTTTGATATAATTCGTCGATTTCATCGGGTGCAAGATCTATTTCCTCAAGAATGTCCATAATGTCCTTATATTTAAGTACACCTGTTTTCTTTCCTTTGGCCAATAATCTTTTTTCCGCTTCTATTCTATTATTTAGTTTTTCTAGTTTTTTGTTTTTCTCGTCCAATTTATGGCCCCCTACTTAATTATTTGGGTTCAATTCCTTTTTTAGCTCCATTAAATCCCACATTAATTTCTTTAATAATTCATTTTCTTCCTTATTTCTATCTTTATAATCTAATTTTTCTATTTTAATCAATAAATCTCTTTCCTGATTTTTTAAATTGCTGTATTTTACACTATTTACAAGATCATCAATGACTTGGTTTATATTTGTTGCTTGATATTCTATGTCATTGAGGAATATATTGTCGATTAAAACTCTATCTAAATTAGGTATTTCCAATATTTGAGTAAGTAATACCTTTTTGTCTATTATTTCTAAATCCTCATAAGAGAGTCTCAATATATTATATATATATTTGCACTCAGGGCTCTGAAACTCTTCCATCTCTAGCTTTTCAGATATATATTCAAAATAGTCCTTGTCCTTAATTATAAGCCTTGTAAGATCTATTTCAGCCTTAATACCAGCTAAGGGTAGCTTAGATTGAATAGGACCTATATTATTTTTTAATGTCTTATTTTTATCATCCTTAGTATAATTATATGATTTCTTTGTAATTCTTACTTCCTGTTCGATGGCCTCCTTAGATATACCTGTTTGACTTGAAATCTGATCTATATATCCATCTTGTTCAATTGGACTTTTTAATCCTCTAATTAAAGAGGCTACTTCCCTTGTAAATGTAATTTTATCCTCTAAATTTTCTAAATCATATTTATCCTTAATAGTCTGCACTTTAAATTCTATACCATTCTTAGAATCTAGAAAAAGCTTCTCAAATTCAAGTAAACCGTATTTTTTTATAAAATCATCCGGGTCCATCCCCCTTGGCAATACAATAATTCTAGGGGACATATCTTCTTTCATCATTATGTCTATTGCACGAAATGTAGCTTTAATACCCGCATCATCTGAATCATAGCATATAAATACGTCATCTCCATATCTCTTAAGAAGTTTAGCTTGTCTTTCACTAAGAGCTGTTCCAAGACTAGCTACACTATAATTTATTCCCATATTGAAGAGAGAAATAACATCCATATAGCCTTCTACCAATAAAATTCTTTTACGGTTTGAATATTTACTAAGAAGATTGAGTCCATATAGATGGTTACCTTTATTAAAAACATTGGTATCAGGCGAGTTTAAATACTTGGGATGTCCATCATCCAATAGCCTGCCTCCAAAGCCTATAACCCTTGATTTAGTATCGATTATAGGAAATATAATCCTATTTCTAAGCTTATCATAATAGCCATTTTCCTTCTTTCTTCCTATAAGGCCGGTCCTTAATATATCTTCATCACTATAGTCCTTCTTTAAATAATTATATAAATGTTCCCAACTATCTTGGGAATAACCAAGACCAAATTGATTTATTACCTTTCCTGAAAGTCTTCTATAGACCAAATATTGCTGAGCTTTTCTACTTTCTTTTAGATTATTATAGAAATACTTGGCAGCCTTTCTATTTATCTCATAGGTCTTAAGTCTTTCATCTACATATCTTTGATCCTCTTCGGACCCCTCTTCTATTTCTACACCAATTTTATCAGCTAGAAAAACCACTGCTTCCCTAAAGTCTAAGTTCTCCCTTTTCATTATAAAGGTAATAGCATTTCCACTTTCACCACATCCAAAGCAATGAAAAAACTTCTTGGACTCAGATACAGTAAAGGAGGGAGTCTTTTCATTATGAAATGGACAAAGGCCTACATGATTGGTTCCAGTCCTCTTTAACTGAACATAATCAGATATTATATCAACGATACTAGTATCCTCATTAATCTTTTCAATTATTTCATCATTTATTCTTTTTGTCATCTTATCACCCTACCACCCACCATTCACTTCAAAAACTTTTTAAAATCTAACAAACTAATATTTTCATTCTATATCTTAATTCGACAAGAAATCTTAAAATCCTTCTTTTTTATTAAAATTTTTCCCAAGGTTTAGGTACAAAAATACTGGTAAAGAGATTTACTACATATCTATCGGTCATACCAGCAATATAGTCGCATATAATATCTTCCATATTTACATCCATGTTTTTATATATAGCTAGATGTTCATGTGGTAGTTTTTGATTATGCTTTAAATAATAATTATATAATTCTCTTATTATATATTCAGTTTTTTCTTCCTCTGATTTCGCCTTCCTATTTAAATAAACATTATCGAACATAAATTTCCTTAACTTCATAGTCTTTTCTTCTATATCTGGGCTCATTTTAATCCGATTTTTGTCTATTGAATTATCTATAACATTAACTATCATAGTGTTAATTCTGCTACCATGGGTACTACCAAGAACCTCCATACAATCCTTAGGGAGATCTTCATGTCTTAATATACCTGCCCTTATTGCATCATCTATGTCATGATTAATATAAGCAATTCTATCAGCAAATTTCAATATTTGACCCTCAAGGGTTTCACTCCTATTGTTCCCTGTATGGTTTAATATTCCTTCTCTTACTTCATAGGTGAGATTTAGACCGTTTCTATTATCCTTATGCTCAAGAAAATCAACTACCCTAATAGATTGCTCATTGTGAAGAAAACCCTTAGGATGAAGATTATTAAGAACTCTTTCCCCAGTATGTCCAAAGGGAGTATGTCCTAAATCATGACCCAATGCCATAGCCTCTATTAAGTCCTCATTTAATCGAAGAGCTCTAGCAATAGTTCTTCCAATCTGTGAAACCTCCAAAGTATGAGTCAGTCTAGTTCTAAAGTGATCTCCTTCAGGAGCAATAAATACTTGAGTCTTATGTTTCAATCTCCTAAAGGATTTAGAGTGTAATATCCTATCTCTGTCCCTTTGAAAATCAGTCCTGACATCGCATTTATTTTCTTCATGAAGCCTACCCCTAGAATTTTTGCTGAAGGTAGCAAGTTTTGATAATTTTTCTATTTCCCATTCTTCCTGTTGAAATCTAATATTTATCATAGGATTACCCCTTTAATAGAGTTAATTAAACAACCTAGTATTAGTATATATACAACATAAAGATAAATTATCCTTCTTTTTTAAGAATTTTTTTAAATATTCATTTACAAAGCAAAAGAAGTGTTGTTTTCAACACTTCCTAAATTAGATTGTCTCCAAAATTTTTGTTCATATGTTCTATTATAATAGCAGCCGTCTCCTCTATAGCTCTAGTGGACACGTCTATAACTTTACAACCCAGTTTTTCCATTATTTCATTTGAATACTCCAATTCCTTCTTGATTCGATCCACATTAGCATAATTAGCAGTAAAATCAAGTCCTAAAGCCTTAAGCCTTTCCTTTCGGATATCTATAAGCTTTACTGGATCTGCTACTAGACCAATTACCCTCCTAATATCCTTTTCGAATATCTCCTTTGGAGCAGGTACCTCTGGAACTAATGGTATATTAGCTACCTTATAATTTTTATGAGCCAAATACATACTTAGGGGAGTCTTTGATGTTCTAGATATGCCTACTAAGCAAATATCTGCCTTTTTAACTCCTCTAGGATCCTTGCCATCATCATATTTAACTGTGAATTCAACTGCTTCAACCTTCTTAAAGTAGTTCTCATCCAGTCTACGAATAAGGCCTGCTTCCCTCTTAGGGGGATAATTAAGAATTTTTTCCAATGCTTCTAATGGTGGACCCATTATGTCAACTGTTGGAATATTGTATTCTTTACCCTTTTCTTCTATAAAGGCCTTATTATCTAAGGATACGGAAGTATAGAGTACTATAGAAAAGTTTTTTGATGCATCTATCATTATCTCCTCTATTCCAGGTCTACCTGAAATAAAAGGAAATTTCTTAATCTCATAATTCTCTGACATAAATTGCCTAACTGCTGCTCTTGCAATTAGTTCACCCGTTTCTCCAATGGAGTCTGATAAAATATACATGGTTAGATGACTATTCATAATATCCTCCTACAAGTTATTTCCCAGTTCAACAAACAATCTGGTAATAGTAGTCTTTGTCACTCTGCCAATTACCTTTAGGCTCTTTTGATCCCCATCTACATCTTCAACAACTGGAATAGAGTCTATTTGATGCTCAATTAGTTTTATAGCAGCACTTAAGACAGTGTCTTCCTTTTTGGCATAGATGATATTTGGCATTCTAGTCATTATTACCCCAATTGGAACTTTGTGTAAATCAGCTCCTCCAATTGCACTTCTTAGAAAATCCTTTCTAGAAACTACACCCGTTAATATACCTTCGTTGATAACATAGAGTGAGCTCACATCCTCTAGAAAAATAAATACTATAGCATCATA
Source organism: uncultured Tissierella sp. (assembly GCA_964590735.1). Classification (GTDB taxonomy): domain Bacteria; phylum Bacillota; class Clostridia; order Tissierellales; family Tissierellaceae; genus Tissierella_B. Next base: position 8,729 of record CAZPZN010000062.1, read on the forward strand.
GAGGGAGGTTGCTTCATCCAATACTATTGGAACAGATAATACATCCTTTACAAAGATATCCTTAATTGTATCTGAAACATAGGACATCCTAGTTCTACCTGTAACAAAATATCCTACCTTTGGTCGGGCATCCAATATACCTGACATAGTTAGAATAGCTAAATCGGGTCTCAAAGTAGCCCTAGTTAAATTTAGCTGTCCAGCTATAGCATCACTAGTTATAGGCTGGTTGTCCGTAACGATTTGTATAATTTTCTCCTGTCTTTCACTTAATTTAATAGGTCTCACCGCCTCTTCTTAACTATGAAATGAAACGAAACCCTTTATTTATTTACTATTTGTGATAAATCACAGACTTTCATCATTATATCATATATCTTCCTTAAAAGTCCAAGCCTATTATACTTAAGAGCTTCATCGTCTACCATAACCATAACCTTTTCAAAGAAGTTATCTATTGGATCCTTAAGACTTGTCAGTATATCCAAAGCCTTATCGTACTCCTTCTTATTAATTAGGTTTAAAGCTCTTTCTTCAATATTGTTATAGGAATCATATAGGTCTATTTCATCTTCAGTTAGTAGATCTCTTTTAACATCACTACTTATAGCCTTTTCTGCAAGGGTAGACACCCTATTAAAAGCTGTAAGAATATCTGATAATCCTTCTTTATTTAGCCAATCATTAAGCTTATCTGCTCTAATTTTTAAATCATAGATATCATCACCCTCAGTCTTGATAATGGCATCTATAATATCATATCTTATTCCAGAATCTAGGAACATATTCCTTAGTCTGCCAAGGAAGAAATCCATTATCTCTGATTTTACCTTATTATAGTCAAATGCTAGACTATTTTCCTCTACATAGACATATAGAGAAAAGTCGATAAGCTCATTTAGAGATAGATTTAACTTTTTGTCTAAAATTATGTTTATTATTCCAAGTGCACTTCTTCTTAAGGCAAATGGATCTTGAGAACCAGTGGGTTGAATGCCAATAGCAAATAAGCCTGCAATGGAATCCAATTTATCAGCTATAGAAATAACGGCTCCAGCAGTAGTTGAAGGCAATTGGTCTCCAGAATATCTAGGAAGATATTGTTCAAATATAGCTAAAGATACTATTTCATTTTCTCCTGAATGGCTAGCATATTCCATACCCATCTTACCTTGTAACTCAGTAAACTCACTTACCATCTTAGTAGTTAAGTCTGCTTTTGAAAGATAACCTGCTCGATCTATATTCTTTTCAGTTTCCTCACCAACTTCTAAGTAATCCCCGATCTTTACAGCTAGTTTTTGGATTCTCTTAGTTTTTGTAAGCATATTTCCTAGCTTCTCTTGGAAGGTAATATTTTCTAGCTTGGTTACATATTGTTCCAATGGGAACTTTATATCATCTTTATAGAAGAATTTAGCATCTTCTAAACGAGCACCAAGAACCTTTTCGTTTCCCTTTATAACTATATCAGTGTGATTATCGTCACCATTTCTAACTGTAATAAAATATGGTAGAAGTCTACCCTTATCATCAATTACAGGAAAATATCTTTGATGTTCCTTCATAGGTGTTGTAATTACATCCATTGGCAAAGATAAATATTCTTCTTTTATTCTGCCAATAATAGGAGTTGGATACTCCACAATATTGGTAATCTCGTCAAGTAACTCTTCATCTTGCTGAATCGAGCCACCTTTTTCTCTCACAAGTTTTTCAGACCCATATCTTATTATATCTTTTCTTTCTGCTTGATCAACTATGACATAATTTTTATTTAATAGGTCTACATAATTATCCACATGGTCGATTAGAATATTGTTAGACCCAAGAAATCTATGGCCTCTAGTAACATTTGAAACCTTAATACCTTCCATTTCAAATGGAATGGTCTCATCATCCAATAATGATAAAATCCATCTGATAGGTCTTGCAAATCTTAGATTTTTACCTCCCCACTTCATAGTCTTTGGGAAATTAATCTTCTTAATGAAGCTTTCCATATTTGAGGAAAAAACCTGTTCTAGGCTCTTTGATTTCTTCATAACCCTAGCAAATACATATTCTTCACCATTTACTTCCTCAATAATGATGGAATCTTGCTCAACTTTTTGACCTCTCATAAATCCTTGTAATGCTTTGGATGGATTGCCCTCTTCATCAAAAGATATCTTCTTAGAAGGCCCCTTTACTTTTTCTTCTGCACTAGTTCCCATATCCTCTAGTCCTTTAATAATAAGAGCAAGCCTTCGAGGAGTAGTATATATAATTATATCTGAGTATTGAACCCTCTCTTTCTTAAGGAGTTCTTCAGTATTGATCTTAAGTTGACTTACCGTATCAGCAACATACCTTGCTGGTAATTCTTCCATTCCTATTTCTAATAAATAGCTCTTAGTCATTATTAACACCTTCCTTCTTCAATAGAGGATAACCCATTTCCTTTCTCTGTTCGATATAGGCTGTAGCAACAATTCTTGCTAGATTTCTAACTCTACCTATATAATGAGTCCTCTCTGATACGGAAATTGCACCTCTAGCATCTAGAACATTAAATACATGAGAGGACTTAAGAACATATTCATATCCTGGTATAACAAGCCCTTGACCAATAACCTTCCTTGCTTCCTCTTCATAGGTATTAAAAAGGCCTTTTAAGGTTTCTATATCAGCTTTTTCAAAAGAATAAACTGAATGTTCATATTCTGCCATTTTAAATATATCTCCATAAGTTATGTCTTCGTTCCACTTAATATCGAATATATTGTCCACATCTTGAAGATACATAGCTATTCTTTCAAGACCATAGGTTAACTCTGCTGACTCAAGTTCACAGTTCACGCTTCCTACTTGTTGAAAATATGTGAATTGGGTAATTTCCATTCCATCAAGCCAAACTTCCCAACCAAGACCCCATGCACCAAGAGTTGGAGCTTCCCAATTATCCTCTACAAACCTTATATCATGCTTTCTAGGATCTATTCCTATTGCTCTTAAAGAATCAAGATATAATTCTTGGACATCCTCTGGTGATGGTTTTAATATCACTTGAAGTTGATGATGTTGATAAACCCTATTTGGATTTTCACCGTATCTTGCATCTGCTGGTCTTCTAGAAGGTTCAACATAGACTACCTTCCATGGTTCAGGTCCTAAAGCCTTTAAAAAAGTATATGGACTCATAGTACCTGCACCTTTTTCAACATCATAAGGCTCCATAATTAGACAACCTTTTTCTCCCCAATAATTAAGTAATTTCA
>CAZPZN010000063.1:0-11986 GCA_964590735.1 uncultured Tissierella sp.
TACTTGTGCGTGTGCAAATCCACCTACTATTGTTCCAGTTTCAATTTCTGTTGGAGCTGGTAGTCTCTTAGCGTGTTCAATAACTACTGAGAAGTCCTTAGCTTGTCCGTCTACCCTATCCCCTATATGGGTGAATCCAGGATATCCTGATGATCCAGTAGTATAAACTCTATCAGCATAGCTTGCTAGTGGTGGCACTATACAGTTAGTAGTAAATAGAATTGCTCCGTTGAAGGATTCAAATTCTTCTTTTTGTTTCCACCATGCATTACCATAGTTACCTACAAAGTGATCATATTTCTTGAATGCTGGATAGTAGTTAGCTGGAAGCATTTCACTATGAGTATAAATATCTACTCCTGTTCCTGCAGTTTGCTCTAGTAGCTCTTCGAAGTCTTTTAAATCGTGACCTGAAACTAAGATTGCTGGATTTTTTCTAACGCCAATATTTACTTCTGTTATTTCTGGATTACCATATGAGGATGTATTAGCCTTATCTAATAATGCCATTACGTCTACACCATATTTACCAGTTTCAAGTGTCAATGCTACTAAATCATCTGCACTTAAGCTATCATCTAATGTTGCCGCTAATGCTTTTCTGATGAATTTAGAAATTTCAGGATCATAATATCCTAAGTTTCCTGCATGCTCAGCATATGCTGCCATACCCTTTAATCCATAAGTAATTAATTCTCTTAATGATCTAACGTCTTCGTTTTCAGTCGCAAGTACTCCTACCTTGTCGCTTACTGACTTAAATACTATTTCATCATTGCTATTTACTGTAAATGTTTGAGCATCAGCTAATTCTCCTAGCTCAACGCCTTTTTCAATTAAGTTAGCTTTTAACTCATCTCTTAATTTTAATGCACCCTTTATTTGTGCAAAGAATCTATCCTTATCAAAGTTTGCATTTGTAATTGTCATAAATAAACTATCGATTATTAATCTATCAAGACCTGGCATTGTATAACCAATTTCGTCTGCCTTAACTCCATATAGTGAAATACCTTTTAGTGAATACATCATTAAATCTTGAAGATTTGCTACCTCACTTGTCTTACCACATATCCCTACTTTGTCACAACCTACACCTTTTGACGCCTCTTGGCATTGGTAACAAAACATTTTGTTTTCACTCATTAATTTGCCTCCTATATATAATTTATTTTATTACATCTTTATATGATTACCCAATATACGACATAATCAAGCATTCATAATCTCTATCCTGCTATAGCTATTATAGCTTCTATTTATTATTAAATCGGTAACCTAGGTTACCATTTGGTTTTAGTAGTCTTTTCCTGCTGCTTGGATTCTTTCTGGGTTATTCACTGAACAAGGGGTTACTCCATATACCATGCCACAGTGCGGGCACTTAGTTTCAAGAGTAGTCATTTCAAAGTCTTCACTACATTCTACACAGGTAATAGTTACTCCCGGTGGCATAGGTCTTGTGTTAAAACCCATCATTCTTATTTTATCTACTACTGCTTTACCATTTCCAAAACTTCCTGTACAACCATCATGCATTTTATTTTCCTCCTCTTAACTTTTCACCAGCTCTTAGTTCACTTCTCATACCTTGAATTATTGAATCCATTCTTTCTAATTCAATCAATATTTCTTTTTCTTCATCACTTGTTTCTATGATTTTGTCTATACCACCATTTTTAATAACGATCCTCTTATCAGCAATAAGTGCAAGAGTTGGATCGTGGGTTGCCATTAATACTATTTTATCCTTATCTACCAGTAGCCTAAGGGCTTTTTTTCTATCGATTCCTGCGTTTTCTATTTCGTCTATTAAGACTATTGGACTGGAACTTAGGATCGCTGTATCTGCAATCATTAGCGCTCTAGACTGTCCACCACTTAGGGCAGTAACAGGGGTTTCTAGGTCAAACTTTTCTCCAGCCAAGTTATTTGCAGCATCTATTATTCTTTGAGTTGTCTCTTCTACATCTTCTACTAGTCGACTTTGTGCATGAAGCTCAATAAATTCTCTTACAGTTAAATCCATTACAAAGTTCATATTCTGTGAAAGTTGAGCTACTAACTTGTTATTGGATGAAAATCTCCACTTCATATCAGGTTTTTCTCCGTTTATTAGGATTGCCCTTCCTGTAGGTGTATCCTTTTGAGCAGTCCATTCAATATCTGCTAGAAGTCTACTCTTTCCAGAACCTGTAGGCCCTACTATTGACACTATTTCAGATTTATTTATAGTAAACTCCTTAAAGCCTTCAGGATTTTTGGATTTATCATGACCTGCTAATATGGTTAGGGAATTGATACTTGCATCATCCTTGATTCCTAGAAATTCCTTCATCTGTTCAATATATATTTCTAGGTCTCCCTTAAGTCTTTCCTTATCTATTGCCCAGTCTTCAATTTCCTCTCCTGAAAAATGATCTAGATACTCATCAAAGGTCTTATTCCTAAAACTGGAAATATCTAGCTTGTTCTCTTCTAGATAGGTGGTTATAAAAGGGTACTTATCTATTAATTCTTGAATGGTTAATTTACTCATAGTCATCACCTAAATCCATCTTTCTTACATTACCCATTTGATATGCCTCACCTATTCTAGTTTCACCTAGGCAATAGGAACACATGGCAGCTGGCATTGGGAACCTTAATTCCATACCTTGAACTGTTTCTATTTCTTTTTCTTCATCCATTAATAGGGTACTAAGTTCAAATGCCCCTTGGCCAGTTAATCCATTTATATGCATTGTCAAAGCCCTAGGGTTTACACTGCTTACCTTAGATGCAAATACTTCTCTCTCTGCTTGGGATACTATATCCCCCTTGGTAATTACTACTATATCTGCTGATTTTAACATAGGCCCTATCTTCTTTGGTGTATTTATGCCTGAAAGGTTATCTATAACGCAGATTCCTTTGATTTCCTTTATATAAGGTGAACACCTATTACAAAGACCTGCAGATTCAGTAATTAATAAATCTAAATCCATCTTTATACCCCATTGAACAACCTCTTCAATGTTGGATGCAAAGAAGTGGTCGGGACAAAGTGCACCTGATAAGCCTTTCTTAACTGGTACCCCTGCCTTTTCATACAAGACATCATCATCTGTATATAGGCAGTCAAATTTTACAACACCTACTGATATATTTCTTTGTTTCAAAGCATCTATTGTTTTAAGTATTATTGAGGTCTTCCCCGATGATGGGGGACCTGAGACTACGACTAAGTTCATATATTATCCCTCCAAAACTGCATCATGAAATAGCTTTTCACATTTTCTTATTAAGCTTCCAATATCATTGTTATTTATATAGTCCCAACCCAACCACATGAATTTTTGATTATCTGTTAATCCATTATCTACTTCAGGGTTTGTAGAAGGGAAATGTCCCTTTACAGCTAGTATCTCTCCAACTTCCTTTGAGAAGAAGAAGTCTACAAAAGGCTTAATTTGTTCTTTCTTTTCCTTCTTAGCCAATAAGAAGATTGGACTCATAACAGCTCCATCCTCAGGCCAAACAGGCTTTAGTGGACCATCATGTCTTGCCATCTTAGTGAAGAAGTAAGGCATAATAGTAACAGTTGGAATACCTGAGGTATTCTTTCTAGTATGTGCCTTTAGCATTTCTGCAGGATGCATGCTTCTCATAAGAGACTTTCCTAAGGCTGTAACTCCATCATCTCCATGGTTCTTATAAGTGTTTAAGAGAATGGCATTAAATAGGTCAAAGTCCCTCATAGGTAGAGATACTGAGTCCTCAAATTCAGGCTTTAACAAATCAGCCCAAGACCTAGGCATCTCTCTACCATTTAACTCCTCAGTATTAACCATAAATACTGCTGATACAACACTTATAATAGAATACTGTCCCTTTGGATCCTTTAAATCTATTTCTTCATTATCGAAATCCTTGTTTAACTTAGTTAAACCAGAAATGTCCTCAAATACTCCACGCTCTTTGAACTTACCCATCATATTCTTGTCAAAGAATAAATCAAATCCAGCTGATATAAATAAATCTGAAAGGGAGTCAGGATTATCGGACTCTATCTTTTCCTTAATCCAATCTAGACCCATATTTGCTGATTTTAACTCATAATCCACTGTAAAATCGAATTTATCCTTATTTTTATCCATCCATTCATTGAATCCTTCTAAAAGCGGTATACGCACAGGGCAAGGAAGAAGTCCGTCAATCCTAATATCCCCACCAGTAACCCTCTTAGATGCAGCAAGTGCACTATCTACTGATTCCCTCTTTTGTTCTATAGCTTCAACTAATCTTTGTTCGAAAAGTTCAATATTTATCTTCTTCGAAAGACAAGCCATTTCCATGGAAATAGTCTTTCCCATTATCTTTCTCATCTTATCATTAGCCAATTGCTCAAACCCATTTGCAACAAATATATCTATAGTTTCTGGATACTTTTCCGTTATATCAAATACTTTATCTTTTATATCAAAATACTTGTTCATAGCTGCCTCCTAGTTTAGGAACAAAGGGGTCGGTTCCTTTTGTTCCTTAATTCTTCTTATCCGATTGCTTACTGTCTTATCTTATATTATTAGACTAAAATAATCGGTAACCAAGGTTACCGATCTCTTTTATTAATATTTATTTATTTTCTAATATATAAAAAAATAAGTACTCCAAAAAACACTATTAGAGTAATCCAATTTCCTTCAATAGCTGCTTTTATCAAGGTAAAGATCCCTAAGATTGCAAAAAACGTCTGAAAAAATATAACTATTCTACTTTTCATATATAACACCCCTAAGGTCCACTTCTAAACTTTCTCAATGACTATGTATGCCTGGGCTGCATTCATATGTTCCCCTACAGGACATGCAGAAATATGCTTAACTTTCCAGCCCTCTTCCAAATACTTGTTTACTATATCTAAGCCATCATCTTCTTTTGAACCTAACATTTTTCCGTAACTTCTAACCCAAATTACCTTTTCCATTATCACACTCTCCTTATGGGGTATTTATACTGAAATCCCATTGTTTTTACTAGTACGACGTTTAATATATAATCACAAGTATCTATTTTTTCAAATCTTATTTCTCTTTTACTAATGCTAATTCCCTTAAAAGTTCACCTTTGGTCTCTTCAGTTAAGTATCTTGTTGGAACAATATGTGCAGTAAACCCACTTAAATAAATAAGTATCATATCCTCATAGACCTTTACTTCCTTTATGCCTTCTCTAGATGTTACTTCAGTGCAATGTTCACTAATTACTTCTATATTACTTTCCTTAATTATCATAGTATTCTTGCAAATCATAGATGAATTATCCCCATCTTTTAACATAGTTTTAGTAGATCGTCTTATTAACTTCTCATATGTCTTAGGGAATCTTTTTATCCATATTACAAAAAATAATATGGCAATTATACCCCAATAAAACTTAGGCTGTTTATGCAAATTTGGACCTATAAAAAATATTGCTATTCCACATAAAAGAGGAATCCAATATTTTAATATGTTATATGTTTTTTTATGAGCTTTTGAATTCTTAGCATGATATACGTTGAACTTTATATAGTCTTCTTCTGTTACTTCATATTTAATCTCCATAATAAGCCCCTTTACTTTGTCTAAATCTACTTATCCCTATCTAAGGTGAATAAGTAGATTTAGACCTACTATTTTATTCACACGGAATATTTTCGCATACAAGAATCTAGTATTTTCAGCATAAAAGACAGGTACTAATATTTAATCTATCTATTCCTATTTGTCTATACTTCGCTCAAAGACAATCTCAAAGTCTGTCGGCTTGCCATGCCCATTATATTCTATAGGGAGAACTTGCACTAATCTCCAACCATCCTTAGCATGTTTATCAATGGTTTCATGATGATTTGCCTTTGTAAAAAGACCTCCTAAGTTAGCCTTTACATATTTATATTGATACATAAATTTACCTCCTATTTATTATGTTTCATATAACTAAATCTTAATATGCTTTAATCTTTTATATTTTAAGCCAAGTCCCATTAGTAGTGTGGGCAATAGATTTATAATTAGTGACAAAAGTGGCGTGTTAGGCAATTTAAAAAGGAAATTTATAAAAATGAACGGAATATGATAGGTATTCATTAAAATCCAGTATTCACTTACTTCTTCTGGTATTATATAAAGGTTCCCTCCAGATATTGTAATCGTATAAAACCATAAGATAATACCAATAATTGCAATAAGGCACCCTGTGAAAAAATCATATCTTTTATTAGCATGTATATCTAGTAATGTACCTGAGAGGATATAAACTAATAAAAATACTATTCCAATAAATAGTCTACTTATAATATTAGTAGTGTATTGGCCAATTTTAGGTCCAGTAGAAACATAGATAACTAGGAATACAAATGATACGATTATAATAACAAAATGTAATACTAACGCCTTAAAATTATTATTCATATGTTCTACCCCTTTGGTCGTCTTGATAATCTTTGCTTATTGTTCCATCTCTATCTACAAATGCAAGCTTCATATATGGCACCCACCCATGTAAAATGCTTGTACCAGCTATTAGCCCCGTAATTTACCAATGTACCCTTTAAAAAATGCATCAAAATTGACGATACATATTGCTCCGGCCTAAAAATTCTTAATAAGAATCGCATTGCTAAGAATATTAGCCGCAATTATAATAGAAATCGCTATAATTATGGCCCCAATAATAATTTGATTTTCCTTTAAAATATTTTTCATAAAAATAACCCCCATTCTGTTAATATTCTTGTTCAACATAAATCTACTAAGACGCCATAATACTTTCCAGTCAAATACACTCAAGTGCCATTCCTAATTTCCCATAGTGTGGCGTTGTAACAAGCTTTAAGGATTAATATCTATATAATCTTAACTTTATTGTATGTCACTAGGAACGAGTCCGACCTTCCTTATAGCTTCTTTGCCTACACTAGAATTCAACCATTGAATTATGTTTCTTGCACTATGGTCTTTAGGTAAATCACTTCTTATAACGGCATAATATCCATCGGTAAGTGGATAGGATCCATTTGCCATGTTTTCTTCTGTAGGGGCAATGCCTTCATATGATAGTATCTTTAACCTTTCATCTATACCTGTAACCTCTCCCATGTTTTCTAAATATGTATACAAAGTATAGCCCAGAGCATAGCTATTTGTAGGACTTCCGTCTAAACCTCCATTGTGGTAGAATGCTACAAGCTCCAACATACCTTCCATTGTAAGTTCAACATAATTTTTCTGAATATCTGGATGCATATCTTTGCCCTTTAATATAAGATTATCCATTTGTGACTGGCTGCCACTATCTGCATTTCTGCAAATTGGAACCAAGTCTCGATTTGGACCCCCCAGTTCAGACCAATTTTTAATACCATAATCGATATATATCTTTATAACCTGGTCTTCAGTAATATTATTAGCCTCGTTTTCAATAGGGGTGATAAATACTAGAGACTCTAATGCTATAGGATAGAATTCTAGTTTTACACCTTTATCATCAGCAAGAGATAATATATCAGATGATGCATAAGGCACTATTATCATATCTACATTACCATTAATCAACATCTTATATGAAGGTACGGTTTTTGATGCCGTGTAAGGGAAATTATCATTTTCCATATACTTATACATGGCCCTATTGATTGCCTTTACAAGTGAAAGTGTAGATGTAGATCCATCCATCTTAGGATAATTTTCATGGGTTATATTATAGTCTTCAGCAATACTAGTCATTGCATTATTAAATGAATGAGTTTCACTAGTTGGAAGTTCAGTTGGCTTAGGTAAAGCTGCATCTTCTTGACAAGATATTAGATTTATAATTAATACCAACAATAATATGATACCGATGAGTTTTCTCATTATTTTCACCTACCATTTCTATTCACTTGGATTTAGACTAGAATTTAGCTCTTCTTCTAACTCCTCTAACTTCTTAAAGATATCCCTTACCCATTCCTCATCATTCCATAGATTGGGCTTATCTAGCTTTCTATCTGCAGGATGACCCGTAGTTAGAGTGTCAACTCCATCCTTACTTCCAAAGTAAAAGTCTACAATTTTTAATGACTTATCCTCTGATGTTATGAGTATTTTACATGAATTCCCCGAGCCTTCGAACTCATATGGCAACTCCAAATAGCAAAGATTATCACTTAAATAGTCTATCTTTATTTTCTTAAACTCATTGTTCAAGCCATAATTTACTGAGTTACGCCCTAGTGAATCTTGTTTTTGAGTTAATTCTAACATTTCATCTGCAAATTTTAAAAGGTTAGGGTTTGAGATATATTTTTCGAATGAGACTTCCTCCTGCTCTCCTACAGCGCCATTAAATAAGTTCACAAAGGATTGTCCAAAGGCTATAATAAATTCGTCATCAGTCTCATAAAGGTTTTCTTCTTGGATAGTGTATTCCCTACCTGATAGTTGCTTTAATTTATATGCCTGGGGTGAAATAGTTGGCTTAGGAGGTGATGCGGTAATCTCAAGATTTAATTTTGCTGCCTCTATTATTGATTGGTCATCTATTCCACATTCCTTAAAAGAAGTTTCAATAATGGAATCAAGATTTGCTTCGTAATTATCATCTACTATTATGTATTTCCTTATGGTCCTAAAAACTTTGTATATTTCCTCATCACTAAAATCTTCCATCAGGAAACCAAAACCATTTACTGAAAATCCTGATATCATATTTTCTTGATTTCTAAATAATATCCACTTATTATTAAGAAATACTACCATATCATCTTCGTATCGTGCAAACTTAGCACCTTTAATTTCAAAGTTGGCTTGCCCATTTTCCATTGGCATTTCATACTCGTTAACCGTTGAGGTAATCTTCCCAAGTATTGCTCCTTTATCAATTTCCACAGGAACTTCATATCCTATATAAGTATATATTTTATCCTCAACCATGATCATTCCATCGAAAACTTCATCTGGTATTTCTATCTGAACATTAGTACATCCAGCTATGAGCGACACTATAGATACAATGGACAGTATAAGAATGGCAACTTTCCTCATAAGGATACCTCCTATCTTAAAAATTAACATCACCAAATTGAAATCCTATTGTTTTTACTGAAGGACGCTAAATATAAATTAAGTTGGTTAAATGGTATTTTTTTATTTTTAGATTTAAAACTTTAATCCCATTCAATTTTTACTTCAACGGCAATATCATTATCAAGTGTTATAATGAGCCACTCACTATCTATACTAATAAGTCCACGTTCATCTCCTAAGTAGTAAACAAAATTATTAACCTCTTTAAAATATGCTCTATTAGTTTCATTCCCTAATAATTCCAATATCTCTTCTTTTGTTTGCCCTATTAATTTGTACTTTCCTAACATGTCATCAACCATTTTCGCACGTTCACGTGGATATTTAATCCATCTATCAGTAGAAAAAGAATGCTCATATTTGTACTTCACTCCAAATATGACTATAGTTAAAAGAAATATACCCACAATAATTCGCATTCGATTAATCTTGTTTCTTCTAATACTCATATATATCCTCCTAATGCACATAAATCTATAAATACGCCTTAAATGGTATCAAATTCTCTATCTAGTCTCACCTTCCATTTGATATTATCAGCGAATTATCCTCAATACTAAATCATATACAAAAGCGTATTCTATCATAGTTGATATAAAACAGAGCATGATAAATAAACCTAATTTGAATTCCCCTATTCGGTCTCTGAGGTATTCTCCTCTAAATAGAGAAAAAAGATTAGGGGTAAGTGTAAATCTTATAGATTCATTAACATCATCTATATCTTTAAATATCATACGAAAATAGAATTTATATACTGTAAATAAATTAATTATTATGATAATTAAGAGTATTATTAATTCCAACATCACTTTAGCTCCTTTTCAATCCCCATAATTGCTACTTAACCACTTCAATAATTCCTTATACAACCCATCATTTCCCTTAACCTTATAATCACGATACTTGCCATTACTAAAACTTACAGACATACATCAATATTATGCTAAGACAGAAAAAATAAAAAATGAGTATTCAACCTTTATTCTGATAATCTATTTTTATATAGAAATAGATTAATTGCATTTAATATAATGGTTATAATTAGTAGAACTGCTGATACAAATACTAAAGCTCCTGTTGTATCCATAAGAGCAGACCAGTCCTCAATTACAACTAAGTAATGATTATAAATTATTTGAAACCATAGGGAAATAATGCAAGCACTCATACTCAATATAGATAGAGTAACCACATTCTTTTGTTTACCACTTTTGTATGTAATTATATTAATAATAGGAAGCGTCCAAGAAACTAATCCAAGTAATAAACTACCAACATTAAGCCAACCATAACCAAAATTAAACATAACGCACCCCTAAAAACGTTTTATTTCTCTTACTTATCTATCTAGATAACACGAAGGCTTTAAAATTATTTCTCATATGTACTCCCTTTTTGATCAGAACCATCCTCTAAAAATGGAGAGTACATCATAATTGCATAATTCTTTACAACTAGTACTTCATCCAGCATGTTTACATCAAGGTCAAACTTCTGCTGATACAATTCATTATGTCTGCTGTAACCTCCCCAATACTCACCTTTCATTTCATGATTTTTCTCAATTACTTGAAATTTATATTTAGGTTTGGATGATATTCGCCATTCCCCTTCAAGAAATTCATCTCCAACTGATACAAGGAGTTGATATGTATACTCTGTGTTATTTTGAATCATTAAATCACCGTGGGGATAAAAGCAAGTTGCCCCACTACCAAAGGGTTGAGACCTATTTGAATCAGGAAACACGTCATATCCATGCCTATGACGTTCTATAACTGTTAATGGAGTATGCAGTGTCATCCAAAAAACTAAGTTTGATAATTGACACAAACCACCGCCGGTATCTGCACCAAAGCTTCCACTTTTTAGAATCATTCCATCAACATAGCCCTTCTTTTTTGTTGGATTTCCAATTAACCTCCAATAACTAAAAACTTCTCCAGGCCTAACTAAAATCCCATTAAGCTTTTTGCTAGCTATTTTTAAATTGATTATTTTGTTATGTTGTAACCACATGTCTACATCTCTTAGGTTTCGAAGTAAGATTGTTCTATGCGAAAAGTATGAAAACGGCAATGGCCCTTGTTGGTAATCAGAAGCAAATATCTTATTCATCCTAATCCACGAAATTTTTCGTAGCATCCCATAATACATACTGCTTAATTTTAATCTTAAATATGAGCGTTTTATTGGTTTTGTAACTTCAGACATAGTTCACCCCACAAAAAATTGAAACGGAAAAGTACTTTAATTGTCAAATGTTTTCTTTAACCATCTAATGTAATAATACCATATGAATAGATCAATATAACCCGCTTTTACAAGTTGTAATCTTATTGTAACTATATGGAAAGGTTTGAGCCAAGGATATATCCTTGGCTCAAATGTATACAAACTAAAAATTAAGGAATCAGTGGACATGTTCACCTTGCCATTTTACCTTGTATTAATCTAATAACATATTGGAACATTCCAATAATTATTTGCCGCTGCAATAGTTTGAAAATTTATTGCTATTACCTGTGATACAGCTATTAGACTATTAGCATCATTAGCATATTGTGGTCTTAAGGCTCTACGTATTTCTTCGGATGTTTGTGTATATTGTACACCTTTTTGTGAAAGTAAAATTGCTAATTCATAACCCTCCTGAGGAGTATCCGTCTTTAAACACCATAGCCAATTATCCATTATTTTTACCTCCTTTATTCCTATGTTAATAATATATGTAGTTCCTTTATAATGTGCACCTAATTATATTAAGGATTACTATTAACATAGGAGGAAAAACATGGTTCAGCTGAGGAATAATATTAAATGTATTTACTGCCCTCTCTTATACTTAACTTAGATAGCTGATTGTTTTTAATAAAATCTCTAACCCATTT
>CAZPZN010000064.1:0-5174 GCA_964590735.1 uncultured Tissierella sp.
AAGAGTAGTAATACTTGAAGCTAAGAGATACTAATAAGTCGAGGGCTTGACCTAATAATGACCTAACACAGTGAGCAATTGATGTAGGTCAGATGTAGAAGCACCAAATCTATGTGAGTGAAAACGAGCAAATAGATTTGTGTAGCGGATGCGAAATTGTATTAAAAAATATATATTGTGAAAGTAGTTTTCGTCTGGTGACGATAGCAAGAGGGACACACCTGTACCCATACCGAACACAGAAGTTAAGCCTCTTAACGCCGATGGTACTTGGTTGGTAACGACCTGGGAGAGTAGGAAGCCGCCAGGCATACATATTATGAAAAGCTCTATTACGTTGATATCAATTGTAGTAGGGTTTTTTTATTGTTAAATTTATATAAATATAGTATAATTATTGATTAAGATACATTAGATTGGAGCTTTCAATGGATAAAATTAGAGACTTATTTAGATTTAAAAATAAGCGCTTGGAAAGTGGATTTGTACTTCTTATTATAATAGCATTGAGCTTTTTAATAATGTCACTTACCTTTGTATTTTCTAGTGCTGCATGGAATATGGACTTGTTTTTGAGCTATTTTCAAAGTCCTTTGTTGATTTTGATGAACTACTTACCCATTTTTGCATTTATGGTAATTCTATATCTTATAATAAATAGACTATGGTTAAGCTTTTTAATTACCTCCTTTATATTTATAGCCATGTCCATAGTAAATAAATTTAAGCTTTACTTTAGGGATGAACCTTTTTGGTTTATAGATATAAAGCTTATAAGGGAATCCATGGATATGAAACAAAAGTATAGCATTTCCTTATCTTCAAATATGGTAATAATGTTTATTGGATTGATAGTAATAACCATAATATTGAAGCTTTTTATGGACTACCGACAAGAATCAAAAAAGGCTAGAACAATTGCGCTAGTAAGCGTCCTAATAGGATCTTATATAATTTTTAGTGGACCCTATTTTAATTCAAGAGTTTATGCAGACTTGGGGGATAAATCCTTAATAAACATCTGGTCTCAATCTCAACAATATCAATCTAAGGGATTTGTTTATCCTTTTATATATAGTATGGCTCAAGTCTTAGATACTGAGATTGAAGGTTATGATGAAGAAAAAGCAATAATTGATTTAGATAAGTATAATTATAAAGATATAGCAGAAGACAAAAAGGTCAATGTAATTTCCATAATGCTGGAGGCTTACAGTGACTTCTCAGAATTAGGCACAATAGATTTTCAAAAGGATCCATATGAATATTTTCATAAGCTACAAGAAGAGTCTATTAGTGGAAATTTAGTTACAAATGTATTTGGTGGAGGAACTATTGACACTGAAAGGGCTTTTCTTACAGGTTATTATAATCTACCTACATTCGTAAAAGATACGAATTCTTTCATATGGTATCTAAAGGAACAAGGTTACCTTGTAGAAGCTATGCACCCTATTTATGGGTGGTTCTATAATAGAAGAAATGTCAATTTTTATCTTGGATTTGATTCATACGATTATTACGAAAATAAATATTCTCAGGTAAGCGAGGAATATCTTCAGGATATAGATTTCTTTGACTACATTATAGAAGGTTATGAGGCCAATAAAGGCAAGAACCCATATTTTAATTTTTCTGTTACCTATCAAAATCATGGTCCCTATGATGAAAACTTTTATGAAGAAAACCAATTTATAAGAAGGCAAAATAATTATGATGATAAGACTTTAAACATGTTTAACAACTATTTAGCCGGAATAAGTAGAACTGATGAGGCTATTGAAAAACTAATAGAGTTTTATAGGGACGAGGATGAACCTATAGTAGTTTTATTGTTCGGAGATCATAAACCATGGCTTGGTAATGGTGATATAGGCTATAAGATGATGGATATTAATATTGATTTTTCGACTGTGGAAGGATTCTCTAATTATTACAAGACACCCTTTATTATTTGGGGAAATGATGCTGCCAAGACTATCCTTGATAAGGATTTAATTGGCCAAGTTGATGATATAAGTCCAAACTTCCTAATGGCTGAACTATTTAGTAGTCTTGGGTGGGAAGGGAACGAATATATGCAATATATCCAAGACCTTAAGAATCATTATAATGTAAATCATAAAGTTTATTTTAAGGAAAATGGTGAATATACATCTGAGATGTCACTTGATAATAAAAAGAGATATAAAGACTTTATGAATGTTGAATATTATTATAGTCATAACTATAAGAAAAAGACAGATTAGCTATCTGTCTTTTTTGTATGCTAAGGACTAGTTCGCTTTTGACTTAATCTTCTATTAGATATAAAATAGATTGTAGTAAATTAAAAGGAGAAATTTATGGGAAATAAAATAATAATTATAGGTGGGGGACCATCAGGCATGATGGCTGCCATAATAGCAAGAAGAAATGGATCTGATGTAATTCTACTCGAGAGAAATAATAGGGTTGGTAAAAAGCTTCTTACTACTGGAAATGGGAGATGCAACTATACTAACCTGAACTTAAACATAAATAATTATCATGGGAATAATCCTAGTTTTGCTGAACAAGCATTATCTGAATTAAATGTGGATAAAACTTTGGATTTTTTCGAGTCGTTGGGGATAACTCCTGCTGATGAAGATAATGGTAAGGTATATCCTTTATCCTTTCAGGCTTCATCTATGCTTGATATATTAAGGTTTGAAATGGAGTTTCAAGGAGTAAATGTTATTACTGATGCCTTTGTATCTGATATTAAGAAGAAGGATAAATTCATAGTTAGACTTAAGGATGATAGAACTTTCCTAGGAGACAAGGTAATACTTGCAACTGGGGGAATGGCTATGCCTGTCAGTGGTTCGGATGGTACTGGCTATACACTAGCTAAATCCTTTGGGCATAGTGTAACTGATATCTTTCCAGGCTTGGTTCAATTAAAACTAGAAGGAAGTATATTTAAACAGATAAATGGTGTGAAATTTATTGGTACTGCTGGTATATACCATAAGAATAGATTGATAGTTGAGGATAAAGGGGATATCTTATTTACGGATTATGGGATTTCAGGCCCTCCTATCCTTCAGATAAGTAGAAAAGCCATGGACCTAATGAATGAGGGTCAAGATGTAGAAATTAGAATATCCATATTAAGTAAAACTAAGGAAGAAGTAAGGGATTATCTTCAAATGAGATTTAATAAGCTAGGAACGAGAAATATGGATGAAGTGCTTATAGGAATGATTAATAAAAAGTTAATTATACCTATTTTAAAAGAGCTTTCAATAGATAAGGATATGAAGGCTAGGGATATAAGCAATAATCAAGTGGATAGTCTTGCAGAATTATTGGTTAGCTGGAGTTTTAAAGTTATTGGAAGTAAGGGATGGGGTCAGGCACAAGTTACTGCTGGTGGTGTAAATACGGATGAAATTAATAATGAAACTATGGAATCCAAATTAGTTAAGGGTCTTTATATAGTAGGAGAACTATTGGACATTGATGGAGATTGTGGTGGCTTTAATCTTCAGTGGGCATGGTCTTCAGCTTATCTTGCAGGAACAAATGCCTCAATCTAGATGTTTCTATTTGTTTATAAATATGTTATGATAGTACTTGTGACAAAAAGTAGTAGAAGTTAAAAACTAAATATTGGAGAAAAAATATGTTTGGATTAAATAATAAACTTAGAGAATTAGAAGAAAATAATAATTCCATTAAGGTTTCACTAGTTGGAGCCGGTTTAATGGGAAAAGGGCTTGTAAGTCAGCTAATGTTAGTGAAGGGTATAATACCATCCTTAGTAGTTAGTCATAAAATAGAGGATGCTATAGAAGCCTATATATTAGCTGGAGTTTCTAAGGATGATATTAAGATAGCTAGAACTTTAGAAGAAGTCAATATAGGTATGGAACAAAATAAATTCATAGTAACGGATAATGCAGAATATGCGACTAAGGCTAATCTGATCCACGTTGTTGTAGACGCTACAGGAGTTCCTGATACAGGGGCAAGAATTGCTTTTGATGCCATTATGAATAAGAAACATATAGTTATGTTAAATATTGAAGCAGATGTAGTTGTAGGACCAATACTAAATAAAATGGCTAAAAGTGCAGGAGTTGTATATACTGGTACTGCAGGAGATGAGCCAGGCTCAGTTAAAGAAATATTTGATTTTGCAGAGGCCACAGGCTTTGAGGTTCTAGCCATAGGAAAAGGAAAGAATAACCCAATTGACTATGATGCTACTCCTGAGTCAGTTAAAGAAACAGCTCTTAAGTCCAAGCTTAAGCCACTAAGATTAGCATCTTTCGTAGATGGTACAAATACTATGGTAGAAATGGCTTGTATGTCTAATGCTACAGGATTTGTTCCTGACTTAAGAGGTGGACACGGACCTACAAGTGATGTAAAAAATCTTCCAAGGGTTTATAGTCTTAAGGAAGAGGGGGGTATCTTATCTAAATATAAGATAGTCGACTATGCCCATGGGATAGCACCGGGTGTATTTGTTATCGTAACATCAACCCTGCCTCAAGTTCATCAAGAGATGAGTTTTTTAAAAATGGGTGATGGTCCTAATTATGTTTTGTATAGGCCATATCATTTGACTAGTTTGGAGACCCCAATATCAATAGCAAAAGCTTATCTTTATAATGAGCCAACTATTGCCCCTCTATATAATAAACCAGTATCAGAGGTTATAACCATGGCTAAAATGGATTTAAAGAAGGGTCAAAGGTTAGATGGAATAGGAGAATATACTGTAATAGGAAGTATAGAAACCTATGAAAAAGCTAAGAATGAGAATATCATCCCTATTGGACTTGTAAATGATCAAGCTAAAGTTAAGAGAGATATCAAAAAGGGAGAGATAATTACTTACGATATGGTAGACCTAGATAAGACTACTATGATATATAAACTTAGGCAGCTACAAGATTCATTTTAAGTAAATACTTGACAAGATGTTGCAAAATAATGTATATTAAAGGTTAGTAATGTAATGAGGCAAAGATATCCCCTAGCTCATTATAGCAGTGGGTAGAAACTGCAAGCAGTTTCCTCGAAACTTAAATGAATAAATGCATTGAGAAGGACAGTAGCAAGGCTTGATTATTTTAGAGAGATAATCCTATGGTGAAAGATTATTATTATGATGCTTTGTGAAGATCACCTTTGAG
>CAZPZN010000064.1:5184-6011 GCA_964590735.1 uncultured Tissierella sp.
GAGCATAATACCTGAATTAACTAGGGTATTACGTGTAGACGTTAAACTTATTGAAGTGACAGGATTGATCCTGTAATTTGGGTGGTACCGCGGAATTTTTCGTCCCTAAGTCTTTTGACTTAGGGACTTTTTATGACCTACCATCGATTTGTAGTGGGTTTCAACAAATCGATGGTAGGTCAAACGCAATGAGCACCAATTTTATGCGAGTGATAAGGAGCTAATAAAATTGTGTTGCGAAACTGCGAGTTGTGAATTGAAGAATAAGGAGAGATAAAATTTGAAGAGGTTTAAGGAATTATCAAATGAACCTGTAAAGAACCGTGAACATGGAATTTCTGAATATTGGAAGGAAATTGACTTGTTAAAAAGGTCTGTTGAGGTAAGGGATTCATCAAACCCTTATATTTTCTACGAAGGGCCTCCAACAGCTAATGGTAAACCAGGCATACATCATGTTATGGCAAGAACTTTAAAGGATTTGACATGTAGATATAAGACTATGAAGGGTTTTCAAGTAAAGAGAAAAGCTGGATGGGATACTCATGGGCTTCCGGTAGAAATAGAAGTTGAAAAACAATTAAATCTTAAGAACAAAAAAGATATTGAAGAATACGGGGTTGAAGCATTCAATGAGAAATGTAGAGAGTCTGTATTTAAGTATGAAAAACAATGGAGAGAAATGACTGAAAGAATGGCTTATCTAATCGATTTAGATGACCCATATATCACCCTAAATAATGACTATATTGAGTCAGTATGGTGGATTTTAAATAAGTTCTATAAAGAAGGCTATATATATGAAGGTCATAAGATACTTCCATACT
>CAZPZN010000064.1:6021-11968 GCA_964590735.1 uncultured Tissierella sp.
CTTGCAACCCATGAGGTAGCTCAAGGCTATGAGGAAATTAAGACTGAAACTGTTATTGCCAAGTTTAAACTAGTGGGTAAAGATGAATATTTCCTTGCTTGGACCACAACACCTTGGACATTACCATCAAACGTATGTCTAACAGTTAATGCTAAAGAGATATATGTAAAGGTAAGACAAAATGATGAAATATATTATCTCTCAAAAACATTGGCCCCTAAGGTTTTAGTTGAGGACTATGAAATATTAGAGGAGATCCTAGGAAAGGATTTAGAGCATATACAATATGAACAGCTTATACCATTTATCAATGTAAGTGAAAAAGCCTTTTATGTGACTGTTGCAGATTATGTAACTACAGAAGATGGAACTGGTATTGTTCATACTGCACCCGCATTTGGTGAAGATGACTACAATACAGGGAGAAGATATGGGCTTCCAGTATTAAACCCTGTTTCAGAGGAAGGGAAGTTTACTGAGACTCCATGGGTTGACAAATTCGTTATGGATGCAGATCCTGAAATTATAATGTGGCTAAGGGAAAATGGAAAGCTTTATAAGAAGTTTAAGATGGACCATAACTACCCACATTGTTGGAGATGCCATACACCACTTCTTTATTATGCTAAGCCATCTTGGTATATAGAAGTGACTAAGATGAAGGATAAGTTAGTAGAAAACAACAATGGTGTTAATTGGTACCCAGACTTTGTAGGTGAAAAGAGATTTGGAAATTGGTTAGAGAATATTCAAGATTGGGCAATATCTAGAAGTAGATATTGGGGAACTCCACTTCCAATCTGGAGATGTAGTGATTGTAACCATACAGACAGTGTTGGCTCTAGATCTGAATTAGCAGAAAGAGCTATTGAGAATATAGATGAAAACATAGAGTTACACAGACCATTTGTAGATGATGTTCATCTTAAATGTGATAAATGTGGTGGTACTATGACTAGAGAAAGTGACGTTATAGACGTTTGGTTTGACAGTGGTGCTATGCCTTTTGCACAATGGCACTATCCATTTGAGCATAAGGATGATTTTGATAAATTGTTCCCAGCTGACTTTATCAATGAAGGTATAGACCAAACAAGAGGATGGTTCTACTCACTAATAGCCATTTCTACCTTTGTTACAGGCAAGTCTCCATTTAAGAATGTACTTGTAAATGACCTTATATTGGATAAAGACGGGAAAAAGATGTCTAAGACTAGAGGCAATACAGTAGATCCATTTGAATTGTTTGATAAGTATGGAGCTGACGTTTTAAGATGGTATTTAATGAGTGTATCACCACCTTGGACACCAACTAAATTTGATGAAGCTGGCTTAAGAGAAGTTGAATCAAAATTCTTTAGATCCTTGAGAAATGTATATAACTTCTTCTCCTTATATGCTAATACAGATGAAGTTGATCCGAGAGAATTCAGTATAGACTATGAGAATAGACCTGAAATCGATAAGTGGATATTATCCAAATATAATAGTTTGATTAAAAATGCAACAGCTGATATGGATATATTTGAACTAACAAAAGTAGTAAGAGGAATTCAAGACTTTGTAATCGAGGACCTTTCTAACTGGTATATCAGAAGATGTAGAAGACGATTCTGGTCCACTGAACTAGATGATGATAAGAAGTCAGTTTATAATACTACCTACGAAATACTGGTAGGAATATGTAAGATGGTAGCGCCTTTTGTTCCATTTACTTCAGAAGAAATTTACCAAAGTTTAACTGGAGATGAATCAGTTCATTTGGCCCTATATCCAGAAGTTAATGCAAATCTTATAGATAAAAATATTGAAGAAAAGATGGACCTTGTTAGGGACCTAGTGGCCCTTGGAAGAGCATCCCGTGAAAATGTGAAGATAAAGGTACGTCAGCCACTTAATGAAGTGGTTATAGACGGTAAATATGAAGAACTGATTAAGGACTTAGTGCCTCTTATTAAGGAAGAATTAAACGTTAAGGAAGTAGTTTTTGAACAAGACCTTTCACAGTTTATGGATTATTCCTTAAAACCAAACTTTAAGCTAGCAGGCTCTATTCTTGGTGCTAAGATAAAAGCATTTGGTAAGGCATTAAACGAATTAGATGCAAAAGTTACAGTTGAAAAGTTGGAGAGTGGAGAAACCATTATCTTAAACCTTAATGGAGAAGATACGGAAATAATTAAGGATTATGTTTCAGTAAGTATTTCCTCTAAAGAGGGCTTCAATGTAATAATGGAAAACAATTTATTTGTGATCCTAGATACTAGCCTTACTCCTGAGCTTATATACGAAGGTTATGCTAGAGAGTTTATATCTAAGATTCAACAAATGAGAAAGAACAATGGCTATGAAGTTCTTGATAATATCAACATATACTTTGATGGTTTAGATGAAATTAATGATGCTGTTAAAGAGTATGAAGAATTTATTAAGAAGGAAACCTTGGCTCAATCCATTATTAGAGTTGATGAAGAAAATCTTGAGAAACAAGACTTAAACGGTCAATTGACAGGAATAAGATTGGAAAGAATATAGATTATTAAGAACCGTCCAAAAAAAGGATGGTTCTTTCCTTTTAATTTTCATAAAAAGAAGGATATTTGTTTTATATGTAGAATTATATATGCATTAAGGTTTATGGGAGGGTTAAGCTTGAAGTTAGTGAAATTAAACGATGGTAAACTGATAATAATTAGAGAAGCCTATAAAGTTGATGCAATGAAGATAGTTAAATATATAGATAAGATAAGTTCCGAATCGGACAATTTAACATTTGGCAAAGGTGAGTTTGGAATAAACTATGAACAAGAGGAAATGTATATTGAAAATATCTTAAGACAGAATAATTCATTGTTCATAATAGCAGAGGATAATGGTAAAATAGTTGGAAATTTAACCTTTATAGGGGGTAAAAGGCCAAGAATTGCTCATGTTGGAGAGTTTGGTGTAAGCGTAATAAAAGACTATTGGGGAAATGGCTTGGGTACAGAACTCATTAATTACCTAATAGAATGGAGCAAGGAAACAAATATTATAAGAAAGATAAACTTACGAGTAAGAACCGAAAATAATCCTGCTATTAACCTTTATAAAAAGATGGGCTTTCTTGTTGAAGGTAAGATAACAAGAGAAATGATAATAGAAGGTAAATTTGTTGATACCCTACATATGGGTCTTGAAATTGACTAGTTATGGAATATTTGTTAAATTTCATATATACTAATGAAGAGGTGTAAAACTTGAATAACTTTAAGAGTATAAGAAGAATGTTCGTAATATCTTTCTTTGTAGCTTTGGTTTCTCAAATCAACCTAGGCTTAATGAACACTGAGTTTGTTATATCTGCAGGTATAATTATATTTGTTTCATTCTTGGTCTACTATGATGATTTAAATCCAGTGGCACTTGGAGTTATGTCCGGAATCATGGTATTTCTATTTAGAATTCTTATTAGCTATATTACAAGGGGCTCTGTAGAGACCTTGTATTTAGCATATGTCCTAGAGATATTATTTTACTTGTTTTATTCTGTATTTTATAGCATCCTTGTAAAGGATATCAAAATAGGAAATCTAATCTATGTATATGGAGCCGTGTTGTTTTGTGACTTCTCTGCAAACTTAGTAGAAGGATTAGTAAGATATATGATATTAGGGACGCCCTATATCTTTGATGTACTAGCATCTTTACTCATTGCAAGTGTTATTAGGTCAAGCATAATAATTCTATATATAGGAGCTTTAAGGTATTATGCTTTCTTACTAAAGGAAGAAGAGCACGAAAAAAGGTATAAGAAGCTATTATGGCTTACATCACAATTTAAGGCAGAGACCTATTGGATAGAAAAGAATCTGGATAGTATAGAAAGGGTAATGAGTGAGTCATATAAGCTATTTGAGGAAATCACTAGCAATACTAATAGAGATAATTGGGCGGATAGCGCTTTGAATATTGCAAAGGAAGTACATGAGATAAAAAAGGAGAATGGTCTTGTAATCAGGGGCATTAGAGAAATAACTGAGAATGAGTTATCTGATACAGGTATGCATTATAGTGAAATAAATGACATATTGTTTGAATCCATGAAAAGAGAGGTTGCTAGTCAGGGTAAAAACATTGTATTATCTTTTGAAAGTGGGGAAGGCTTCTATACTTCCAATCATTATTATCTTATGTCTGTTTTAAGAAATTTAATAATGAATTCTATGGATGCAATTGAGATTTCAGAAAATGAGGATAGAATAAGTTTAAAACATGAAATAGATAATGAAGATCATATATTTATTGTTTCTGATACAGGTACTGGTATTGATGATGATGGTTTAGAGCATATGTTTTCACCAGGCTTTTCAACAAAGATTAATTACAATACAGGTGAGATAAATAGAGGTCTTGGCTTGAGCATAGTTCATTATATTGTAGTGAACCAGTTAAGTGGAGATATAGAGGTTAGCTCAAAGCCTGGGCAAGGAACCACTTTTAAAATTTCTATTCCAATATCCATAATGGAGGGTGAAAAAATTGAAGATATTCATAGTTGACGATAATATAAGTATAGTAAAGGTACTTGAAAAAATAATTGAAGATAAGGATTTAGGCCAGGTAATAGGAAAAGCCTCGAATGGCTTAGATGCTATGGAAGACATAAAACTATTAAGACCTGATATAGTATTGGTGGATTTACTTATGCCAGGTAAAGATGGTATAAGTATGGTTAGAGAGATGAAAGCCCTTAATCCTGACATTCTATATATAATGATATCACAAGTATCTTCTAAAGAGATGATTTCAAAGGCATATCAAAGTGGGATTGAATTCTATATATCTAAACCAATCGATGCTATTGAAGTAGAAACAGTCTTAGGAAAGGTTATTGAAAGAATTGAGATGAACATGAAATTAGAGAAGATTCAGAGTTTATTTGTAGGAGGAGGGTCTCTTGTTGTAGAAAAAAGCTCAAAAGCTGAAGTGGATAATCAAGCAGGTATTAAACGAGTGATGCAAAGGATGGGAATTTTGGGGGAAGCGGGTAGCCAAGACATAATAAATGCTGCAGATTACCTTATTAGTAATAATTTAAGCATGTCTGATATAACGGTAATAGAGCTTTGTGGTAATTTCAATGATAATCCTAAAACCATGGAACAAAGAATAAGAAGAACAGCTAGTGCTGGGATGATTAATCTAGCTAATATTGGCATAGAGGATTATATGAATGAAACCTTTGTTGAATACTCTAATGGTCTTTACAACTTTGAACAATTGAAGATAGAAATGGACTTTATTAGAGGTAAAACAAAGAAAAGAGGAAAGGTAAATCTTAAGAAATTCTTAGAAGGAATAGTTTACTATAGTAAGCTTGAGTAGCATATTTTTAAATACTTTACTTGGTTTTACAAGGATTTCATCTATATTTTGAAAAAAACTATAAAAAACTTTTTATAAAAACTGAAACTTCTCGTAGGTTTATGAAGTGCTTGGTTTATACTAATTTTAGATTAAAGATACTAACTTAGACATCGTTTTCACACATACATATATATCTAAAGGTTAGTAATCTAAAAAATTATATTGGAGGCATTTCAATGGAAGGTTTTAGAGAAGTAGTAGGTTTAGTAAATACGGTCTTGTGGGATTATGTTCTTATTTTCGCACTTGTTGGAATAGGTATTTATATGACGGTAAAACTAAAGTTCCCACAATTTACAAGAGTATTTCCAGCACTTAAGAAAATGATAGCTGGAATTATAAAGAGAGAAAAGGTTGAAGAAGGAAAGATGACTCCTTTCCAAGCTCTATCTACAGCAGTGGCTGCACAGGTAGGAACAGGTAACATCGTAGGCGTTGCAACTGCAATATCTGCTGGTGGACCAGGAGCGGCTTTCTGGATGGTAGTATCAGCGTTCTTCGGAATGGCAACAATATTTTCTGAGTCAGTATTAGCACA
>CAZPZN010000065.1:0-11769 GCA_964590735.1 uncultured Tissierella sp.
GTTTTTCATGAAGTGAGTCTGCAAGTTGTTTTGAAAATGGTCTATACTTATCAATTCTTTCTTTTAGGGAATCAATGATATTAAAATCATATTCTAAACCAAAGTATTCTTTTTTAATACTTTCTCTTCCGTCAATTGGTTTTACTGCATCGAAAGGAATTGCCCAATTTCTTCCTATCTTAATAGCTCCTACTATTCTGCCTTCACGACATAGTACTCGTATTCTACTATCACTTATTCTCCATTTTTCACTTGCTTCTTTTATACTTATATAGTCCATAAATATCACCTCACCATGATTTTATACCTATATCGGAATGATGTCAAGATGATTAATAGCTATTTTTATATAAAATAGATGTATTAGAATTTATACACTCTAATACATCTGTAACCTTTTTAAGCATTATTTTTTAATTGTTATTGGCCGCACTTGATAAAGAATATAACCTATTGCGAGTTATTGGATCAACTCTAATAAATAGATAGGCTATACTAATCATTATTACCTTTTGCTTTTGAGTTTTCAACTCGCACCTCCTAGATAATAAATACTATTTATTACGCATAAATTTATAAATGTTCATTTATAGTATATAATTCACTTATGATTATATCGACAAAATTTAACCAATGTAAATAGTGCAAATATGGATACAAATATGCCTGTTAATTTCTTTCTAAAGGCAAATAAAACTATATGTATTATTAATAGATTGTAATAGCATACTTAAAGATAGCTGAATAACAAAGCTCCCAGCACAATGATGATTGAATAGAACCCAGCTTGTATTGCATAGTTTAAATCAACAGTAGCACCTACTAAAACAAAAAGCAAACATAACTCCCTATCCTACATTTTTATCTAATCTATAAAGAAGTCAGAATTTCAATTCCCATAACAGTTGCCGGAATTCTATAATTTGGTGATAAATTTGATAATACCACTACACCTATTTGATTTTCTTTATCAAATCCGATATAGCTGTTATACTCTCCCGTTCCACCATTATGCCATACGATATTATTTTCATCATCAATCATCCAACCAATACCAAAAGAATCTATACGTATTACCATTTTTTCATAAACTGCTGTAGAAGCATTAACTTCAGCTAATGCTTCATGTGACATGGACAAATAATCTATTTCTTCATCCATATGTACCTTTACATATTGCATCATATCCGTAATATTTGATAAGAGTGCACCTGCAGGAATATATGCATCTGACTCTGACCATTTCCAATAATTATTCAGATTACCAGAGCCATCTGAAATTTTTGTATTGGTAAGTTCTAAATCTTCTATTATATAATCATTCATCAATTTAGTAAAATCTTCATCATATATTTGTTCAAGAACAACTCCCAAGGCTGCCATACCAAAATTAGAGTATTTAAATGAATAATCAAAATCATCTAAGTTGATTTTACCCAGCCTTTCTATGACCATCTCTTCAGATATTCCATTAAAATCATTTTCTCTATGGAAAAAATTAGATATCATAGGTTTTTCAAAATAGTATCCTTTGTATCCAGACGTATGGGTTACCAGTCTTTGAATTGTTGGATAATAATCCTTATCTGGTAGACTCAAATACTCATCAATTGAATTATCAAGGTTAATCCTTCCTTCATTAAAAGCTTTACTTAGTAGGGATGTGGTAAATGTTTTTGTTATAGATCCAATTTCATAAACATATTCTTCTGGGGATAATCTAATACCATTCTCACCATAAACATCATATGTCATTTTGTCATTTTGTATAATTCCTACGGTTATAATTGCATCTTTATTATCTTTAGTTGTATAAGCTAGCATATCTTCAAATGTCATGTCTGATAATTGATTAATCTTGTATGAACCATAAATAGAATAGCCACCTATTCCAAGAGCTATGAGTAGTACTATTATTAAGACAACTTTCAATATTCTCTTTTTTCCCCATTTGTTTTTTCTCACTATATCTCACCCCTCTATCTTCCTTTGCTACATAAGATATCTGGCAGGGAGACTTCATCCCATTTATAAACTTCTGAATAAATATTTCGGTATTACCGTTTTTGGCCTTTGGAGAGCCATTGATAATTAAGGTTCTCATTTTTATACCTCCTCCAAAGAAAATTGACTTATGGGTTTTACTATTTCACATTTGCTATAAAACTGATAAAATGTTCTATAAATATAGTCCTCATAGATTTTCTTATCATCTATGGACGCAAAATCACCTTGATAATAAAGCTCTATTTCTGGGTACTTCTCATATCTTGGTATGTGCATAGATTCTCCACTTTTATATGTTATAAATGGGAGAGCATGAGGAATCATTCTGTCAAAAAGTGTTTTAAGATTGCCACTAATAAACCCATGTGACACCTTTGAAAAAATAATAACCTTATCCGCATCCAAATACGCCTTGTAAAACTCATCTAAATCTTTATGAATGCACTTGCCTGGAGTTTTAAGCCAGCAGGACCAACATCCCGTACAATCTTTTACTCTTGTTTTCCTTAAATCAAGTGTATATTGGCAAGGAATGTCAAATTCACCCCATTCAAGTATAACTACTCTTTTCATTTCACATGCTCCTTTATAAAATATAAACTTTTTCACTCTTTATCTTATGCCTTTATCTGCAATCCTTTTAACCATTCATCTAATTCAATTTCTCGGTCTGCATTAGCTGAAAACTCCTTGCTAGAAGCAATCTGTCCATCTATGATGTATATTACTTTCTTTGCTTTGGCTGCTACACGCTTATCATGAGTAACAGTCATTATTGTCATTCCATCCTCATTTAGAAGCCTAAGTATATTTAACACCTGATCTGTTGCCTCAGAATTCAGCGCCCCTGTTGGTTCATCTAAAAAAAGTATATCAGGGTTATTAATCATGGCACGGCATATGGAGGCTCTTTGTAGCTGCCCCCCGGAAACTTCACTGTTATCACGATCTTCAATTCCTTCAATTTCCATCCTCTTCATTAATTCCAATCCACGTTTTCTAATTTCCTCTGCTGATTCCTTTTTAGCAACTAAACCTGGAAGTATAATATTATCAAAGATAGAAAGATTTTTTAGCATCTGAGAATTTTGAAATACAAACCCCATTTTGGATAAACGAAAGTCGGATAATTCTTCTTCCTTCATTTCACATATGTTTCTTCCTTCAAATAATACTCTACCTCCATTTATGGTATCCATACCGCTTATACTGTAAAGAAGAGTTGATTTACCTGAACCTGAAGGTCCCATAATAGCTGCAAAATCTCCTCTATTTATATCAAATGAAACATCATGCAAAACTCTTACATCTTTAAATGACTTGATAATCCTTTCTACTTTTATCATTATTTTTCTCCTTATTCCAATATTTGGTCTCTGATATGATAACTTTTGACAACTTTACTTCCTACAATTACTGTAACAAATACTATAAATAGCTGTACTAGTGGACTAAGGATATATGACTTTACTGGTTCAATTAACATCCTTATTTCTGATGCACCCATGGATGATAGCATCATTCCAAAGATGACTTCACCAAATGTATTTGCCAAAAATGTTCCTACAATAATAGCTACAAATTGAATCAAGAGTACTCTTACCCCAAGCTGTATTCTAATGTCCTTGTTAGAAAATCCAATTGATTTCTTTATTGCTATTGCACTATGTTCCCTAGCTGTAATAAGCTGTAAAATCATTAGGGTAATCAGCATTATTAATACCAATGAAATCACAATGGCCGTAGCTGAAACAAGGCTCAAGTTATCTGTAATACCACCAAGGGTCTGGGATACAAACTCACCAATCGGTGTTATTTTACTGTCTGTCAAAGCACTACGTAGCTCAATAGTTTTTTCTCCAATGTCCACACCATCAACAAGATCTAAATAGATAATATACACTTCAACATCTTTCTCTTGGAAATCAATATTCGCTTTTGCAGTTTTCCCACCATAGGTTATATCCTGGTAAATTCCACTAATAGTAAATGGAAATTCCTCTCCCCTATAACTTACTCTTATATTGTCTCCAACTTTTTTCCCCATCTCTGAGGCATTTAGATAAGAAAGCGCTATGTTTTCTCTATCTTTTGGTGCACTTCCTTCTAGATATTCCAATGGGAAAACAGATCCATCACCATTTTCTATCCGAAGGTATTCCCATTCTCCATCTGAGTTTTGAAATTCAACAGAGCTATTCTGATAAATTGCATATTTGGCAATTTCAGAATCTTGCTCAAGATAAGATAAGGCTGCTTCTTTTTGCTCCTTTAACTTATCTGTATATTGAATATCTATACGAATATCACTTTCTCCTACACCCATATAAGTCATAAATGATGGATTTTCAACCGTGTTCTTCATATTCATAGGAAGTAAAATCAAAAATGATGAAAATATAAATACGAAAAAGATAACAACATATTCCTTCCATTTGCATTTTAATTCACCTATAGCTATTCTAAGATTCATATGTTTAAATCCTGCTTTAGGTAAAGAATAATGACCTTCCTTCTTTATTCTCTCTTGTCCTCTCATCATTTCTACAACAGAACTTTTGAGATTCTTAGCTATTGTCCTTTTACATCTATAAATAACTATAAGGCTAAGTAGAATTACTCCAATTAAAGGAAGTATCCATTTCATCCACTCATCTGTCCCATTTCCACAATAGAGAATAACTGATGATGAAAGGAAATCTCCAAAGGGTATGGCTACTAGGTAGCCAATTACTCCAGCTACAAATACCATTACAATGTATTTCATCCCATATAGCCACTCAACAGCTTTATTTGAAAATCCGATTGCTTTCATCTCACCGATAGTATAATTTTCTTCCGCCAAAGTTGCCTTAATAATATATGATAAACAGAGAACTGCTATCATTATTAAATGAATACTTATTGCAATAATTATCAATGCTACAATCCCAAAAGAAAGGTTATTCATTATACTTAACTGACTACCTGTTATAGCCACACCGTTAGAAGGCATATTCGCGTCAATATAATCCTTCTCTAGACTTGCTGTAGATGTACCTTCCTCTAATAGGAATTCGAATAAGTATTCCCACTCACCCATGTGCTCGCTTATTTCATTAAGATCTGCCTCATTGATAAGAAAACGCTTAGAACTTGTTAGTGCAGCATTCATAGATGAGTCCCTAATAATTGTTGAGACAGTCATGTTTTTTATATAGTCACCTTCATGCAATGCAATAATATCTCCAGCCCTTATTCCAAGATCCTCTGCATAATATACCGGAACCCCAATTTCCCCATCCTTAACAACAGCAATTTCGTTATCCATATTAAGGAGAAAATCGAAGCCTTCATTTTGGATTATAAATCCGTTATCCATTAGAGAATCTTCAAAGGTTTCACCTTGGTAAATAATATTTGCATTCCTGATATTAAGCATCTTTACTACAAGCGAATCCTTAATATAGTCATGTCTCTCTTCAAAGCTCTCAAATACACTTTCATCATAGTCTCCCTTATGCATCTGCAAGTATTGGGGAGGAATAGCCAGTTCATTTAGTCCTTTCATTGATGATATAATTGTACCTGTCACCCTCAATCCACCTGCCATAAAAAGGGTGGAGATCATCAAAAATACTGCCAGAGCTGTTGTAATCACACTGTTTTTCTTTAAGTCTTTGTAGACAAGATTTAGCAATAGCCTCATACTAATATACTCTCCTTTTAACTTATTTTCTTTTTATGTCATAAAGACTTATCTGTCTTGAATAGACCACCGGTCGGTTAAGGGTAAAAAAAGGACTTTTACAAATGTCCTGTCTTTAAACCATTTATCCAAACATCTGCAAAAGTACATTAAGCTCCCCTTCTTTAGTTCCAAGCAATTTTTCTAGATTAAATAAAAAGGCCTTTATCTTCCTTGGATACTCCTCTTTTTCCCATCCAAAAACATCACGATCAAACATCATATGTCCTAGCAATAAAATGGATTCTATAGTTTCAAGTGGATACTCCATATGAAAAATATCCTCTTCTATACCCTCATTAACAGACTCTTGCAAAATTGGAGTCATACGCTTAAGCATTTCTTCTAAATATAACCTTTCAAGCTTTGAATTTTCTACCTTATGAAGTTCATCTTTTATCTCATTTTTTCCTTCGAATTCTGGTGCCTGAGCCATTATGGCCATCATAATACGGTTTAGTAAAGGTATAGATTTATCTTTTAGAATATTCTCTGCCCTTATTGCTCCTTCTTCAACTATATCAAGAATAATTGCCTCCAGTACTTCCCTCTTAGAATCAAAATAGTAGTAAAAGGTACCTTTGGCTATATTCACAATTTTTAGGATATCATTAACTGATGTCTGATCATAACCATTCTTAATAAATAATTCCCGTGCAGCAATGAGAATTTCTTGTCTTCGTACTTCTCCTTCCTTGATTATCTTCATAGCAACTCCTTTTCACTAGACTGTCGGTCGATAAGACTATAATAACCTTATGTTAATAATATGTCAAGGATTATTTTAATTAATTACGGAAAGAAATAATATAAAATTCCCTCTAGAATTTTAAATGAGGTTTATTTGAAAATCGTATGTTGAATTGTTTGCTAAAAACGAGTTTCATTTTATTCATTAATCCATATCTTTTTATTATCTCTGCCAATAATTATAATTAATAAACACAGAATACCAAAAACTATACTCTCGACTATAAATAACTGTAAGCCAAATCTATCCCATAAGAATATATGTGAGGTTAAATTAAAAACAAGGTGCCAAATAGTCATAATCAATATATTTCCATTTGACTTATTGTATACCCAAGACATTAAAATAGACATTTCTATAATGGTGACAGTATACAAAACAAACCCTAAAATCCCCCCCGTAAAGTTTAAATGCCAAACACCCCATAAGATACCAACAATAATACTACTAGCAAAGGGTGTGTATTTTTTTTGTAAGTTAGGCAGTAAAAAACCTCTCCAACCTATTTCTTCTGCAAAACATCCTATCAGCATAGCAATAAAACTTAGTATATAGAATGACAAATCACCCTTCCAAGGGACATAGTCAATTTTATAATAAGTTAAGATAAAACTACTGATAACTATACATAAACTAGGAATAATAATAGCAGGTATGATCCACTTTGCATCACTCTTATTAATATGAAAGTGATTTTTTATATTATTAATAATTGCTTTTTCTTTTAATATTAGTGATATGAATACCACAGCTAGTGCAGGTGACAATTGTGTAAAAGATACTGAGTATTTCCCTACAGATGGAAACATAAAATGTAGTGGCAAAAGAAAAATGCTAAATATGAGCGTAATAATATAAAAGGACCTTAAGTAATATTTACGAATTGTTTTTTCCATTTTGATTCCTCCTTAAGATTTTTATAATAAATTAGTTTACTCATACTTATACCTATGCAACTTTTATATTTATAAGTAAAGTTTCACGTTGTTCACTCCATTATTTTTGGTATATCAGCAATGAAAAATCAATAGAAGAAAACAAAGATTGTATTTTTTCTGTCATTTGCAATAGTGGGATTTGGGTTGCTATACACTCTATAAGTTCGAAAAATTCAGAGTATTTAAAGCTGAAACAAATGGTTCTTCACCTCAATGAGGTGCTGGACTTTATCAATCTAAATTCCTCTTCCTAAGCTAAACTGTTGTCTAATTATAATTATTCATCAAAAAATTACTTATAGCTTCTATCGCCATATCTTGCTGCTCTTCTCTTGAAATTGTGGAGTCTGCATCCCATTTTTGTTTACCATAATTACCAAACTGTGCA
This sequence comes from uncultured Tissierella sp., assembly GCA_964590735.1. Lineage (GTDB taxonomy): Bacteria > Bacillota > Clostridia > Tissierellales > Tissierellaceae > Tissierella_B. The sequence continues at coordinate 7,812 of CAZPZN010000065.1, forward strand.
TGATTACCGCCCTCTATTGCTACAACATTTTCCACATATCCAATTTTATCCGAAACAGTGGTATTTAGAGTACCATACACCGTCAATGTATTTTCTTCAGAATAGTCTCCATAAATATATGAAGCAAGTAAGATTAATCCTTCTACCTTATCTTGATTCTTTGATGCATAGTTGCTTGCCATAGCTCCCCCCATAGAATGTCCTCCTACATAGCATTTTCTGATATCAGAGAACTGATTCATTATTTCATCAGCCCTACTCTGAGTCTTTTATTCATTAAGTCTCTCCTCTCCTCTATAATCATAACTTTAATTTTATACAATACAAGGGAAAATTTTATATGTATTTACTAATATTATATCTCTTTCGCTTTAAGGTCCCTTTTCCGTATTGAATTGCTTCTTCAGGGCATAGGTTAATACAGGCTGTACACATAAAACATCTTTGGCCCCATTGTGGCTTGCCATTAAGCATGCTTATGGTTTTTGTAGGACAGTTTTTTACACATATCTTGCATGAAGTACATTTGTCCGTAGCATAAAAGAGTTTTGTACTTCTAGCTGCTTTATTGAATCCATAATTAATTAAATTTGATTTTAACCATGGTAATTTACCCCTATTAACATTATTTACTAGTCTTTTATTAATTATATCTGAACCAATACCTTGAAGACTTTCTTTTGCTTTAGAAATTTTCAAGCTAACAACTTCATCACTTTCTAATTCTGATCCTATAAGATAATTATTAGGCATGGAAATAGAATACATGCTATCTAGTTGGAAACTTTCATTTAATTTCTCCATACTATAACCAGCATCTTCACCACAAGTGGCAACTCCAAAGGAAAAGGAAGGTTGAATCTCTAACTTTTTTACAAAGTCTAAGACAACTTCTGGTGGCGCCCAAGCATATACAGGAAAGACAATGCCTATGGTCTCCCCATCTATTAACCTACTAGTTGAAGAGTCCATTATATCCAAAGCAAGATAATCAGTAATTGATGCTAATTGTTCTGCTATCCACTTAGAATTACCAGTACCAGAAAAATAATAAATCATTCTAATCTTCCTTTCCTAAATAAATTTAATTATTCTACTTATAACCCTTTTTCCTATTATAACTGATTTTTATTCCTTATTTATTTATCTTCCATAGTTTTTCTTACTTGGTCAGCAGCAAGCTTTCCAGTCAAAACAGAGACTGGTAGTCCAGATGGACTAAAAGTCCATTGTCCACATTGAAATATATCTTATAATGGTGTTTCTATTGACTGGGTTATCTTATTGAATCGATTTTCTGAAGGCATCTTATCTGTGAATTCCCATCCTGTAATAGCACCTTGATAATTTCCTGTTATTTTCTCCATGGTCAAAGGTGTTGAACATATATATTTTCTGTAAATTTACTTAAATAGTCATTCACAGGTTCGCTAAGTTTATTGGATTTTCTTATATTAACTTTGTATTCTAATAGCCATGGAAGTAAGGTTTGCAACAAATATTTTGGTTCTTTCATGTTTTCAAGAAATAGTGGATTATCGATCCCATATATAACATCTAAATAGCTCGTTATTTTTCTAATTTGCCTTACTATGTGGTCTATATCTTTTTCGTTGTTTTGAAATTTACTTTTTAACATATCCTTATAATCTTCAAGACTATCACGAGAGCTTAGCTTAATCCAACTATCTTCAATACCAATTGACACTGGACTCCTATGGAAGTCTATATCTATATCCAGATTTTTAAGCATGGGAAATAAAACACCTTAGTTTTCAAATGCACGTATTCCTCCATCAAAGGCAAATCCATATTTACTTTAATTTTACCATCAGGAGCATCTTGCCAAGTTGTTAGCCCCATATGTTCTTTTTCGCTGTTTGCTCTATCAACAATAAGTTCTGCAGCAGTATGCCCGTGGACTGCATAATGCATTTTATTCTGTACTGTTGCATAAAAACGTTTTGTGGATTTTGCATTCTTATCATAATCAATTGCAGTTGCATACAAATCAGTTATCTTTTGATAGAACTTCCGCTCACTTGCACGAATTTCTCTTATTCTCGCAAGTTGCTCCTCAAAATATTTATCTGTTAAATATGAGCCGTTTTTTAATCGTTCATCATCCATGACCCAGCCTTTAATGGTATAATCTTTGGCTATTTGGTTAACCCATTTTCGAAACTGAACTGCCCTTTCAGAATTCACCTTGAAGCCAACAGCAATAACCATCTGCAAGTTATAATGATTGGTGTTGTAGTTTTTGCCATCATGGGCAGTTATTCGAAATTTTCGAATAACTGAACTCTCCTCTAATTCTGAATCTGCAAAAATCTTTTTTATATGATAGTTTATTGTATGTATTTCCACATCATATAAAGTAGCCATAAGCTTTTGTGTCAGCCATATGTTTTCATCTTCATATCTAATTTCAAAACTGTCCCCACTTTCTCCAGCTGAGGCAATAAAAGTTAGATACTCAGCAGCAGAACTACGGATCGTAATCTCATTTTTCTTTTTCTTTGCCATATCTATTAACCCCTTATAGCTCATTTTGAACTACTAGTTATTTCCATATAGTATGTATAAACAATCTGTTAAATATATTATACCGAATATACGTTCCTATAGCAATATGATTTTTTTACTTATATCCACTTAATAATTACTAATAAACCTTTATATCAGTCTTCTTTTCCATTATATTTAAAGATTAACATTCGGTTTTCAAATCATCTATGTTGTAACTAATATCATTTTTTATTAATTAACGAGCATCATCAATTGCCTCTATCCATTTTTTAATTCAAGCTTGTCAGTCCATCCCCACGGATTAAAAAATCAAGTGGACCCACAAACACAAAAGTATCTAATGTCACCTACATATTCAACAGCTTAAACTCTTGATATCACAATATTTTATTGTTTTGTTAATTTACAAACTACTTCAACGTGCCTTGAGAGGATAATAATGATGTCGTGAAAAGATAGTATCCCCTTGGTGTAAAGGCGTATTTCCTAATTTGTACATATTTATCATTAGTTTTTAAAATTTTTTCACCAATATTGTAAAAAACAAAGCTCTCAAATTTATAAATATTTGAGAGCTTTGTTTTTTGCAATTTACATTATTTATTCTTCATATTTTCTTTTAATTTTCAAAGGTGGCAAAATATTTTCGTATTAATTATTATCTATTCTCCCAATGCTCTTTTGCATTATCAAATATTTCATCTACAGACTGATTATCAAATATTTCATCTTCTAGTTTCAAATAATCTTCTTTACTTATTCCTTCGGAGTGGCGTATAAATCGTAAAAATCCAGAATACCCCAGTTCCTTTATTAATGCTCTAGATCCTTTTTCTATTATCTCTCTATCTGTGAAATTGCTTTTTTCATTCAATAACATCAATATCCATCTCCTTTCTAAGAAAATCTATAGGATTATATAGTTTAACATCTTTAATTATATCCTTCAAGTTATCTCCATTTCCATCAATTGTCTTTATAAATTTATCATCACAGGTTATAAAATATTTGCAGCCTCCATATACAGCTGAAGCGAGATGTAAAGCATCTTTATCTTTAGCATTTGATTTCATAACTATATCTTTAGCTATCTCTTTGATTCTATCATTAGGCTGTATTACCTCATTACACAAGGTAGAAATAGATATGATATTAAGTTTCCTCTCTATAAAAGGATTTCTGCTATTTTCATATTCCAAAACAAAGGACCATACTAATTCATATTTTTTCTTTTCGATTAGTTCAAATAAAATATCTATTGCCATAGACTCAAATCTTATTCTCATCTGTGTTTGATCATCAAACACCCTATTGTATATGTTCATATCAAAATATATTTTCATCTATATTCCCCCTACCTATATGCCTCTTATACTTATTATATCATATTCGGAGAAAATCTGTCCTATTTAGTATAGCCTATCCA
>CAZPZN010000066.1:0-8747 GCA_964590735.1 uncultured Tissierella sp.
TATAGAACATCCATTGAGATTATGGGAAAGAAGTATCTTTTACTGTAATTTCTAGTGAGCGTAGCTAAATGGAGGAATCTCCTCACTGCATTGAAAGTATACAAATAGGGAGATTTCTCGGCTATGCTCGGAATGACAGGCTCCATTAAAAGCAATGAATGTTCTGACTAAGTGAAGGTGATAAGATGAGCGGGGATGCAATAGATATAATTAAAAACTATCCTAATGAGAAGAGATATACACTGGCTATTTTACAGGATATCCAAAGGGAATATGGATTTGTTTCTAGAGATAATATGGAAAGTATTTCAGAATACTTGAGCTTACCTTTAAGTCAAATCTACAGCATGGCCACATTTTATAAAGCTTTAAGTCTAAAGCCTAAGGGAAAATATACCATAAAAGTATGTAATGGAACTGCCTGCCATATTAGAGGTTCTCAATCAATAAAGGAAGAATTAATGGAATTATTAAATATTGATTCTGGAGAGACCACTGAAGACGGTATGTTTTCAATTGAAGTCGTAAATTGTATAGGTGCTTGTGCTTTGGCTCCTGTTATGCTTATTAATGATAAATATTATGGTGGCCTAGATAAAGAGAAAATCCATAATATTATTAATACTTATATGGAGGAGGTGGCTTCTTTCAATGGATGATTTAGTCAAAAAGAAAGTCTTAGTGTGCTGTGGTACAGGTTGTCTAGCTCATAATAGCTATGAGGTATACGAGAAGTTAAAAGAGGGGTTTAAGGGGAATTCAAATATAAATGTAGTAGCAGAGATAAAGGCCACAGGTTGTAATGGCCTATGTGAAAAAGGACCGGTTGTTAAAATCTATCCAGATGAGATTTCATATTTTAAGGTCTTTCCTAAAGATGTGGATGAAATTATTGAAAAGACCATATTAAAGGGTGAAGTTATCAATCGACTATTATATTTCGATACTAATCAAAAGAAGAAGATTAGACACCATGTGGATGCTTCATTCTATAAACATCAGCATAAGATTGCACTTAGAAATATCGGTGAGGTAGACCCATTAGAAATTGATGATTATCTAGAAAGAGATGGGTTCAAAGCCCTACATAAGGTTTTATTCCAAATGACTCCTGAAGAAGTCATGGATGTAGTTGAAGACTCAGGATTAAGAGGTAGAGGTGGTGCAGGTTTTCCTACGGGGACTAAATGGAAGACCTGTTATGGATACGATAATTTTCCTAAGTATGTAGTATGTAATGGTGATGAAGGCGACCCTGGAGCCTTTATGGACAGAAGTATTATGGAAGGAGACCCAAACTCCATAATAGAAGGTATGATAATCTGTGCTTATGCCATTTCGTCTCATAAGGGATATCTATATATTAGGGATGAATATGAACTAGCTAGAAAGAATATGGAAAAAGCTATTAATAAGGCAAGGGAACTTGGATATTTAGGTAAGGATATAATGGGAAGTAAATTTAAATTCGATTTAGAAATTGTAAGAGGTGGAGGAGCCTTTGTCTGTGGCGAATCCAGTGCACTTATGGCTTCAATTGAAGGAAATGTAGGGGAACCAAGAGCAAAATATATTAGAAGTGTAGAAAAGGGTCTTTGGGATCAACCTACAGTCCTTAATAATGTTGAAACCTGGGTAAATATTCCGCCAATCATATTAAAGGGACCTGATTGGTTTAAGGAAATTGGTACAAAAGGAAATGCAGGAACTAAGGTCTTCTCCCTAGTAGGAAAGGTGAAAAACACAGGACTTGTGGAGATTCCAATGGGCACGAAATTAAGTGAGCTAGTATTTGAAATAGGTGGAGGAATCATAAAGGACAGACCTTTTAAGGCGGTTCAAACAGGAGGACCGTCAGGAGGTTGTATTCCGAAAGATCATATGGATGTAGCCCTTGACTTCGATTCCCTAGATAAAATAGGCTCAATGATGGGTTCTGGTGGAATCATAGTTATGGATGATACAACTTGTATGGTTGAAATAGCCAGATACTATATGGAATTTCTTTCAGAGGAATCTTGTGGTAAGTGTACTACCTGTAGAGAAGGTATTGATACCATGTTGAAGGTTTTGACAAATATAACTCTTGGACAAGGGAAGATGGAGGACCTAGAGCTATTAGAAAGCTTAGGTGAAACGATAAAAGTAGGGTCCTTATGTGCCTTGGGCAAAACAGCACCTAACCCAGTATTAACTACACTTGAATATTTTAAGGATGAATATATTGAACATATAGAAGGTAAAAGGTGTTCAGCAGGTGCTTGCAAGGGTTTAACTAGCTTTTATATAGAAAAAGAGGAATGCATTGGCTGCGGTATTTGTGCAAAAAAATGTCCTGTAGATTGTATTATAGGGGTCAATAAAGAGCCTCATATTATAAATCAAGACTTATGTACAAAATGTGGGAACTGCTTTAATGTATGCCCTACCCTTGCTGTAAAGGTTGGAGGTGGCCAGTATGCGTATCAAAATTGATGGCAACCTATATGAGGGAAGACCTGATGAAACCCTTATGGAACTTGCTAAGAGAAATAATATAGATATACCTCACCTATGTCACAAGAAAGGATTTGAAGGACTGGGCAGATGTAGATTATGTTTAGTAGAAGTTCTTGAAAGAGGAAGAAAGAAGGTGGTTTCCTCTTGCGTCTATCCATTAAGTGATGGAATTGAAGTAAATACCTCATCGGATAAAATAAGGAAGTTGAGAAAGGACATAGTATTTCTCCTACTCTTAAGAACACCTAATAATGATTATATTAAGAACCTAGCTGAAGAATATGGAGTAACGAAGATAGATAGATATGCAAATAAGGAAGAAGAGGATTGCATACTTTGTGGTCTTTGTGTGAAGGCATGTGAAAAGTTAGGGACCAATGCTATATCCTTAGTTAGTAGAGGAACTACTAAGAAGGTTTCAACTCCTTTTGACGATCCTTCTTTGGATTGCATAGGATGTGGCTCATGCTCAGAGGTTTGTCCTACTAGGGCCATTAAATTAAGAGAAGAAGATGGCATAAGAACCATATGGAACAGGGACTTCAATCTGGTCCGGTGTGAGATATGTGGTAAGTTCTACACAACAGAGGAATCCCTAAAATATGCTGGCAAATTCTTGGTTCAAGAAGAAGGCCATATATGTGACTACTGCAAGAAGAAATCTATGGCGGGCAGGTTTAAAGAATCCTTTAAAAATATCTATTAATAAAGTGGGTCAGGCTTGAATAAGTAAATTATTCAAGCCTGACCCCTTTAATTCTTATGCTAAATAGTCTAATGCTGATTGTACAAATATTGCAACTCCTCTGTCAAAGTATTGTTCGTCTAAAGCAAATCTACTATTGTGATGAGGATAGGATACCCCATCAATTTCCAATGGGTTAGCAAGGAAGATAAATGTTCCTGGTACTTGTTCTAAATAATAAGCGAAGTCTTCTCCGCCCATTACTGGGTTTTCAAGCATTACTACATTTTCTTCTCCTAATGCCTTCTTTGCACTTTCCATTGTATTAAGAGTAAATTCTGTATCATTTACTACTGGAGGAGCACCAAATGTGTAATCGTAATCAATAGTTCCTCTAAAGGATTTAGCTACACTTTCAGCTATTTCTCCAATTCTCTTAGCAATGTATTCACGTGTTTCTTTTTTAACGGATCTAGCTGTACCCTCTAAATATACAGAGCCTGGGATTACGTTGTATTGACTACCACCATTTACAATACCTACAGTTATAACTCCTGGATCTACTGGATTTAACTCACGGCTTATTACTTCTTGAAGAGCTGTGATTATATGAGCTTGCATAACTACTGGGTCAACACCTTGATGAGGATAAGCTCCGTGTGAGCCCACACCTTTAATAGTCATAGACCACTTGTCAAGACAAGCCATCAATGATCCAGTTTTAAAGTATGCTTTTCCTGGTACGCTTTCGCTAGAAATGTTACCTACATGAATTCCAATGATTCCATCTACGCCATCTAAGCATCCTGCTTTAACCATTGGCTCAGCTCCTGCTGAAAGCTCTTCTCCTGGTTGGAATAAGAATACTATTTTTCCTGAGAATTGATCCTTCATTTGATTCAATACCTTAACAGCACCTAGTAGAACAGCAGTATGTGCATCGTGACCACAAGCATGCATTTTCCCATTAGTTGAAGCGAATGGAAGACCTGTTTCTTCAACTACAGGAAGGGCATCCATATCTGCTCTTAACGCTAGAGTTTTTCCTTGACCTTCTTTAGTTCCCTGGATAGTAGCAACAATTGCGTGTTCAATACCAACACCTTTTGTATATGAAACTCCTATTTCATCAAGGGTTTTAGTGACATAAGCACTTGTTTGTGGAAGGTCATTTCCTATTTCAGGAATTTGATGTAAATCCCTTCTCCAATTTATAACTTCGTCTATTACATTTTTAATAAGTTCTTGCATTAATATCATCCTCCTAATTTTATTTAAATTGTCCTTGATAGGGGCCATTTTACTTCTTTAGAAGCTTTTCTTTAAATTATTTAATTATTGTCTTATTTATTCTTACCATTTTTTGCATCGTGTGTCTTAAATGCAAATGCAACTGTTGAGAATACAGCTATAGGAATCATAAGGTAAGTTGGTAATACCTTAATAACTAGAAGCATAATTCCTACTACAACTAAAGCAAATGCTCCGTATTCTAACTTCTTAGATGCATACATTGAGAATATCGCTCCAAATATTGCTGGGGACACATAAGTAAAGGCCTCAATAACTATTGGAGGGAAAGCGTTCATCAAGGCTGCACCACCAATTGCTGCAATAGTTACAACTACAATATTTGTAACAACAGAACCTGCAATACCTAATGTAGATACTAATTCAGCCTTCTTAGTTCCAGGTGTTGTTCCTATAGCTTCCTGAGCTATTGCAGAACATGGTACACGCATGTTTCCAATATTACCTGCCAAGAAAGACATATATGTTCCTGGTAAGCCTAGGATAGGGAAGTATGAAATAGGTTCAACGATTGCATAGATTCCATAAATAGAAGCTACAAGTACCCAACCAGATAATATATTTTCAACTCCTGGGAATGCTCCAAAGACAAAGTAAACTACTAATGCTGGTATAAAGCTAAAAGCTACACCTAGTAAATTAGTCAAACTCCCGTATTTAATTATAGGTTTTGTAAAACTTTGTTCATATGATAAATTTTCTTTGCTCATCTTATTTCCTCCTTAAGCTACTAGTCTATTATACATAACTGCTACTGCCATACCTACTATCATTGCTATACCAAGGTTATATTCCCCAAGTTTTGGATATTTCTTAGCTAGTTTTTCTAGAAAATACATTGCTACTGCTGCTGCTATACCAGATACAGCGAAAGTTCTAGTTTCAGGGTTTAATGCTTTTTTCAACTCAGTTCCGAAAAGGTATGCAAAAGCTCCACACATTGCAGATATCATTAAGATTCCAACTTTCTTTGGATCTCCGCCTGATATTTTACCTGTTAAACCTTCAACTTTATGTGAAAACAATCCAGTAAATAATAACCACGCACTACCATTTAGGGCCATTACCCAAGTTGCGTTTGCGAATTCCAATAAGCCATAATCTGCGCTTGTTAATTCCTTACCCATTGCCTTAGCTGCCATACTTGCTGCAGCAAGCTCTGTTGGAGCAGCGCCTATGATGGATAATCTCATCCATGCTAAAGGTCCTCCAATTACAGCCATTAGTCCTAGCATTACAACAAATACTCCCATTGCAGGTCCTATAGCTGACATTGCTCCAACCTTAAATGCCTTATTTGCATCTGCCTTACTTAAATCTACCAATGGAGCACTTGCAAAAGCTCTTTTTGTAAATATGATTGCTTGAATTACTACTAGAATTGCGATTGGCATTGCACTTGCCCATAACAATGGGTGATTAGCCACGTTTAAATACTCTTTCATCATTGTTCCTCCTTAGATATTTTCATAATTAGATTCTTGTCCGCTTTATGGACTTTTATTCAAATACATTATGTGCTTGAATATATTAAGATACTATCTCTACTACTGTATGGAGTAGAAGTTCTGCTCCAGCTAAAATATCAGTGAATTTTGTATCTTCATAAGGACTGTGACTTATGCCATTAATACTTGGTACAAATATCATGGCAGTTGGAATAATATCATTTAGCATTGCATTATCATGAACTGCACCAGAGTTCATCCTCATATAAGATAGATTATACTTGTTTGCCTGGTCTTCTAATATTTTTATCAAGGCTTGATCCATATGGACCACCTTAGAAGAACCAATTAGCTTAACACTAGTCTCTACATCATTAACTCTACCAAGGTCCATGCAAAGCTTTTCCACCTGGTCAGTAATTTTATCAATATTTTTTTGAATAACATCTCGGATATCTACATTAAATGTGGTTTCTGCTGCGATTACATTGGATGCATTAGGTAAAACATTAATTTTCCCAACGGTAATAACTGCCGTTTTGTAGTCAGATGCAATTTTTGATAATTTATAAATCATTTCGCTTGCTGCTAATAAAGAATCTTTACGATAATTCATTGGAGTAGTACCAGCATGGTTTGAAACTCCTTGAACCCTTATCTGAAGAGTGTTCATTCCGGCAATCGCTTCCACGATTCCTAGACTTAAACCCTTATTATCTAAGATTCCTCCTTGTTCTACATGAAGCTCAATCATCCCTAATTCATTTTTGCCATCTACTAGGTAGTCCTCTTCAGGATGGAAGTCAAAACCTCTTGATTGAATATACTCGTATGCAGTCTTTCCTTCATCGGTATATAGATTTTTTAAATCATCCAATGATAATTTTCCTGTCATATATTTGCTGCCCACCATTGTGACCCCGAAGTTTGAACCTTCTTCCTCTGCAAATATAACTAATTCCACAGGGTGTTTAAGTTTAATATCGTTTTCATGCAAGGTCTTAAGAACCTCTAAGCTACAGACGCTACCCGTCAATCCATCATATCGACCACCAAATGGTACTGTATCGATATGTGAGCCTATTAGTAAGCTCTTTGTCTTGAGATTATCTGGATTATACTTAGCTCTAATATTTCCAACAGAATCAATCTTTACTTCAGCTCCTATGGATTTTAATTCATCCATAATGTACATTCTGACCTTTAAATCTTCAATGCTATATGATAATCGGGTGCATCCTACATCAGTGGAAGATTGGTTGGTGATATAGTTAAAATAATTTGCAATCCTATCTTCGTTGACTTTCAATTTTTAACCTCCTTTCAATTATTTTTTCATGCCTAATACTATTGCAAGAGTCGTGCCAACAAAAAAAGAATATAAAACAATAGTGAAAACTACTGATTTATACTCTTTTTTAGGAATTGGAACTATTTAACTTCTACAAATTGATGAAAATAATCATCGATTGTGAAGGATTTCATCACTTTATCGAATATTTTTGACGCTTTTTGACGATTGTCGATTGATCTACTCCTAATATCCTTGCTTGATCTCTGGTACTCTTGTAGTGTTTTGCAGTTTCTATTAATAATTGCTTTTCGTAATTAGCAACTCCTTCTTTTAAAGGAACTATTTCTATCTTAGCATCTCCATTAATCTCTTGAGACTCCTGATTGAAATTAATGACCTTGTGCACATCTTCAGCAGTGATTTCTGAATCCTTACTTACTATTACTAGCCTCTCAATAATATTCTTTAACTCTCTTATATTACCAGGGTATCTATATAATAACAAAGATTCAAAGGCTTGAGGTGAAATCACCTTTTTAAATTCATATTTTTCGTTGTACGTTTTTAAGAAATTATCTACTAGACTTGGAATATCTTCTTTTCTTTCTGCTAAAGATGGTAACCTTATAGGTAGAATATTGATCCTATAATAGAGATCCTCTCTAAAGCTACCTTCTTTTACACATTTCGCTAAGTCTTTGTTAGTTGCAACAATAATACGTGCATTTAATTCTATCTCTTCATGACCACCTATTTTTCTAAACTTTCTTTCCTCTAGTACGGATAATAGTTTTACTTGCAAGTCAAGGGGCAATTCAGCTATTTCATCTAGAAATATAGTCCCATTTCCCGCAATTTGGAATAAGCCATCCTTTCCTTGATTCAAAGCACCTGTAAAAGCACCCTTTTCATAACCAAATAACTCTGACTCCATCAGCTGCTCAGGAATAGCACCACAGTTAATTGATATAAAGGGTTCTTTCTTTCTTTGGCTTATATTATGGATGTAATTAGCGGTAAAACTCTTACCTACACCTGTATCTCCTAATAACATTATAAGAATATCCTTATATGCAAAGGAATCCAAAAGCTCTTTTATAGTTGCCATATTTTTGTTTTCTGTGTCCATATAGGCTTTATCATTTGATCTAAGTTGGACTTCATTCTTAAACCATTGAAGGGTGGATTCGGTTTCAGATAACTGTCTTTCTAATGCCTTCTTTTCAGTTATGTCATAGCCTATATTAATTATTTTAATTATTTTGTTATTCTCATCAAAGATAGGATGTCCTGTAACAAGTATTATTCTATTTGCCTTGGTTTTTTGAATAAATCTTACTTTTTGTTGTCTTCGAACTACTTCAGCAGTAGCGGATACATCGAAAATACCCATGTCTTCCAGCTCAAAGCCTGATTTCCCTATTATCTCTTCTTTCTTGAGCCCCATTTTAAGTGCAGATGAATCATTTACTTTTACAAATAGACCATTACCATCAGTTATGGTTATGGT
>CAZPZN010000066.1:8847-11593 GCA_964590735.1 uncultured Tissierella sp.
TATAATTAGACAATAAGGAGGTTGTTATCATGATGGCTATGGGTTATTTGGGAATATCTTTGACATTTATAAAATCGGTATTAGAAATTATGCTCTATATGGCTTTAATCTATACTTCTTTTAAGGCATCACAGGCTTTGAATATATATATTCGAAAGAATCTAAAATCATAGGATTATTAATTATTCAGATTTCTAGTTTGTTTTATTAATTATGGGTAAAAATACAAATGTGTGTAACTAGAGATAAATAATTGACTAAGGGTGATTAAATGGAAAAAACTTTTATAATGATTAAACCAGACGGTGTAGAAAGAAGGTTAATGGGGGAAATCATTGGACGAATTGAAAGAAAAGGTTTTAAGATTACGAAAGCTCAACTAATGAAACCAGCTAGAGAATTATTGGAAGAACATTATGTAGAGCATAAGGAAAAACCTTTCTTTGGTGAACTAGTAGAATCTATATCTGGGAAAACCGTTATGGCTATGGAAGTAGAAGGGGATAATGTTATTGAAATAATGAGGTTAATGATAGGACATAGAGACCCTAAATTAGCACCTCCTGGAACCATTAGGGGTGATTTTGCCTATTTAACTACACAAAATATAATTCATGGTTCTGATTCTCTAGAATCTGCTGAAAGAGAATTAAAATTATGGTTTGATAATTGACTTTGATATAGATTTTTATTACAATAAGTATAATTAATAATTGAATATGTATTTTTCGTAGGTGCCCATTAGGGAGAATAGGGAAATCGGTGAAAGTCCGGTACGTACCCAACACTGTATTGATGAGTCCTTTACTAGACCACTGGCTTTAAGCTGGGAAGGAGTATTGTGACGTAGAATCTGAGTCAGGAGACCTGCCTAGGAAGATAAGTCTTTCATTATGAAAGCAACGGAGATGACGGTAAAGTCCCGGCCTTAGTATTATTTGCTATGGCCTGGACTTTTTTGTTTGAAAAAATGGAGGGATAAAAGATGGAAAAAGTATTATATGGTAATCCAGGAATCAGTGAATTAAATGAAAAAGAACTTGAATTAGCCTTAAATAAAATTATTCAAGGAATTGAAAAGATTGATTTGGATGCAGCTAAGGGTATGCAGGAGAGGCTTGATGGAAAAATAAAACCTCTAAGAAGTCTAGGGGTATTAGAGGATATAGCTGTTCAATTGGCTGGAGTACAAAGAACTACACATCCCCAAGTTAAAGGAAAGGCTATACTACTTATGGCAGGAGATCATCATGTAGTAGAAGAAGGGGTAAGTGCGGCTCCCCAAGAAGTAACTGCCCAACTATATTATTCTTATTTAAGTGGTGGAGGAGGCATTAATGTATTAGCAAATCACGCAGGTGCAAAACTTGTATGTACTGATTTAGGTATAGCATGTCAGCTAAATCCGCCAGACCTTATGAGAAATCGAATTAAAAATGGATCTGACAATATTGCAAAGGGTCCTGCAATGACCAGAGAAGAGGCCCTAAGGGCTCTATTAACAGGTGCTAAAATCGCTTCTGAAACAATAGAGTCAGGAGCAAATATACTAGCGACTGGAGAAGTTGGGATAGGTAATACAACTCCATCGGCTGCTTTAATCAGCGTAATAACAGGCTGTAGTGTAGAAGAAGCAACAGGCAGTGGAACTGGATTAAAAAATGAAGCATTAATCCATAAACACAAGATAATTAAACAGGCAATTAAGATTAATAACCCAGACCCTAATGATGCTATAGATATATTGACTAAAGTTGGAGGGGTAGAGATTGCAGCCATTGTAGGAGCAATTTTAGAGGCAGCTAAACAAGGAGTTCCTACTATATTAGATGGAATTATTTCTTCTGCAGCAGCTCTAGTAGCCGCAAAGCTGAATCCATTGGTAATTGACTATATGATAACTTCCCATTCCTCAGAAGAAAAGGGAGAACTAGTGGCTCTAAAACATCTTGGACTAGAACCAAGACTGTTCTTTAACATGAGACTTGGTGAAGGAACAGGGGCAGCTCTAATGTTTCCAATGGTAGAAGCAGCCCTAAAAGTAGCTGATGAAATGGCAACATTTGATACAGCAGGAGTAACAACAGGAGACTTTTAGAAACAAAAAGAACCGGCCCTTTTATTCCTTTAAGTAGCGGGGAAGGTTCTTTTTGTTTCAAAAGCCCAAACTATATTATGTATTATTATAGTTTGGGCTATATTTATGTTAAAATTTAAAAGAAGGCAACCTTTTTCTATTAATTCAGTCTAATAAGTAAGGAGGGAAGGAATTGGAGGAAAAACGACTTGTTAAAATGCTTAAACGTGGCAACCAAGAAGCATATTATGAATTAGTCAGTCTTTATGGAAATAAACTTCTTAGAACTTCCTTCCTTATGGTAAAGGACCAGGCTGAGGCCGAAGATATAGTTCAGGAGACATTTATTAAGGTGTTTAAATATATAAAAGGTTTTAAGGGTGAAAGTTCCCTATATACTTGGATATATAGAATCTCACAAAATCTCATAAAGGATAGATTTAAGTCACAAATATACACGGTTCCATACGAGGATAATGAGGTGGATTTCAAGACCCCCGAAGAAATTATAATAAATAATATAGATAGGGAAATCTTAAAGGCAGAATTAGATAATTTAAACTTTATCTATAAACAAGTACTAGTGTTATTTTACTTCAATGATTTGTCTATAAAGGATATCTCTCAAATACTTGATGAGAAAGAAGGAACTATAAAGAGCAAATTATC
>CAZPZN010000067.1:0-11399 GCA_964590735.1 uncultured Tissierella sp.
TGTTGATACTAGTAGTATATTCTAAGTTTGAGAAATTGTTCTCTTCAATTCTTTTTGCCTGATTTATTAGCTCTTCAATTGCCCTTGTGTTTTCTATACGATTGTCGAGATTTGAAATGTTGCCATTAGTACTCTTATCTATTGATCTCTTATTATCCATACTATCATCCTTTCTTCATCTTAATAATAGTATGGATTTATTATCAATTTTTATTACGAATAGGAAAGTTCTACTTTGGATTTTTTGCTTATAATTGAACTTTACGTCGATGAGTAACAAGAAAAGCTACATTTAATGCCTTTTTAAAAGCTTTTCTTATTACAAATAGGAAAGTTCAAATTTACATCTTATACAAATACCATTTACATGTTGCAATTTCGTACTTTAGCTCAAATATTCTTTGAATTTGATTTATGGTGGATTCACATCTATATATTACCATTCTGTTTCCTGCTAGCTTTTCTTCTTCTCGAAAAAGGATTTTTTCCACTTTTATGACAATCTTACTAGAGTCCTCAGCGGTAATTCTATACCTTAATGGAACAGGATAATTATCTTTGTTAAACCATGCAAGCATCTCTATTGGCCTCATTAATACCTTCATAATAACACCTCTTTAAGTAATTTAAACAATAATTGCATTACGCCACTGAGAAGACGACAATCGTTATAATTGACTTGACATCATTGGATATTCTTCTTCCATTATGACTCCACCAATTATGGGATTTATTCCGGAGTGGAGGAAGCAGGATCTTATGACAGATTCATATCCATATTTAAACCTTAGTTTATCTATAGTTTTATCTAGTAGTTCATCTTTTACGCTATAGTCTTCCATTAAAGATAGTTGGAAGAAATCATTAGTGGAAAGGTCTGAAAGACTTAAGGAAATATGTCTTAAGGGTTCACCAGTCCACATCTCATCAAATAAGATTTTGGCAGTTCTATATATCTTATTAGTAGAGGAGCTAGGTATGTCTAGCTTTCTCTGGTGGGAATAATGATAAAAATGGCTATTCTTAAGTCCAAGGGCTATTACACTTCCACATTTGTCTAGGTCTCTAACTCTCATGCCAACCATTTCAGATAGTCCCAATATTACTTTATAGGCTTCAGATTTGCTATCTACATCGAAGGCAATAGTGGTGGAATTGCCAACAGATTTAATGGGAATAGAGCCCTTTTTTACTTGAGAATCCTCAATACCATTGGCATAATTCCATATAAGGAGGCCTGGTTTCTTTAGCCAGGAATATATGTATTCCTTATCTAGTCTTGCTAACTCTTCTATGGTAAATATACCTCTGCTATTTAATTTAGCCTTAGTTCTCGACCCGACCATAAAGAGGTCTTCCACTGGTAATGGCCACATCTTCTCTGAAATTTCATAGGAAAACAGAGTATGGACCATATCGGGTTTTTTAAAGTCGGAAGCTACCTTAGCCAATAGTTTATTTGGTCCAATGCCTATATTTACCGTAAAGCCTAGTTCCTTCTTGATTCTATCCTTAATTTCGAAAGCCGCTTCCATATAATCCTTGTTCATATTTGTATAGTCCATAAAGCACTCATCTATAGAGTATCTTTGTATATGAGGAGAATACTGATTTAAAATATCGACCATGGCATTGCTGGCATTAACATATCTTTCATAATTAGGAGGAACCATAATTAAGTCTGGACATTTTTGTAAAGCAGAGTGGACGCTTTCTCCTGTAATAATATTATATTTTTTTGCAGGTATGGATTTTGCAAGAACTATCCCATGTCTTTTTTCTTGGTCTCCACCCACTATAGAGGGGATTTCCCGAAGATCTATTTCAGCTCCATGCTGCAACCTATAAACAGCCTCCCAAGAAAGATAGGCTGAATTTGCATCTATATGAAAAATTACACGCTTCATGAAACTCCCTCCATCAAATAAGAAAAGAACATTTGTTTATTATCATAATAACAGAACAAACGTTCATAGTCAATGGTAATATTATCTTGAGTTTTCAAAAAAAGAAAAAATAGCCCGAAGGCTATTCAAATTATTACGAATAGGAAAGTTCTACTTTTTAAATCTTCAATTAAAGGGACTTTCCGTAATGAGTAACAAGAAAAGCTAGCTTTAGATTCTTTAGGAGCTTTTCTTACATCCTATTTTCGTCATCTACCCATTCTTTAGCTTTTTCTATACTATCCTCTGTAGGAATAGCTACTTTAGAATCTGGAAGTTTTTTTTCTGTCTTGTAATATACATCTGTTGCAGTGTCTTCAATCTTTGGTTCCCTGTTTTGTTTGTAAGTTCCTTCAATCTTCTTTTCATTTAGAGTTTTCTTTTCGTCAGTCATAAATTTACCTCCTCAAACATCTCTTAATTACTCATACCCAGAACATCTAGAACTCACACATATTATAAATAAAAGTTTAATTTATTTCAACAAGCTCAGGAAGAGGGGAGTAGTAGCTAGGGGACATCTTTTTTACTTTCTTGCTACCATCCTTATATAGTACTGTTATACTAGACTTTACATTTGCTCCATCTAAGCCTTGAATCTTAGTATTCATTTCTCCAGGAGAAAGAGCTTCATTCTTTACATATTTAACTGAAGGTTTTACCAGGTCGGAAATTTCATGGTCCCAGGTGACGGTAGGAGAATAGCTGGATCCGTAAAATCCCATATATAATCTATGACCAATTAGCTTAGACCAGATTAAAATATTGCCATCAGAAGTATTTTTAAACTTAAAATCCTTAATACCAAAGGCTACTGTTGCGTCCTGGCCATAGGGTACATAATTTATAGGCATGGAGTGGTAGTGTCTTTCTACTATTTCTAAATCAGTTAAAACTGCAAGATTGTAGAGTGTAGTAGCAATCTTACACACGCCTCCGCCTTCAGTCATTACTATATTGCCTCCAATATATGAGGAACCAGTCTTATATCCTCTTGACTTAGTATATGGTCCAATAGCTTGATTCTGTGATAATATTTTCTCTGCTTTTACAACTTGACCCTTTATACTTTGAGCAGCCATAGCAACATTATGTTCCTCACCGGGAAGTGGGTTTTTAAGCACTGCAGAAAACCCAGCCATTAGAATTGGAGTATTGTATTTTTCCTTAGCTTTTATAAAATCCAAATCATTTTTCCAAGGCATATTGACTACAGGTCCTGATATATCAGGAATATCATAATCATCTTTAACAGTATTTAGGATGATTTCTAGCTTATTTGCGTAGGATGTAGTTCCTGACATTAATAAAAGCACACAAATCATTAGGATACATCTTTTATTCATATTATCTCCTCCAAAAACATCTATTAATTCACATAACTTATTTTTAGGTTTGGAGCTAGATAATATACTTATTTAAAGCACCATATCTTTCTAACTTATGAATAGAATAACAATATGTTTTTCTTATGAATACTAATATCTAGTTTTGAATTATTATTTAAGCTTTTAAAGTCCTCTTTAGATAATTTCACATAAAGTGGTGCATTTGCATTGCTCGATAGAATAACAATTTTATTAAAAATATCTTCTACAAAATCAATAATATTAAGGATGAAATGATTTTCATAAGTTGGATCATAACAATAATCAATATGATGAGCACGGATACCGATGTATTCTATATTATCCAAAACAATTTCATCGCATTCCAGTTCTAGATTCCAGTCAAGGGCTAAAATTTTCTTGTCGCCTATTTTCTTAGCTCTAGAAATATTCTCACATCCTGTTAAAATAGCTCCATTTACAGTAGGAGGACTTTTAAATAAATCCTTCTTATAGCATATTGTTTCAATTTTTCCATCATTCATAATGGCAATCCTATTGGATATTCTATAGACCTCATCTCTGTTATGGGATACGAATAGACTAGTACCTTTATAATCCTTTAAAGTTGACACCAATTCCTGTTCCAATTGCCATCTTAAATATGTATCCAAGGCTGAAAATGGTTCATCTAAGAGGATTAATTCAGGCCTATTTACTAGCATTCTAGCTAAAGCGAATCTTTGTTGCTGACCGCCAGATAGTTGGCTGGGATACTTCTTTTCAAGTCCCTGAAGGGAAAAACTTTCGATTTTCTTTTTAAGAAGTCCTATTTTCTCTGGATGTTTCTTAGGTATTCCAGCCATTATATTCTCTTCCAAGGTCATATTTGGAAAGAGGGAATAGTTTTGAAAGAGTAGACCTACTTTTCTTTTTTGAGGGCTAAGATTAATCTTTTTATTGCTATCATAAAGGGTTCTACCATTTAGGATGATCTGTCCAGAATCAGGGGTTTCTACTCCAGCAATACACTTAAGAGTCATGCTCTTTCCGCAGCCTGAAGAGCCTAGAAGAGCAAGAACTTCATCTTTTGATCTAAATTCAACATCCAAGAGGAAGTCCTTAAACTTCTTCTTAATATTTACATAAAGAATTTTAAAAACCCCCTTTCCCATATTTTTTAACTTTACCGCCTTCAAACATATTGAGTAACATCATAGATGTGAAGGATATGATTACTATGACTGCAACCCATTTATATGCTAATGCTCTATTTCCAGCTTGAACTGCACTATAGACTGCAACTGCCATTGTCTGTGTTTTTCCTGGAATATTTCCTGCTATCATTATAGTTGCACCAAATTCTCCTAGGGCTCTTGCAAATGCCAAAATAGTACCTGCAATTATGCTATTAAAGGAATTGGGAATCATAATCTTTAAGAAAATCTCATGCTCAGATAAGCCTAGAGTTCTAGCCACATAGATTATATTCTTGTCCACCTGTTCGAAGGCTCCCCTTGCAGTTCTATACATAAGAGGGAAGGAGACCACAATCGATGCTATAACAGTAGCCGTACTTGAAAAAACTATGGAAATATCGTAGTTTGAAAGGAATTTACCAATAAGGCTATTTTTCCCTAATAAAACCAATAGCAAGAATCCTACCACGGTAGGTGGTAGGACCAGTGGAAGGGTAAATAGACCATCTGCGAATCCTTTAAATTTATTTAGCCTTAAGGAAAAATATGCACTGTAAATACCAAGTGTAAATGTTATACATGTAGCTATTATAGCTGCTTTTAAGGATATAAATAAAGGGGAATAATCCATTAATTTACCTCCATTTCTTTGTTTTTACTTCTTATTTCATTGCAAATCCGTACTTAACAAATACTTCAGCTGCTTCCTCAGATGATAAATAGTCTAAAAATGCTTGAGCTGCATCTACATTATTAGAGGATTTTATAACAGCAACAGGGTAGGATACTTCCTTATGGCTACCCTCAGGAGCTTCTGTTAATACCTTTATCTTATCTGTACTAGCTGCATCTGTAGCGTATACTAGACCAAAATCAACTTCTCCAGCCTCAACCCAGGTAAGTACTGTTCTTACGTCACTACCATAAACTGCTTTTGCATTGATTTCATCCCAGATATCAAGGTTAGTAAAGATTTCCTCGCTATATTGACCAACAGGTACACTTGTTGGATCGCCTATGCCTATATTTTCAACATCTGGATTTACTAATTCTTCAAAGGATGTAACACTTGATTCACTATCTAGAGGGGATATTAGTACAACCTTATTTACTAATAATGTCTTCCTGGTATCTTTAATTATGTATCCGCCTTCTTCTAGAGTATCCATTTGTTTTTGAGCTGCTGACATAAATATATCTGATGGAGCTCCTTCCTCTATTTGAGCCTGTAATGCACCTGATGAACCAAATGTATATGTAAGAGTTACATTTGGAGCTACTTCCTTATATAATTCTGCCATTTCTGTTAGTACGTCTGTCATACTTGCTGCAGCTGAAATCAATAATTCAACTTCTTCTGCTGGTTCTTCTTCAGGAAGAACTTCCACGCTTGGTGCTTTAACTGCTGGTGTTTCTTCTTGGGTTCCACATCCTATCAATAGTGATAGGGATAATACTCCGATTAATAATAGAATAAATAATTTTTTCATAAAGCAAAATCCTCCTTGTTTTTCGCTAATCTCAAGTAAGATGAACGATTATATTTTTTAATCGCCCTAAGGCGATTAATTATTTAAATTAAAATACTTTTCAAATAATTTACTAGCATAGTCATCTATTTCTTTAGTAAAAGCTGTATACCTATTTAGCAAATCTTCTCCCTCTTTTGTTAATGTTGAATTGCCTCCACTGCTACCACCAGTTACTGTATGAATCAGTTTAAATCCTAAATCTGACTCTGCATTTTTTATAATTTTCCATGCCTTACTTGAGGAAATTTTCATAATTTTATAAGCTTCAGATAGAGTACCCTTGATATAGCTGTTAATATATGGGATATAACCTTTCCAACTGGTGTAAGAACTGAATATTATTACGAGTATACCATAGAAAACCTAGGAAGATACGGGGCCATAGAAAGATTTAGAATTGAAGCAAGACTGGATTATGTTAGGAAAGAAAGAAAAATCTATAACGAAGAAATGTATGCATATTCTAGAAATAATAGTACTGGTTATCCATCATATGATAGTCCTAGACGTCTGCCCAGTGATTTCACTTATAGCTCAGAAATAGAAAATGAAGAAGGAACTCGAGTAAGATATATATTTGATGATGAACATTTAAATATTGAACAAATAGTAGAGATGCATCCAGAAATATGCTAAGAGAAGAAGAATACAAGTATGACACATGGGTAAATAGGCTTCCTATAAGAATAATAAATAGGGAATATAATGAAGATACCCAAGACTATTCTTCAAGTATAAGAAGATATACCTATGATGATTACTCAAATATCACATCTGAAATAGATGAACTGGGAAATGAGACGGTATACGATTATTATCTTGATTATTTTCTGCCAGCTTCCATAGAAAGATATGAAGATGGAGAATTAAAGGAAGTAATTGAATATAAACTACAAAGACCTGAAAGGTTGGATATAGGGGAAGAAATAAGAATTAATATAGTAGACGGGGAGGATAAAAGCGTAACGACAACATACCAATATGATATTTATGGTAACATCATAGAGAAAAATATAGCGGGAACAGAAGGAACAACAAAAGAAGGTTATCAATATTTCGAAGGTGCTTATGTATCAGGAATCACAATCTCCGATGAGAATGATTTAATATCATCTAAAAAATAATCCGCATATGATAGAGATACAGGACTAATAACAAGTTCCACAGATGGAAATGGAAATGTAACCCTATATGAGTACGATGAAATAGGAAGGCTTAATAAAACTGTTAACCCCGACCAAACTCTAGAAACGATAAGCTATGATGATTTAAATAATGAAACAACCATCGTAGATGAAAACAACTATATTACAAAAATAACTTATAATGCCTTAGGAAATCATATAAAAACAGACCAGGAAATAAACGATAGAATAATAGCTTCAGAAGAAAAGGGATATAATTCTTTGTCACAAGTGGAATGGGTAAAGGACGGTAACGGGGATATCACAAATTATAGATATGATTCATTAGGAAGATTATATGAGACAATAAACCCAGATAATACAAGAACTCTAATAGAATATAAAGATGATGAAAGAATCGAAGAATATATCGATGAAGAAAACAAAGTAAGCTATAATAAATATGATGAAGCAGGAAACATAATAGAAGAGGGAAGATTTAACGGAAGAATAGATGAGGTTAACTATAGTAGCTATGACTATAACGGTAATATTCTTTCATATATACATAATGAGGGAAATGAAACAAGCTACAATTACGATCAGCTGGGTAATCTAATAGAAATAACCAACTCTCTCGGAGAAACAGTAAATTATGAATTTGACCATTTAGGCAATGTAATAAAAATAATTACAGCAGAAGGTAGTATAACTGCCAAAGAATATGATGGCTCTGGAAGACTCATAAGAGAAAAGGATTCAGAGGGTAAAATAAAGGAAAATATCTATGACCTTGCAGGTAATTTAATAGAAGAGACAGAAATATCAGAAGGGGATACAATAAACAAAACCTACAAATATAACAGTAGAAATTGGCAGATGGAAAAAATCGATGAAGAAGGAAGAACAACCTATTCCTATGATAATATAGGCAATATATTAGAAATATCAGACCAAAATGGAAGAGTAATCAATACTTACAATCCTGAGGGAACCTTAAAAGACATTATACAGCCTGATGGAAAAACCATATCATATGAATATGATGACAATGGAAATATTATAGAAACATTAGATTACTTTGGAGAATCAACTCTAAATACTTATGACAGCAGAAACAGGTTAAAAACAATAGCACAAAACAATGAAACAACACAATATGAGTATTATAAAAATGGACAAACTAAAGAAGTTATATATTCAAATGGGACAAGCATTCATTATAGCTATGATGAATCAGGAAATCTCATAGAGCTAATAAACATAGGGTTAGATGGACAAATCATTAGCCAATATGAATATAGCTATGATAAAGAAGGTAATCAACTAAGCAAAGGGGAAAACGGAAGAATATCATATTATACTTATGATTCTCTAAATAGAATAAAAAGTATAGATGAAGAAGAAAGTACAACGACTTACAGGTATGATAGAAATGGGAATATAAAAGAAAAGGATATACTCCATTCGTCAAACAGCATACATACAATAAAAAATGCTGAAGAAATAATAATAATGCCGAATATAACAAATCACAGTATAAGGTATATCTATGACTCTAGTAACAAGCTTATAAAGAGTTACGAGGAAATAGAAAATGAAGAATTTATTATAGAAAAATCCGTCGATGACTTAAGAGAAGAACCAGTGGAAGAAGTGGAAGAGGTGATAGAAGAAACGGAAGAACTGGTAGAAGAAGTCACAGAAGAAGTGAATCCACAAGGCAAGAACTTGGAAGAAGTAAACGGAGAATCCATAGGAATACCTACTTTAGAAGAATCTGAGCCAGAAATATCTCTAGAAGATGTATCCGCTATCATAGAAAGTAATGACATAAAGGAAATAGGTGAACAAAATCAGGGAGTAGATGAAAGGGAACTTTCTGAAGTAGAAGGGGAAGAAATTGTCGATGAAATAGAAGAATCAGAAGGTTTAGAGGAATCAGAAGAAATTGAAGAATTAAATGAAGAAAATGGTAACATTCAGGATGAAGAAGTTGATGGTGTAGAAGAATTAGAGGAATTGGAAGATTTTATAAGACTCGAAAGACTCAATGAGGCGTATCAGAGAAATTTAGGAGATGGTGAGTCTTATTACTTCGGGGTATTAAATATAATTACAGAATACGAATATGACAGTCAAGGTAATTTAATAGAGAAAACTATAACTGAAGAAAATAATCATTTGGAATCTCAGACTGAAAGTTATAGATACAATACAAACAATCAACTTATAGAGAGTATAAATAATAAAGGCGAAAGGACCACTTATTCTTACAGCCCAACTGGATTAAGAGACTCCAAAACAACAAATGGAAATACAATAGGTTATTTTTATGACAGAGGAAATGTTATAATAGAGACAGACAACGGAAGATTAATGGCAAGGAATTTAAGAGGTCACCAACTTATATCAAGAGAAGAAGGAAATACCAAAGCCTATTATCTATTCAACGGTCATGGAGATGTGACTAAACTAATAGATGAATCTGAGGAAATAATCGCCGACTATGAATATGATATCTATGGATTAGAGAAAAAAGTAGAAGAAGATCTAATTAACAATCCATATAGATATGCAGGAGAATATTATGATGAGGAGACAGGTCTATATTATTTAAGAGCAAGATACAATAATCCAGAGATAGGAAGATTTATATCAGAGGACACCTACAGAGGAGACTTAATGGATCCGCTGACATTAAACTACTACGTCTACTGCCAAGGAAATCCAATAAAGTATACAGATCCAAGCGGAAATTTTGGGGAGTTGGTTGGTAGTCTTTATGAGAAAAGCGATATACTAGCAGCTATAGCAGCACTGGTTCAATCAGGATTCCAGACCCTAAAAAATGTAACCTCAGCTGGAGTAACTATAAACATATTATTAAAACCTGAAAATGCAGGAGAAACAGATGATGATCTAAAGAATGATGTTGAATTCCAGAAGTGGCTAAGCGGCGGAAGTACTGGAGACCCTAATAATGGGAATAACAAGAAAAATGATAAGAAGGATAACAAGCAGCCTCAAAACTATAGCTTAAAAAAATTCAAGAATAATAATGAAGCTAACAAGATAGCAAGAAAATTAGGGTATGAGGGAGCCGAGGCATTAAAAGAAGATATTGTACCTGGAGCAGGTGCAAAATTTAACATGAAATATGATTCAAAAACCCATGAAATAGTTTTAGAATCAATACAAAGTGGAATTCAGGTCGCAACAGGATTGTTTTCAAAATAGAAAGGAGAATGACTTTGGATGAATTACCAAAAATAAGAATAGACTTTTTTTTTAGTGGTGATGATTTTCATGTAGATGATATTACAGAAAGATTAGGAATATTACCTACAAAAATATGGAAAGAAAAGGATTTTAAGATTAAGGAGTTTGCAAAGACTATTTGGATGTTAAAGACAGAAAAAGATAGTTGTAAAGCAGTATCGTTGCAATTTGAAAAGGTATTAGAAAAACTTCGAGGGAAAAAAGAAATAATAAATCAAATATGCAAAGAGAATGATATAAAAGCGGGGTTTGAAGTGAAGGTATTCATGGAAAATGGAGATGGTCCCGAACTTGTATTGACAAGAGAGATAATATCTTTTCTGGCTTCTATCAATGCAGAAATTGGATTTGATTTGTATATAGACTGATTAATAAATCAAAGCTTGTCACACCTTTGAGGTTGTAATTAAATTGTATTACAAAGAGGAGTATTTTTCATATCAAAACCTACTAGGGTATATATGGGACCTTTACTAAGGGGTGGGGATATTGGATAACTTTAGTGATGTACTATATATAGAAGGATAAAATAGAGGATGAAGGAAATACCAAAGCCTATTATCTATTCAACGGTCATGGAGATGTGACTAAACTAATAGATGAATCTGAGGAAATAATCACCGACTATGAATATGATATCTATGGATTAGAGAAAAAACATAGATTATTTCTTATCGACCTTAATATACATTAGGTTACAATTGTGAATTAACCAATTATTATTCAAAGAAATTGGAATACACAAAATTATTTACACCGCCTTAGAATACACAAAATTATGGCTCTTTGTCAAGTTAGTTGAATTAGGTTAATATTTTAAGGCGGAGTAGTTCGAATTTACATGGGCGTGTAAATAATTACACGGCAACCTACCTAAACTGTGGTTTTGGAAAACACTTAATTTAAGTTGTTTTATTCATTACTATTTCAATTTAACTCCCTCTTCAACTGTGCTATCAGGAGACAAAATAACAAGGTCTCCTTCTTT
>CAZPZN010000068.1:0-11136 GCA_964590735.1 uncultured Tissierella sp.
TCCTAGAGACTATTCAGCTTTTATCTAAGTTACTTAATCTATCTAGTTCAGAAGTGACTAAGAGTAAAGAACAGTATAGCAAGCTTGTAAATGATTTAAAGATCACTTCATGGGCACAGGAAGCTGTTATGAAGTCACTCTATGCAGGAGTCATATCAGAATCAGAATTAAAAGCAGTTGCATCTAAAGGTCTTCTTGAAGTAGGAACTAATAAAAGAGTAGGAAGACTTGATATAAGTATATTTATGGCAAAGGCAATGGGCTTAGAAGAAGTAGCCAATTCAAAATCCTTCGTAGCTTTATCTTATAAGGATTTAAAGGATATAGATGCAAAATATCATAAGCTTATATATGTCTTGATAGAAGCAGGTGTATTATCTGCTAATGGTACAGGAGAAGGCAAATTTGAACCAAATTCACCACTATTACGTGAGCAGATGGCTAAGATGTTAGCTACAGCATATGATTATCTACAAAAGAATCCACAAACACCAAAACCAACCCAAGTTGAAGCAGAAGTGATTTCTGGAATAATAACTGATATTACTAAGATAGGAAGCAATACATTTGTAGCTGTTAATGGTAAGACTCAAGCTACTTATTTAGTAGATGGAAATACTATCATTAAGCTAGATGGAAAGACTACAACAGTAAATAACCTTTTAGTGGGTCAGTCAGTCGATGTTACAATTAAAAAAGGATCTAGTACAGCAACTCTTATAGAAGCTGAGAATTTAGAAGAAGAAATTTCAGGAACTATAAAGAGTGTAAGTCCTAGCTCAAATAAACTTGTAGTTGAGTATCTTAAGGATAAGATAAAACTTTCAATTGATTTAACAATTAACAAGGATACTGAGATTGCTTTAAATGGTGAAAAAGCAGACCTATATGATTTGAGTATAGGGGATGAAGTAAAGCTTCTAGTTGAAGGTGGCTTAGTAATAGAACTAGATGCTATAGCTAAATCTGGTGAGTTTGAAGGTATAATTGTAGACCTAGTTATGGAGGGTAATCGTGATATAAAATATTATATCACGATTGAAAACTCCAAGAAAGTTAAGGTTGAATATGAATTAGATGAAGAAGTTAGCATCTATAGAGATGGTAGAAGAGCTAAATTTGAAGATTTAAGAGTGGGAGATGAGGTTGTCCTTGAACTTGAAAACGGACTTGTAGTAGAAGTAGATGCAGATATATATGAGCAGGAAATAGAAGGATATATCACAGGAATATCTACAAGATTGAATCAAGGAACTGAAATAACCATTAAAAATAGGGATACAGATAAGGAAGAGACCTATTTATTAGCAAGAAATGCAGTTATTAAGGTTGACAAGACAACAACTTCTATTATAAATCTAAATGTTGGATATTATGTAGAGTTAACCGTGGGAAGCAATGAGATAGTTGAAATCTATGCTGATTCCATTAGTGCAGAATCAATAGTTAGAGGTAAAATTACTGGGATTAGTACTAAGAGAAATGAAATAGATATAGAAATAATGACTACGGATTTAAGTAATTATGCTTATGGAGATGATATTCTTATCAGGGTTACAAAGGATACTAACATCTATATTGGTAATACACAAATAGACTTAGATGAGTTGGTCAGAAACGATATTGTAACTATATATGGATATTATGACGGAAGAGACTTCACAGCAAGTGAAATAAGTATAAGATAATAAGACCTAAAAATAGCTATTGGAAAACTTTATTCCAATAGCTATTTTTTAATTTGCCTAATATTTCTTACTCACTTCTTATGGCCTCTAGTGCAGATAAATTCATTGCTCGTCTAGCAGGGTAGTAGCCTGACAAGATTCCTATGAGGGCTGAGAAGGCCATTGCTGCAAATACCAGCCATACAGGAATTATTGATAATTTTGCCTCAGGTCCTAGCCCAAAGTAGTTTCCAAAAGATCCGCTAAACTTATTTACAACGAAGGATATTAGATAGCTAAATCCTACCCCCATAATACCGCCTAAAAGACCTATTAAAGCTGATTCAAATAGGAATAATCCCCTGATATCCTTTAGGGATGCGCCTATAACCTTCATTACACCAATTTCCTTGGTTCTTTCATAGATACTCATAACCATGGTATTTGTTATTCCAATTGCTGCTACAAGAAGGGAGACTGCACCGATTCCTCCAAGAACTGCTTGGATTACATTTGCAGTATTCTTCATAGATTCTAATTGGTCGTTTAAGCTATAGGCTTCATGTCCCATATCCTTAATAGTTTGCTGTACTTCTTGAACATTGTTTATCTCATCTACTTTAATATTTATCTGCTGATATTGGTCTTTTTGTTGACCTTGTTGTGGTTTTATATTTTCTGACTTTTCTTTCTCTTTAATAAGTTTTTGCACTTCATTAATTGGCATATAGACTGCATAGTTAGTATCCCAATTCTCTTCATTTAAGACTCCTGCTACCTTAATCTTGTATTCTTTATAGTTAGGAGTATCTTGTCCTGGTTGGTCCCACCCATAATTTGGATTCAAGGTTAGGCTCATTCTGTTCTTCATAAGGTCTATCTTAGGCTCTCGCCAAACTCTAGCATTTGGATCGTAGAAGTTATGTTGCATGCCTCCGCCAAAAAGTATAGTAAGTTCATCGCTACTGTTTAAAAGTCTTCCTTCAGCAATTTCAAATCCAAATTCCTCCATTACACTCGGATCGATGCCTCTAATAGGGACTTGGGCTATATATCTTCCGTTGATAATTGCTCCATAGGTCTCTACAGTAGGGCTTACAGCACTTATGTGAGGAATTAATTTAAATTCATTTACAGCTTTATCGTCTAATTTCGCTGATTCACCAGTAGGCATAGAAGGGTCTTGCCATCTTTGATGTACATTTATAGTAGTTAAAGAACCCCATTGGGCTATTTGGTCCTCGAAGGATTGTGAAAGACCAAAGCCTAGGCTAAGCATTACGATAATAGAGGTAGTTCCTATGACTACACCTAGTACTGTAAGAAATGTTCTTAGCTTTCTTCTCCACAGATTTTTAATTCCCATTCGGATTAAATCTAAACTAGTCATCTATTTCCATTGCCTCAATTTTTTTCTTTTTTCTCTTCTTAAGGACAACTATGCCTGTTACAGTAGCTATTAAGGCGACAATACCTCCCCAAAGAAGTTTATTTGATAATATGCCACCTCTTGGTTCCTCTTCAAAAGGAGGAAACTCACCAGGGAATTCTGGTTCCATAGGCATATCCATTACGTTTAGGGTAAATGGTTCTCTAATTTCTTGTTCTTGACCTGTGGAGTCTTCATAGCTAAATACTACTTCACCTTCTAAAATACCGGGAGAATTTGGAATTACATAACCTTCAAAATATTCACTAGTGCCACTTGTAAAGTTTCCTACATAATATTGACCATTTTCAGTCTGGAAATCTCCTTCGATTTTAACCATCATATTATAAAGGGTAACCTTGCCTGTGTTAAAGAATTCCATGGATATAGGAGCTGATTGGCCAACATAGGCTTCCATAGGGTAACCAATTTCTCCTACTTCAAGCTTTGATTGTTGTACAACCGGGACCCCTATAAGCTCAGTCGCAGTAAATGGATTTGCTTGACTGTCCTCGTATTCAAAGTTTGCTGTCAAGGTATAGGTCTTTGCTGCAGCATCGGGTACTGTAAACATGGTGATTCTCTTTTCAACTCTGCCCTTAGGAGGTATAGAGTCTATATAGAAGGTGTTGGAACTGTCTACAGGGGTGAATACGGATCCGCCTCCAGAGTTTCCACTAGGGTCAGTTCTTTCATCGGATGTTAAGAATATCTTAATATTTTTAACCGCCTTTGAGTTATTTGTGTTAAAGAAGGATAGATTCATGACGAAGTTTTCTCCAGCTTTAGCAAGGCTTGGTTCAAAGCTATATTTGTCGATTATTAACTTAGGTGTTGACTGGTTTGCATCTGGATCCACTGGATCTGGAGCTATAACAAAGACTCCAAGGTATTCATTTACATTATATGTTTCCCCATCGGGAATCAACTCATCTTCATAATTTACATCGATTGTGATAGGATAATTTTTAGTTTCACCAGTTTTTGTAGTTAAAAACTTAAATGTAATATTTTCACAAGCTCCTGGTGCTAGGGTATTTATTTTTAATTGATCAATTGATTTTGGAACCAAACCATTGCTATCAAGAATATTAGTCTTAATAAAAATATTCTTGGCATCTGTTTGACCTTGATTTCTAAGGTCAAAGCTTACAACTACTTCTTTGTTTTGACCTAGGCTACCTGTAGGATAAATAAGGTTTTCTATTATCAGATTTGAAAAATTGGATTTATCTTTTTCAATATCAATTGAAAAATCTAAGGTTTCTTCCATATCATTGTTATATTTTAAGTTTAACTCAAGTTGATAATTTCCACTTGACATATTCTTTGAAGCCTTTAGTTGGTATACAGCATAATTTTTATATCCTCCAGGAATTGATTTGATAGTTTGGGTTTTGGAACCATTAGCTAATGAAATTCCGCTTGATGAGAGTCCCTCTAAAGATACTTTTATATTCTCAGCCAATACGGTTCCAATATTTTCAAACTCAATGCCTACATTAAAATTTTGTCCTGGCCTTATAGTGTTATTAGGAAGAACATCTACTCTAGAAATAGTCAGCTGAGGAGGTTTGCTATCTACACGAACATAAATAGTATCATTTACACTAGTATATGAATCATTATAATAATCATAGTAATCGATAGTTATACCTATTTTGTAACTGCCTTTAGGAGCTGTCTCATCTATTTCAAGATCAAAATTGAACTTCTTAGAATTTCCTTGTTCTAAATAGTCAATATTCTTATATGCTGAATCAGGTAGATAGATATAATTTGGATCTGCAATTTCAGCTCTTATTGTGATGTTTTCTGCATCATTAAAACCATTGTTTTTAATTGTTATGGGAATTTTTACTGATTCTCCTGATTTCCCATTTATAGTCCTTGGACTAGTTATATATATAGATTCGCCAACTGCTAGTCCAGCTATGGGTATTGTAGTTAAAATAATTAATAATACTAAAAAGCTGCTTAATATTCGTTTCATTCTGTTGTGCCCCCTCTGACAATTTGGTTTTCTTCAATTCTTTCAATGCTGCCATCTCTTAAATATATAACCCTATGGGCATAATCAGAGATTTCTATATCATGAGTTACGATGATTAGGGTTTGATTGTTTTCTTTTGCCATACCCGTAATCAAATCCATTACCTCGTAAGTAGTCTTAGTATCCAAGTTACCTGTAGGCTCATCGGCAAATACGATCTTTGGATTATCTACAAAGGCCCTTGCAATAGAAACCCTTTGTTGTTGACCACCGCTCATCTCCTGGGGCTTATGATGGAGTCTGTTTCCTAAGCCAACGTTTTCTAACATCTTCTTAGCCATCTTATCCCTTTTAGCCTTAGGGACCCCCTTAAAGGTAAGGCCTAAACTTACATTTTCCATTGCTGAAAGGGTAGAAATAAGGTTGTAGGATTGAAATACAAATCCAATATTTAACTGCCTAAACTTGGTCACATCCTTTTCATTCATCTTTTCAATATGAAGATTACTGATTATAATTTCACCTTTTGTAGGCTTTTCAAGACCAGCCATCATATTTAAAAGGGTAGACTTTCCGGAACCGGAGGTACCAATTAAGCAAACAAATTCTCTTCTACCGATAGTAAGATTAATATCATTTAGAGCAATAATTTTTTCGTCGCCCATTCTATATACTTTTCTTAAGTCTTTTAAGACGATTAAATCTTCCAAAAATCCATCCACCTCCTTTCCTATATCAATTTTATTCTAACATATACCCGAATATTAATAGTTACAAAACGTTTAAGAAAAAGGGGTTTGATGTGGATAATATTAACTTGATTATAAATAAAGATATGTGGTAATATTCACTAAAGGACCTAGTTGTTTATTTCTTGTTAGTATACTTATCTTGTGGTAAAGTTTAATGGTCCTATCTTAATGAAAATAAGGAGTGTCGAAGTGAATCGAATATTTGAAAGCCCTCGTTTGTTATCAATTGCATCCTTTTCCTTCCTTTTTGCATATCTACTTTCATTCTTGTTTGAAGGACAGGTTCTATATAGCACAATGGATGCCTTTGATACATATTCAAATATATATATAATTCTTACAATTATGGCCCATTTTCTAGGCTTATTTTCAGCCGGTTATTTTATCACAAGCCATAATAGGGCAAGGCTTATTATGATTTATGGAATGGTAGTCTGCATAGTTGCTACACTGCCTTTCTTCTTTTCCCCCTCATCCTTATGGCTAGTAGGATTAGTGACTGCTGCTCTCTCTGCAGGCTTTGCTGTATCTTCCTGGGGATATTTTCTCAAAGAATTTACAGCAAAAAAGGAAAGGATTAAATCATGTGCAGATGTACTAATTTTCTCAAATATCATTATGATTTCTATTAACGTAGTGGCTATTAACATATCACATACTATAGGCCTATTATTCTCTATTTCATGCTTGTTTATAGGAGGCCTACTGGCCTGGTTACTTCCTTCTAAAGGGGAGGATTTTGCTAGTTCTAATGAGTCTAAGAAGCTTTCCATTAATAATATTAAAAAGCCGGTCCTAATGCTCTTTTTATTCATCGCAATTATTACAATAAATTCAGGTCTAATGTATCAGGTGGTCAATCCGGCCTTTGAACAATTGAAGAGTCTTGTTAATTGGTATTGGGCAGTTCCCTATATTTTTGCCCTTATTCTGATGAGAAATCTATCAGTAAAATCTAAGTTACGAGGTCCTTTCTTCTTATATCTTGGTATGGCTATGATTGTGGCAGCTTTTATTAACTTTATGCTACTTGGTCGTGGCCCAAGAGATTACTTGATTGTAAATACATTAATGCTTGGTGCCTTTGGAATTTTTGACCTTTTTTGGTGGAGTATAATAGGAGAAATGCTTGATTACTCTCATAACCCTGCAAAGATATTTGGATTTGGACTTTCTGCCAATGTCCTTGGAGTTCTTTTAGGAGATATGTTGGGAGTAGCTACTAAATCTTTACATATAACAGAAGCAGAAACAGCTGTAATAGCACTAACAGTGGTATGTATCACCCTAGCTATTTTGCCAGCTCTTAATAGGCAGCTGGTTCTACTATTAAAGAGCCATGTCTATCTTAAGGCATATGAAGGTATGGAAAAAAATCAGCAGGAAGAAATTATCTATCAGACTAAGGCAATAGAAGCTCTAACAGAGCGTGAAAAGGAAGTACTTTTATTGGTTCTTGCAGGTAAATCCAACAAGGAAATTGCATCTGATTTATACATAACAGAAAGCACAGTTAAAACCCATGTAAGAAATATCTTTTCTAAATATGATGTTAACAGCCGGGCTGAGCTAATAAGTATACTACTAATGAATCAGTCTTAGACATAGAGCAAATTGGATAAATTACTAATTTAAAAGCCTCTCATACTAAAGTATGAGAGGCTTTTTGAGTTAAATCATACTTTCTGATGATGATTAATAATAGTTTTTATATAAGATGTTATTAGGAGGTGAATCAAATTGAAGCCTATAAAGAGAAAATTTTATATTTGTTTTTTAATTTCTCTAGCAAGCCTTTTTATTTTGGCAGGATTTGCCTGTATCCAAAAAATTGAGAGGATAATTTTTTATGGTGGAGCTGGCATCATATTGATTTTTATTTATCATCAAAGCCGAATACTCTACTCAGCAAGCTTGATTTATAATAATCGAATTCTATCAGTCCCAAGGTCTAAGTTGAATATGGAAAGTCATGAAAAAGATATGGAAGAAACCATAGTGTCTACCTTTGGACTTCTACTTAGAAATAAGGTCTATAAATGGGGTTGTGATGGGGTGGATGGAGTTCGATTGAACATGGTACAAATGGATAGGGATAATATACGGCTAATGTTTGGAGCTAAGAAGGAAAAAACCCGTATAGAGTTATTCCATGGTATATCCGATGGGAATGAAATTGTGGAACTCAGTCAAAAGATTTGGCGAGAAACTGGAGTAGAGGTTGAGCTAAATGATTTTTAATAATGGATGAAAGGAAGTGATATATAGTGGATGACAGGAGTCTAGAAAAGAAGAAAAAGAACCTTATAACAAAAATCCTAATATTGGCAAACTTAGTAATGCTGATAATAGGAATTATTACAATTCCACCTAATTTGCAAAGAAAAGAAAAGAAACTAGAATCAGCTTCTACTAATGAAGTGGATTCAACTTTTATAGAAGAGGAATTACCAGCAATAAATGATGAGGAAGAAAATAGCTCAGATATATCAAATATTGAAGATAATCCTTTACATGAAGTTGTTCAAAGTATAGATTATTCCACAGAGGTCCGTCCAAATCTGGGTGATTTTCTTTGGTATACAGAGGATGTCTTTTATGAAGGCCTTCCTTCTGATATATCCATAATAGAAAACTTTCAATATACCACAAAGGGATGGAAGGGACTTATTATTTATGATCCAGATAATGAATATGGGTCCAATGCTATGGAATTTCTCAATGTAAATATTGAAGGAAGTAAGGATAATTTGAGCTTAACTCTTGATTGGTATCTCATGTTTATAGCTGGTGAAGGTAGTAGCTTTGATGAAACTGATATGGAGGACGGTGTATTTACCGGGAAGTGGCAAGATAATGGTCTATGGGCATCAGGGCCTGGTACTATACATATAAATCAGTTTTATGAGCTAAACAACAAACAATATGCCATTGGGACTATGGATACACCTGACGGAATACCAGCCTTTGTGGCCCTGGTAAGACCATAAGGAGGGATGATGAATGAATAAATATTGTATAAATTGTGG
The DNA here is from genome assembly GCA_964590735.1 of uncultured Tissierella sp. Taxonomy (GTDB): domain Bacteria; phylum Bacillota; class Clostridia; order Tissierellales; family Tissierellaceae; genus Tissierella_B. The sequence goes on from CAZPZN010000068.1 coordinate 8,871, forward strand.
AAGTGAACTCTTTCCCAATGCTAAATTTTGCGTAAAATGTGGTGCTCCCGTTACTATACCTGAGCCTACTACTCCAGTAGTAGAGAAAAAGATTCAGGAAACAGTTGAAAAAGCAATAGAAAAACCAGCTGAAAGGCCCGTAGAAAAATCAGTACAAAAACATATAGAAAAACCAAGTCAAAAACCCGTAGAAAAGCCTGAAAAGAAAGTTTCCTTTTCAGCACAGGAGGATATTAGTTTTCCGAAAAAGAAGAAAAATAATAGGCTACTATGTGGACTTCTATCAATTTTACTTATTTTCCAATCAGCTGCAGTCCTCCTTTACGGTTGGCCTGGATTTGCAATAGATAAGAAAAGAGATATAGCTTTGGTAGGGGACAGTGCTTATGGCGAAAATTCAAGAGGTTTGTCCAATATCACAATGACAGCCAAGGACTATAAAGTAGACCCAACCCTTGTGAATGTAGGTCCAGATAATTCCCTTGTAAAGGCAGGTGATATGGTCATTGATTTTGGTGAATTCAACCTTAATGAAGAGGGGAGTCTAGAAATCAGAGATATGGGGGTAAAAAGGGATGAGGAAAATGGCCTTAGTGCCCACTGTTATGACTTCTCATTAGGAGATATAAAAGACTTTTCAACCTATGTGACTATAACATTACCTTATGAGAAGGTTGAAAATCCATCAGAAAGACTCTTTGTCCAATATTATAATGAAAGTACAAAATCTTGGGAATTAATGTATTCTACCCTTAACGAAGCCGAAGGGACAATTACTTTTTATACCAATCATTTTTCAACCTTTGCAGTCTTTGACCTTTTTTTATATGAAGATGGATTTAATAGTGGCCCTTTAGCCAAGGTACACTTTAATCCTCTTAAACTTGATGCCTTGATTAATAACTGTCAAGTTGATAATGAGGCCTTTTTTGCAATGATGAAGGAGAAGTCACCAGAGGACAGTGGACTTGTAAATATAGCACTAGACTCTTTTGGCTTGACAAGTAATCTAGTATCCGGTGTCGATTATCCAGTGAACTTCGCATCCACAGTCTCCAGCACCTTAACCCACTCTGCTGAATGGCCATTCGCATCTGAGTTGGGCAAGGTTTTTGGAAAGGTAGGTGCAGGATTAACTGCAGTTAAGGTAGGCTTATCTTGGTACGATTCAGGTTCTATCTCAGAAGCCTTTAAGAAAAATAAGTATGATATTGCAGAGCTAGGTCTAAGTTCTGCTGCTGGAGCCCTAGGGGCTACTCCTCTTACAGTTGCTGCAGGTGGAGTTTGGTTGATGGGTATGGTGGATGATGAGATAAGAAGCTTACAAAATAAAGGTTATAGTAGTCCGGCTGAGCATGCCTATCAGCTTTTTACTTGGGATTATGTTTCCTACTCCAAAATAGCAAATGAGTTTGGCTGTATACTTCCTGCAAGTATGCCAGCTAGGGCCTATATTGATGAGATGAAGGATGGGGTTCTTGTAAATAATTCTAATACTTGGGCATGGCTCCTTCAGGCTGAATTTGTAAAGAATCGTGATAATCCACAAAAATTATTAGAATCTATAGATAAGGTGATCGATGACTACGCAAGTACCTTCTGGAAATTAAAGCCTAGTGTTCGTAAAATGATAGCAGAAGATATTCACAGGGCAGACCCTTGGATTGAACCTGATTCAAAAGAAATAATAGAATTAAAGGAAGACCTAAAGGCTGTTCTAAGATATAGACTTAGAAAGTTCTTTGAAAGGATTTATGAGCGCTTAATACTTGATGCTAAACAAAGACTCCTTTGGGATATAATTGACCTGGAGAAAAAGATGAATGTGGTGACCAGTATTAGGATTTTCACAGTAGATGAAGATGGAAAAGAGATTCCCCTATCTGAAACAGAATACAAGGATTATATCGCTGCCTTTTCCATATCTCCAGATGATAAACCTACTATATGGACCTGGAATCCTGGAAGTGAGGGTAAGGAAGAATTTAAGTGTACACTTTATAATTACCTTTCCATTGGTGGACCTACTTATATCAAACTCTATAAAACTTGGGAAGACCAGGTGGCAGATAAGGCTGCTTTAACTCTTCAATTCACCTATAATACATCTGAAGTTAAGCTAATAATTGGAGAAAAAAAGGTTCCAGAAGAAGATGCTTCAGATAAAAAAAATACCATATTTAATGTTGACGAGCTCTATGAAGGAAGTGTATTGGGTGAGGATGTTAACGAAATAATCGAATATGCCTTTGATTCGGCAGGTGTA
>CAZPZN010000069.1:0-10704 GCA_964590735.1 uncultured Tissierella sp.
CAAAAGTGGCATTAGCAATTAGGGTGGTACCGCGGAAGATAACCTTTCGTCCTTTTATATAAGAGGATGAAGGGTTTTTTTTATGACCTAACCCGATTTGTAGTGCTTTTCTACAAATCGATGGTAGGTCAAACGCAATGAGCACCAAATCTATGCGAGAGAAGCGAGCAAATAGATTTGTGTTGCGAAACTGCGATATTACTTAAAGATAAATTAAATTTAGGAGTGGTAAAATGAAAGCGAATATTAGAGATATTTTCAAGGACAGTTCAAAATTTCTAGACCAAGAAATAACAGTAGAAGGCTGGATTAGAACATCTAGATCCTCGAAGACCTTTGGTTTTATTGAATTAAATGACGGAACATTTTTTAAGAATTTACAAATAGTTTATGACGATACCATGGGAAACTTTAAAGAAATAGAAAAGCTTCCATTGAGTTCAGCCTTGATAATAAGGGGTAAACTAGTAGAAACTCCAGAGGCAAAACAAGCTTTTGAACTAAAGGCTACAGAGATTGTAGTTGAAGGACTATCTACTCAAGATTATCCACTACAAAAAAAGAGACACACCTTGGAATATCTAAGAACCATAGCTCACTTAAGACCAAGAACCAATACTTTAAATGCAGTATTTAGAGTAAGGTCCTTGACAGCATATGCAATTCATAAGTTCTTCCAAGAAAGAGGATTTGTCTACGTTCATACTCCAATTGTTACAGCAAGTGATGCTGAAGGTGCAGGAGAAATGTTTAGGGTAACTACTTTGGATTTACTAAATCCTCCAAAGACTGAAGAAGGAGTTATTGATAACTCAAAGGACTTCTTCTCCAAGGAAACAAACCTTACAGTAAGTGGACAATTAGAGGCAGAAGCATATGCAATGGCTTTCAAAAATGTATATACTTTTGGACCAACCTTTAGAGCTGAAAACTCCAATACAGGAAGACATGCTGCTGAGTTCTGGATGATAGAGCCAGAAATAGCCTTTGCAGACATTTATGATGATATGAAATTAGCTGAAGACATGTTAAAGTACATTATAAAATATGTTATGGAAAATGCTAAAGAAGAGATGGAATTCTTCAATAGTTTTATAGATAAGGGCTTAATCGAAAGACTTGAAAATGTTGTGAATTCAGAATTTGGTCTAGTTACCTATACAGAAGCCGTAAAGAAATTACAGGAATCAGGAGAAAAATTCCAATATCCAGTAGAGTGGGGAATAGATTTACAAACTGAACATGAAAGGTATCTGACAGAAGTTCTATACAAAAAACCAGTATTTGTAGTAGATTATCCTAAGGAGATAAAAGCCTTCTATATGAGAGTAAACGAGGATAACAAAACAGTAGCAGCCATGGACTTGCTAGTTCCTGGTATAGGTGAAATCATAGGTGGAAGTCAAAGAGAAGAAAGACTTGATGTACTTGAGCAAAAGATTATAGACAATGGAATGGATCCAGAAGACTACTGGTGGTATCTAGAGCTAAGAAAATTCGGTGGAACTAAGCATGCAGGCTTTGGCCTTGGATTTGAAAGAGCAATCATGTATATGACAGGAATCTCCAATATAAGAGATGTAATTCCTTTCCCAAGAACTGTAGGTTCAGCCGAATTCTAGTAATTTGTAAGAAAATTAGATTTTACAAGTAAAAATATTGATTTAAATATTGTAATTTGCTATAATGTGGTTTAAATCAGAAACTTTGAAGAGAAGTAGTAGGTTAAATATCGATTTTAGAGAGCTGTTGGATGGTGAAAAACAGTATTGATATCCACTGAACTCGTCTCGGAGTTATTAGAGCAAAACTCTAGTCGGTAGATGCCGTTATTATCATAAAGAGGAACTTTCAAAAAGAGTGGTACCGCGGATTAACCCTTCGTCTCTATTAGGCGAGGGGTTTTATTTTTTTGAGGAGGTAGTTGAATGAAAGAGTATATGCCAAATGAAATTGAGAAAAAGTGGCAAGAAATCTGGGAGGAAAAAGAACCATATAAGGCTTCCAATGACAGCGATAAGCCAAAGTTCTATGCCCTAGTAGAATTCCCTTATCCTTCAGGAGAAGGTCTTCACGTAGGTCACCCAAGACCATATACAGCACTTGATATTGTATCTAGAAAGAGAAGATTAGAAGGATATAATGTATTGTTTCCTATGGGCTGGGATGCATTTGGATTGCCAACTGAAAATTTCGCAATAAAGAACAAGATTCATCCACGAATAGTAACTGAAAGAAATGTAGCAAGGTTTAAGGACCAACTTCAGTCTATAGGTTTTTCCTTTGACTGGTCAAGGGAAGTAAATACAACTGATCCAAACTATTATAAATGGACCCAATGGATATTCTTAAAATTATTTGAAAAGGGTCTAGCATATAAGCAAGAAATGCCTATTAACTGGTGTACATCATGTAAGATAGGTTTAGCCAATGAAGAGGTAGTCAATGGTCATTGTGAACGTTGTGGTGGGGAAGTTAATCGTAAGGTTAAAAACCAATGGATGTTAAAGATTACTGAATATGCTGAAAGGCTTATAAAGGATTTAGACCTTGTAGACTATATAGAAAGAGTAAAGATTCAACAAAAGAATTGGATTGGAAAATCCGTAGGTATGGAGTTGGATTTCAAAATATCAGATACTGAGGATAAACTAAGGGTATTTACCACAAGACCAGATACTCTATTTGGTGCAACCTATATGGTAATTGCAGCTGAACATCCTTTTATTGAGAAATATAGTGAAAGAATAGAAAATATAGATGAAGTCCTACATTATAAGGAAGAGGTAGGTAAGAAATCCGATTTTGAAAGAACTGAGCTTTCCAAAGAAAAGACAGGTGTAGAGCTTAAGGGTCTTAAGGCTATAAATCCAGCTACGGGTAGGGAAGTTCCTATATGGGTTTCAGACTATGTATTGATTACCTATGGTACAGGAGCCATAATGGCAGTTCCAGGTCATGATCAAAGGGACTGGGATTTTGCAACTAAGTTCAACCTTCCAATCATAGAAGTAATAAAGGGCGGAGATGTAAGTAAGGAAGCCTATAGCGATACGGCTTCTGGAGAGATGGTAAACTCAGGATTTTTAAATGGAATGGATGTTAAAGAAGCTATTGAATTTATATCTGATAAATTAGAAGAAGAGGGTCAAGGAAATAGGAGAGTAAACTACAAATTACGTGACTGGGTATTCTCAAGACAGAGATATTGGGGAGAGCCAATTCCTTTGGTACATTGTGATTCTTGTGGTTGGGTTCCAATACCTGAAGATCAACTACCTTTAATGCTTCCAGATGTAGATAACTATGAACCAACGGATTCAGGTGAATCACCATTGGCAAATATTCACGACTGGGTTCATACTACATGTCCTAAGTGTGGTAAGGATGCACATAGGGAAACTGATACTATGCCTCAATGGGCAGGTTCATCATGGTATTTCTTAAGATATATAGATCCAAAAAATGATGAAGCTCTAGCTTCAAAGGAAGCCTTGGATTATTGGATGCCTGTAGACTGGTATAATGGGGGAATGGAACATACTACCCTTCACCTTCTTTACTCAAGATTCTGGCATAAATTCCTTTACGACTACGGTATAGTAACTGGACCTGAACCATATGCTAAGCGAACTTCTCATGGAATGATTTTAGGTGATAATAATGAGAAGATGTCTAAATCTAGAGGAAACGTAGTAAATCCAGATGATATTGTTAGGGAGTATGGTGCTGATACTCTAAGAACTTACGAGATGTTTATAGGAGACTTTGAAAAAAGCGTACCATGGTCTGAAAATGGAGTTAAGGGTTGTAGAAGATTCTTAGACAGAGTATGGAGACTTCAAGATATATTAGTAGATGGTCAAGGCTATACTAGAGACCTTGAATCTAACATCCATAAGACAATAAAGAAGGTATCTGAGGACTTTGAAAACCTTAAATTTAATACAGGAATCGCTACAATGATGGCATTGATAAATGATTTCAATTCCCATGGAAAAATTCAGAAGAAGGATTTCGAGACCTTGTTAATTCTTCTTAATCCAGTAGCTCCTCATATTACAGAGGAATTGTGGCAGCTTATCGGTCTTGAGGGATATTTATTCAATGCTTCTTGGCCAACATATGAAGAGTCAAAGACTAAGGATGAAGTTATTGAAATGCCTGTGCAGGTAAACGGGAAGGTAAGAGGTAAGGTAATAGTAAATGTTACTGATACACAAGATGCTGTAAGGGAAAAAGCCCTTCAGGATGAAACTATTGCTAAATTTATTGAGGGTAAGAATATTATAAAAGAAATCTTTGTAATGGGTAAAATCTACAATATAGTTGTAAAGTAATAATAAATATGAAATAATAGTTCTATTATTCTTAATAGAACTATTATTTCTATCAAATCTAAACTTAAAAATTGGAAACCACATAAAGGGAGGGCATAAATGAGCAGAATAAAAATTATAACTGATAGCACTTGCTATATCTCAAAGGAATATGTAGAAAAGGAGAATTTAGCTATAGTTCCTTTAACTTATGTATTCGATGGAGTATCTAGCAAGGAAGGTTTTAAGGGTGAATTTGATGAATTCTTCGAAAAGCTTGGAAGTACGAAACTCTTTCCAACTACATCTCAACCAGCAGCTGGAGATTTTGTTGATGTTTTCAATGAAGCATTAAAAGAAAATGATGAAATAATAGTAATTGTTTTATCTTCTAAATTAAGCGGTACCTACAATAGTGCTTTATTAGCTAAAAATATGTTAGAGGATAAAAAAATCACTATTATCGACTCCGAAACATCAGCTTCAAATCTTAGATTCTTAGTGGAAGATGCAGTGGAGATGGCTAAGGCGGGCAAGACTTCAGGAGAGATTAGAGATTATATCGATAAAAGAAAGAAAAATTCCCATATCTTCATAACAACAGGTAGCTTAGAGTATCTAAGTAGAGGTGGTAGATTATCTGGAGTTCAAGCTACCCTAGGAAATCTATTAAGCATTAAACCAATTATTGAGCTTAAGGATGGAGAGCTACAATTAATAGAGAAGGTTCGGGGTACAAACAAAGCCTTATCAACTATAATAGCAAAAATTCCTGATGATGTTCAAAGGATAGGAATTTGCCATATATTGAATATGGAAGAAGCAGTTAAAATAAAGGATTTAATCCAAGAGAAATTTCCAAATGCATTAGTAACCATAGATGAACTAGGCCCAGTAATTGGAGCCCATCTTGGACCAAAAACATTAGGTGTATGCATGTATTAGGGACAATAGGGACAGGACAAACTGTCCCACTTGTCTCTTTTTCACAAACAATTTGAATTCATATTTTAAAATAGTAGATTAATGAAAGGATGATAATATGAAAAAGACCTATGAAACCAAGCTTTGGGGCGGTCGATTTAGAGAAAATGAAGATAAATCAATGGAAGACTTTCAAAATGGATTTTCCAAAACCCTATGGCTGTTGGAGTCAGATATTATAGGAAGTGTTGCACATGTAAAGATGCTTGTAAAATGTGAACTCTTAACTTCAGAAGAAGGATCTATACTTTTAAGAGGGCTAGAAGCTATAGAAGAGGACCTAAAAAATGATAAGCTAGACCTTGATGGAGATTATGAAGATGTTCATACCTATGTAGAGCTGGAACTATTAAATCGTGTAGGCCAAGTGGCAAAGAAACTACATACTGCACGTTCTAGAAATGACCAAGTAAATTTGGATATGAAATTATATGTTAGGGAACAACTAAAAATAGTTATGGAGTCCCTCCATAGACTAATATCATCCTTAAAGAAAACTGCTGATGAAAACCCATGGATAATGCCTGGTTATACCCATCTTCAAAGAGCACAGGTAGTAACATTTAAGTATCATCTAATGGCATATCATGCAATGTTTTCTAGGGATTTACGTCGTATCCAAGATGCACATAAATCTCTAATTGAATCTCCATTGGGCTGTGGAGCACTGGCAGGAACTACTCATGAAATAGATAGACAATATACAGCAGAGCTACTAGGTTTTGATACAGTATATTCTAATTTTATAGATGGAGTATCCGATAGAGATTTTGTTCTAGAAGCTATGGCAGATTTTTCTATACTCATGATGCATTTATCTAGATTGTCAGAGGAGCTATGTCTTTGGACTAGTGCTGAATTTGGATTTGTCACCCTTGATGATAGATATACTACTGGTTCTTCTATTATGCCTCAAAAGAAGAATCCTGATGCAGCAGAGTTAGTAAGGGGAAAAACAGGTAGGGTATATGGAAATCTTATGGGATTATTAACTGTAATGAAAGGACTTCCATTAGCCTATAATAAAGACATGCAAGAGGATAAAGAAAGCTTCTATGATAGTCTTACTACCACTATCCAATGTATAGAGATTATGGAAAGAATGATTTCAACTTTGAAGGCTAGACCTGAAAATATGAAAAAGGCAGTTAAGAAGGGCTTTTTAAATGCTACGGAAGTGGCTGATTACCTAGTTAAGAAAGGTGTAGCCTTTAGAGAAGCCCATGCAATAGTTGGACAAATTGTAATCTATGCAGAGGATAATGATAAGGCAATAGAGGACTTAACGTTAGCAGAACTTTCAAAATTCTCTAATGTAATAAATGATGAGATCTATAATTATATTGATTATGAAAATATACTTAAGAAGGGTATTAAGAAGGAAATGCAGTAAAAGGGAACAAAAGGAACCGACCCCTTTGTTCCTTCAGTTTCTACCCACTGTTGCAACGAGACGGGAGATATCTTGCCTTGTTATATAAATTATAGAAAGAGAAGGAGATAATATGAAAAAGATATTTATATTAATATTAGTACTAGCAATAAGTTTAGTAGTATTTACAGGATGTTCACAACAACCGACAGAAACACCTGAAGAGACTCCTGTTGAAACTCCAACACAGCCATCAGATAATAGTGAAGGAAAACCATTATCAGGGAAAAGTTTAAAAGTAGCAATGAGTGCTAACTACAAATACTTTGAGACAGTAACCATCGATGAAAAAGGTCAAGAGAAGTATGAGGGGTTAGATATCGATATATTAGATAAGATGTCAGAAGACCTAGGCTTTACTTATGAGATTATAAATATGCCATTTGCAAGTCTTATTGGATCCTTACAATCAAACCAAGCGGATTTTGTAATTTCTGGAATGAGCTATACTGAAGAAAGAGCTCAGAGCGTTGATTTTTCAGATAAGTATGCAACTGCAAAAGTAGGAGTAATAATTTCAGAGGGTTCTCAAATCAGCTCCTTAGAAGATTTAAAGGGTAAAAAGATAGCATGTAGTGCAGGAACAAATTATGAAAGAATAATTAAATCCATTGAAGGTGCTGAATTAGTTACATTTGATGGGCAAGCTCCTGTAACCCAGGAACTTGTTATGGGTCGTGTAGATGCAGCCATTACAGGTGGAACTGCAAGTAAAAAAGTAGCAGAGGAAAATGAAGGTTTGGATTTCTTCATAATGGACACTAGAGATGTAGATATTCCTTTAGATACTTATAATATTGCTTTTCCAAAGGGAAGTGAACTGGTTTCAATTTTTAATGATGAAATTGCTAAACTAGAAGAAGAAGGAACCTTAAAAGATTTAATTATTAAATGGTTAGGCGAAGCTTATATCGATTAATAGAAATCTATAACTCAAGCTGTAAACCCTTTGAAGGTTTTACAGCTTTAAATTAATAAGAGAGGTGAAGAACTTGCAGCTTGATTTTAGTTTGATGACAAAATATATACCCTATCTCTATAGAGCTACCATTATAACAATTCAAGTAACAGCGGCATCCCTAGTCCTTGGAATAATTATATCCATTCCATTATCCTTAATGAAATTATCTAGGTTTAAATTACTCCAAGCAATTAGTTCATTCTATACCTCTGTCTTTCGTGGAGTACCTTTACTAGTTCAAGTTTTCATGGTTTATTTTGGTTTGCCCCAATTATTTCCGGCTTTAAAGGAACTTTCTAGTTTTCAACTTGGTAGTATTACTTTTGCATTTAATTCCGCAGCATATATATCTGAAAGTTTACGTGGTGGAATTAAGGCTGTTGATATTGGACAGAAAGAGGCGGCCATGGCACTTGGAGTTCCTTATGGAAGCACTATTAAGGATATTATTTTTCCCCAAGCTATAAAAAGTATTTTGCCTAGCTTGGTAAATGAATTTATAGGCTTATTGAAAAATACGACCCTAATTTCAACAATAGGGGTAGTTGAATTACTTAGGGCAGGTCAGATGATCGTTTCAGATACATACCGTGCATTTGAGCCATATGCAGTAATTTCTGTATATTATTATGTAATGGTTATGGTATTGACATTGCTTGGTTCATGGTTGGAGAGGAGAGTGAACAGAAGTGATAAACGCTAAGAATGTTTGGAAGAGTTTTGATAAGCTAGAGGTACTAAAAGATATTTCCTTGGACATAAAGAAGGGAGAGGTTGTTGCCATAATAGGGCCTTCTGGAAGCGGAAAATCTACTCTTCTTAGATGTATGAATTTACTTGAAACACCAACTAAAGGAAATATTTTTATAGATAATGTAGACATTACTGATAAAAAAACGGATATAATGACAGTTAGACAAAAAGTAGGAATGGTATTTCAACATTTTAATCTCTTTCCCCATATGACTGTAATGGGAAATATGACTTATGCACCAATGAAAGTAAAGAAGAAGTCCAAAACCGATGCAGAGGCTAGGGCCTTTATGCTATTAAAGCAAGTAGGTTTGGAAGACAAAGCTAATGTTTATCCTGCCACACTGTCAGGAGGACAGAAACAGCGTGTAGCCATAGCAAGGGCGTTAGCCATGGATCCGGAAATCATACTATTCGATGAGCCTACAAGTGCTTTGGACCCAGAGATGGTTAAGGAAGTATTAAATGTAATAAAATCTTTAGCAGGAACAGGTATAACAATGGTATTAGTTACCCATGAAATGGGATTTGCCAGAGAGGTTGCTGACCGTATATGTTTCCTAGATGAAGGAAGATTAATTGAAGATGCAAGCCCTCGAATATTCTTCTCTAGTCCAAAATCCGATAGAGCTAAGGAATTCTTAGAGAAGGTAATGTAATAAATATCAAGGGATGATTTAGTCATGTAAACTGCTAAAACATCCCGTTTTTTTAACTTATTTAATGTATTTTTAAAAAGATTATGTTATAATTAAAACGAACAAATAAATGGAGGTGCACGTAATGAGGAAAATATTAGTAACTGGTGCTCTTGGACAAATTGGATCAGAACTAACGGTTAAATTAAGAGATATCTATGGTTCGGATAACATCATTGCCAGTAATAGACGTATTAAAGATGGACATGAAAAATTAATTCAATCTGGACCCTTTGAAATCGTTAACATCAATGATGTTAAGCAGATGGCAGATGTAATAGACAAGTATAAAGTCAATACAATTATAAATTTAGCAGCAATCCTATCTGCAGTAGGTGAAAAAGATCCTATGGCATGTTGGGATATAAATATGAATGGATTATATAATGTATTGGAACTTGGTAGAGAGAAAAATCTACAAGTCTTTAATCCAAGTTCAATAGCTGCTTTTGGGCCAAGTACTCCACCTGATAAAACACCTCAGGATACTATCCAAAGGCCTACCACTATGTATGGAGTAACAAAAGTAGCAGGAGAATTATTATGTGATTATTATTATCAAAAATTTGGTGTAGATACAAGAGGGGTAAGATTCCCTGGCCTTATATCTTATGCAACCCTTCCTGGTGGAGGAACCACTGATTATGCAGTTCACATATATTATGATGCTCTAAAACAAGGTAAATACACAAGTTTTATAGGAAAAGGAACCTTGATGGACATGATGTACATGCCAGATGCAATAGATTCTATAATCAATTTAATGGAAGCAGATTCATCAAAGTTAATTCATAGAAATGCTTTCAATATATCTTCCATGAGCTTTGATCCTGAAGACTTGGCAGCAGCAATTAAAAAATATATACCTGGCTTCCAATTAGATTATGATGTTGACCCAGTTAGACAAACAATTGCAGATTCTTGGCCAAATTCACTGGATGATACAGCCGCAAGAGAAGAATGGGGTTGGAATCCAAAATATAATTTAGATTTAATGACGCAAGATATGTTAGAAAAATTAAAGATAAAATTAGATATAAAAGACTAGCTATCATTGTAACAATAAAATCCCTCCAAAATATTCTGTATTGGAGGGATTTTTATGAAACAAAACAATTTTTATTTAATGGTATTTCAATCCAAGAATCATGCAATTCACCTCTATAGCTTGCTTGAGTCTAAGGAAATGAATATTATTAAACTAATATCTACACCTTGTGCTATTATGGCTGGTTGCTCATATTCGATAAAAATATTGGATGAAAGATATATAGAAAGCATCAAGCAATTAGCTGAGGATCTTAATATTAAGAAATATAAGTTCTATTATGCCGAAAGGATTAAGGGTAAAACAGACTACAGAAAATTAGATTAAACTAAAGAATTTCTTTAAACCTGATTTAGGATTTCTTGTAGCTTCTTCTAGGCTATTTATACTTGAGTTTATAAGAGCAAGCTCTTCTAAGAGGGTATTTAGCTTTAGTCTAATATCCTCTTCATTTAATAAAAGATTTTCAAGCATTAGCCTATTCTCATTGTTAAATTCCTTTATTTCTT
>CAZPZN010000070.1:0-10172 GCA_964590735.1 uncultured Tissierella sp.
AATAAAGCAAGAATTAAGCAGAAATAATCTGTCTAAGTCTTGCTTTGCTTTAAATAATTTTGATTGTAATATTTAACTAACTCGTATTGTCAGAATATTCAATAAGTTATTAAGTTAGGTGACTGGGAAACCTCCGAAAAACTAAAAAAAATGGTTAGGAACTAACATTTTTTTCTTTTATTGCCCACTATTACCATAAAAGTGATATAATATAAGTATGGTAAACATTCAAATTTGGAGGTTTGAGGACTATGCTAGGGAAAAACTCTGGACAAATTGATGTAATCGATCACATGATATTCGAGAAGCTGATTCCTAAAGATCATATATTAGTCAAGATTGATAAAATCGTAGATTTTTCATTCGTTTATGGAAAAGTTAAAGATAAATATAGTACTGTTGGAAGAGGTTCAAAGGACCCAATTATGATGTTAAAGATCTTGGTACTCGAATACTTGTATAGACTATCTGATGTAGAAGTAGTTAATCGAATCAAAACAGATGTGGCATTCCGATGGTTTCTAAGTTTAAGCATAGATGATTCAGTTCCAGATGATACTACTATCAGCCATTTCAGAGTCAAACGCTTAGGGGAATTAGATTATGAAGAATTCTCTAATGAAATAGTTAAGCAATGCATTGAAAATGACCTAGTTGGAAGAAATCGTTACATAATTGATTCTACTGATGTTGCAGCTAATGTTAATTACCCATCAAATAAGAAGTTAATAAGAAATGCATATAGAAATGTCATCAAAGAAGTAGCCAAGTTTGATGAAGCCCTAGCAAAAGAACAAATGGATAAATTTGAGGATGATATAGAACTAGAGTATTCAACTAGTGAAAGCGTAAGCTCTAGGACCCACTTTCTAATAGCGGATAAGCATTTAGCAGAGCTGTATACAAAAACCTACGATGAACTTCAAATTAATGAAAATTACAAAGAAAGATTTGGCATATGCTTTGACATAATTGATCAATATACAAATAATAAGGGTGATAGAATAGTTAGTGTAGTTGACCCAGATGCCCGTGTTGCCCATAAATCAGTAGGCAATATTAAGCGTGGCTACAAAAATCACATAATAGTTGATGAAGACAGTGAGATTATATTAGCATCATCGCAAACACCATTTAATGTAAACGATGATAAAAAACTTAAAGAATTAATAGACAAAGTAGATTCAAACCTTAACCTTAAACCAGAGGAAATATCAGCTGATAAGGCATATGGAACTATAGATAATAGGGCTTACCTAAAAGATAAAAGAATAAAATCAAACATTGCATTTTACAATGAATCTAGTAAAGAGATAAACTCCTTTGGATTAAAAGACTTTGAAATAGCAGATGATGTATGCTCTGTTACTTGCCCAAATGGGATAAGAACTACTGAGTATAAGGAAACAATAAGTAATAATAAGAAATATAGGAGATTCAAAATAGATCAGCTAATTTGTGAAAAATGTACACTTAGAGATCAATGCTTAACTAAGAACAAGGATGGAGAAATTAAGGTTAAGTCAAAATTCTTATTGGTTCATGAACGATATGATGCAGTATTAAGTGATTCTAAAAGAGTAGCAACAGAAGAATTTATATCAGCATATAATAAAAGATATAAGATTGAGAGAAGATTTGCTACGATGGTCCGAAATCATGGACTTAGAAGATGCAGATATATAAGGCTAAATAGAGCTAAGATACATATTACATTGGCAAATATGGCTTCAAATATTGTTAGGATGATAAAATTACTATGGAATCCTAGCACTGCTGTGCCCATTATTTAAAAAGAGCTCAAGATATGAGCCCTAATAGTTAAATAAGTGGGACAAACTGAGGTATTTAAGCTAAATTTTATGAATTAAAGAATTTTATGTGATATAGGAGGTCAATTTCGAAAAAAGGTTTCTTTTTAGGCCCCTTTTTTCGGACCCTTCACAGGCACCAATACTTGTCAATCCCCTGGAGTTCATATGGTTTACCTTGATTTTTTTGTCTATCAGTGGGTATAATATTAATGCAACATAAATTAAGAATAATATTTGACTTTTATTATTCTTTTGCATATACTAGTAGTAGTAGTAAGATTAATGCAGGATGATTCGCCATCCTTAATGGTGCGAGGTTTATATGCAGGGTGATTCGCTACCCTTAATTATGCGAGGTTTATATGCAGGATGATTCGCTGTCCTGAATTATGCGAGGTTTAATGCATTAGGGTTAGAGTTAATCTCTAGCCCTATTTATTTGGAGGATTCTATGGGTAAATTAAAATTTTATGATATCGATATAGATTACATAAATCATCTTAAAAATTTTGATAAACAAATACCTAATGTAGGTTATGACAAACATAACAAGTTTTTTTGTGGAAATGAATCCCTAAATTAATACTACACTTATAGCTACTAAATAAATTTAAAAAAAGAAGGAATTTCTCATCTTTTATAGAATAGCTATATTAGATAGAAAATTAGGGAGGTATGGCATGATAGATTTAGCATTAGATTATTCAAAAATGAGCCCAAAGGAAGTTAGAGAATTGATTAGGCAAGAGAAAATTATAAAACCTACATCTGGAATGTGCAGAGGTCATATCCAAGCTAACCTTGCAATTGTTCCAAAGGATTTAGCATTCGATTTTCTTCTGTTTGCACAAAGAAATCCAAAGCCTTGTCCTATACTTGATGTAACTGATGTAGGTAATCCAGAACCAAAGCTAATGGCTCCAGGTGCAGATTTAAGATATGACACGCCAAAATATAGGATATATAAACATGGAGAATTAGTAGATGAAGTAACAAATTTAGAAAATTACTGGAGAGATGATCTAGTTGGATTCTTATTAGGTTGTAGTTTCTCCTTTGAATCAGCTATGCTTAATGCTTCAATTCCTGTAAGACATATAGAAGATAATCATAATGTTCCAATGTACATTACAAATATTGACACCATACCAGCTGGTAAATTCCACGGAAAAATGGTCGTTAGTATGAGACCTATTCCATATAAACTAATTACTAGAGCTGTGCAAGCTACATCTAGATTCCCGCAAGTTCATGGAGCACCAATTCACATAGGGGATCCTAGTTTGATAGGAATCAAGGATATAAGTAGACCTGATTTTGGTGACCCTTCAATTATAAAAGATGGTGAAGTACCTGTATTCTGGGCATGCGGTGTTACCCCACAATCAATAGCAATGACTAGTAAACCTGAGCTAATGATTACTCATGCACCTGGTTATATGTTTGTTTGTGATCCTAAGGATGAGGATTTAGCAGTACTATAGAAATAAAATACGAGGCGATGTGTTCTTATCACTAGCCTCGTATTTTATTATCAGTGCCTAGACAAAACTAGCTATACCTATAGAATGATCTGTAGATATAGCTAGTACAAATTGTAGTCTTGTTTCAAAATATTCAATCCTGTAAGGAGAGTCCACTCCCCTCCCTTAAAAGGTTGTTTAAGTAAATGCAACCCTACACAAACCTTAAAATCTCCACTGGCTTTTCTACTATATAAGTAGCTCCATGTTTCATTAATTCCTCACGACCTCTAAATCCCCATAGCACACCTACACTATCCATCCCAACATTATTAGCTGTTACAATGTCAGTTCTTGAATCTCCAATAAAGAGTACTTCATCCTTAGATAATCCCATTTCAGATAAAATCTCCATTGCTGCATGTGGTTCTGGCTTTTTAGGAAATCCTTCCCTTTCACCATATATGTTAACAAAGGGAATTCTACTAAAAAACTTATCTATCAATAATTTTGTATATTCATCTTTCTTATTGGAGTTTACTGCTAATAGTATCCCCTTATTATTTAACTTGTCCAATAATTCATCTATTCCACCATAGGGAACTGTTTTATTGAGAAAGTTCTTGTCATAGATCTCAGCAAATAAATCCATGGTTCTAGTAATAACATCTTCACCTACATCCTCAGATAAACAATTAGTAGCCAAACCCCTAAACCCTCCACCTATCTTTAGCTTATACTCTTCTAATTCAAAAGTAGGCCAACCTAATATACTCAAAGCTTTATTCATACTCTCTCCTAGATCATCAATAGTATCTAAAAGAGTTCCATCCAAATCAAAAATTATTCCCTTATATTTATCCATATATTTCACTCCTGATTTTTTAAGTCTCCGACAATTTTAATGCTACTTTAGCTGCTGCAATTGCATAATTAGAATCTGCTTCAGCTGCTTTTACAAATACAGTAACTTAGGCTTAGGTTCATGTGCCTGCACCTGCCGCCCATCTATTTACTTTCTATATTAAATTTTTATATTCTCTTCTTCCATCTACTATTGCATAAATAATAACTTTTTTATTTTCATCATTCACTTTATAAAACACAAGATGTTTTTCTATAATTAATACTCTAAACCCTTGCTTTTTTAATATAGAATATCTAGGTATGCTTCCTGAATTAGGAAATTCCTGTAATCGATTGATAGCTTCTTCTATTTTATGCAAATAACTAAGAGCAATATCAACGCTTCCTGAATCATCCGCAATATAATATATTATATCCCTCAGCTGATCTTCAGCTTTGTCTGTTCTAAGAATCTTATACATTTTCATTCTTCCTAGCCATTAAAGATTTACGAAGATAATCAAAGGATTCCTGCATGGACCCTACTCTTCCATTTTGAACATCATCTTCAGCTTCTGCAAGAGTTCTTAATAATTCTAATTCAGCTTTCATTTGCTTATAATCCTGTAATCCAAGAATAGCAGTATCTCCTCGTCCATTTACAGTAATTATGATTGCTTCTCTAGTTTCCTTGCATTGCTTCGATATTTCATTATATTTGTTTCTTAAATCCGCTGATGGTCTAATATTCGATTCCATGTTTCCACCTCTTTCCACTTTCTATATGTACTCATATTATATCATAATTTGTCTATGTCGTAACCCCAATATTTACTTTAAAGTGTCTACAGGCACCATCGGCCACTCAAATTATTCATCTGGATCTCTGCTCTACTGCCATTTCATCAACCCAGTCTTCTGTGCCCTCTTTCTCTATATACTTCCAACTCTGGTGGAACCAGCTCCCAAGTAGGTGAGATGTTGCTTTGTTCTTCACTCTATAAACATATTCTTTGCTGTATATGCAATTACTCTGGTTGTAGCAAAATCAAATCCTCCACCAACAACCCCACCTACCACAGGTATCCCTTTCCCTAGATTAATAATTCCCTTCTCTCCAAACTTTGTAATAAACCTAAAGCCAATTCTTTGATTTATTTTAACTAAGGTAGCTCCTGAAATCTTAGCAATCATATTATTTGTAATTTTAGTTCCAAATTTTATACCTGCTTGCTTTAATATATCTGAGGCTCCCTTACCTGTTAAGGCAATATAACATAAAGTTTGAACCTCATCAGAATGAGGATTTAACCCTCCTAAATATGCTAATGTACCTATTATTCTTATTTGTATAAATAAAACACTCGATATATTTGCTGGAATAGCTATTGGTAATGTTATTAAACCGCCTATATTAGTTAAAAATCCTGATGTGGTACATTTTGCAATTTGATTAATAATAAATTTCTCAGAAGCAATCTGATGATCCTTATACTTACTTAAATATTCATCCCCTAGTTCTTCTACTGATTTTTGATTAGGTAGTCCATTCAGTGCATAACCATATATCTTATCTAAAATTTGTAATCCTTTGTTTACATCACTTTTTTCTCCAAATCCTCACTCCTATCTTTCCATTTCCCTCTTAATTTCAAGCTTATAAGTAAGGTTCCTGGCACCATAGTCTTTCTAATTGTAGTCTTGTTTCAGAATGTTCAATAACTTATTAACTTAGGTGACAGGCACCGGAGTCCCTAGATGAGTGGCTTCTTGAAGATATCTCAGAAGAAGAACAGCACTTTATCTTTGAATTAATCGAAAGAAGGCATGATCAAACCTCTACAATTTTCTGTACTCAGTACAGAAGGGAAGATTGGCATAGTAGGTTAGGTGGAGGAGTTCATGCTGATGCCATAATGGATAGAATAGTCCATAATGCAGTATGGGTGGAGACAGGTTCAATGAATATGAGAGAATACTATTCAAACCAAAATACATTTAAATAAAATTAAGCAAGAGGAGATAGGTGGGAATCGGCCGCCGCGTACTAGTTGTAGGGAGGGTACCCTCCCTACAACTAGTACGCACATCTTCTTAATCTAAGTTAATAGTGGACTCATAGTGCGAACTACTGGACTCATTAGCAAATACTAGTGGATTTATTCAGTGCTATTACTGGACTCTTTAATCCGTAATAATCACCCACCACTGGCGTGAATAAACTAATCTATAATCTATAGTCAAAAAAGACAGATTTTGTAACAAAACTAGCTATACCTATAGAAATAATCTGTAGTTATAGCTAGTACAAATTGTAGTTTAATTTCATAATATTCAATAACTTATTAACTTAGGTGACACCTAACCCTCCTTCAATAACTTATCATCTTAGGTGCCAGGGACCGAGTCCATATTCTAAGTGACAGGCAGCAGTGTCTATTTTGTAATAGTGCAAAATAACTCTCCAAGTTTGCTAACAGAAACATAACGTATAGTCTCTGAGTCATTAATACTTCCGATAATAGTTGATTTAGTAGCAGAATCTATAAGTCCTAACGAAATCAATCTATCTACTTGATAACCTAGACACTGACTTGTATCAGTAATTTCACGGTTATAAATCTTATATAACAAATGTATATCTGTAATAAAAAGTCTAGTTATAACGTCTGATAATTCACAAAATTGTTCCCAATTTATTATTTCTTCAATATAGGCCCTATATATTTTAGCTAGCATTTGAGATTTTCTAATTTCTACATTACTATTAAGTATAATTAGAACTCGTCCTAATTCCTCCTCAGCTTTTTTAGGATTAGTATTGATAGTCTCTTTGTATTTCTTCAACTTTTCATTACTAATATGCCTATCATTAAATGTTTTAATAAAGTTTAAAGTTTGTTTTAATAAATTACGATCATGAATATTTTGAGCAGTCTTACCAACCCCAACCAATAAACTTACTATTGGGATATTTCTAAAAACACCATCATCAAGTAATGAATCAATTCCTAATTCAGTTAATTCAATAGAGGAACTAAATACAGGTTCTAAAAGCGAAGTTTCAAAAGCAGGTATTACTTTATCCAAATAATCAACCCCCTAAACTATAATTTTATCACCTTAAGTGATGGCATCATATTCTATGTGAACTATAGAATTTATAACTTAACCAGATTTCACTAATTCTTAAAATAAGAATCAACATATCCATATTGTAGCATGTTCCTTGAATATTCAATAACTTATTAACTTAGGTGACAGGCACCTAAGTTAATAAGTTAAGTGCCTGCACCGTAACTTTTTCAAGAACTAGAGTATGATATATATCTTTTAGTTTATAGTTAAGTGATCTGAAAATTTAAATGATATAATACAATTTCTATCGGTGCAATTATAAGCATCCTCTTCATGCATTCTGTCTACAATTTCCTCCGTGTTCAACTCACCAAAATGGAGAATTACATCATCTAAAGTTTTAATTTCCAACTCAGTTAATTCTTTAATTGTAAATCCTGGGTCTGACTTAAATTTATAAGCCACATTTTCCCCATACCATACTACATCAAAATTCACACCATCTAATAATACTATATGGTCATACCCTTCAGGTACAGCACCCATAGGTAGAGCAGCATACGCTAGACCACTAATTGCTACACCGTTTCGTTTGTAATGAAGATAATCTGAAAACCAAAGCATCTTCGCCAATTTAACCTTGTGAAGGCTTTCAACCTTCAAAGCTAAATAATTTATCATCTCCACAACCTTACCAAGACTAAGTTCTGCTCGGCCAGTAAGAACTCCATCTCCATAGTCTACATAAATTGCTTGGATTGAATCAACTAAATATTGGTTGTGCTTTTTTTTAAATAACTCATTTGCTTGATGATAGTATTTATCAAAAGCCTTATCTGATATTCGTCCTCTTGCTTCTTTTAACAAATCTAAAAACCATTTGGGATCTTCATTTATTTTTCTTAACACATTATCATTTCCGCGATCTTGAACCTGATGATTTTCATATCTAGTTATCGTTGCTCGTCCCCAATCAAGAATTTCCGAGAAATCTTTCTGACTTACATTATACTTCTCTCTTATTTCTATGATTTGTTTAGATGTTAATAAATGCATTTTTTCTCTATAGGCATCTTTCATAGCTAAACTATTAGCTCTCATCATTTCTTCCGTTTCAAGCAATTCATCTTCAATAGGGCAATATTGATAGATTCCATTAAATGTAACTTCTTCATCTTTAAATATTTCAGTATCCGCCATTTCTACTATATCTACTTCATGTTCTTCCATACAATATATACAAAATTTTAATTCACTTTTAATCTTTTTCATTAATTTCACCTCAACCTTTTTTATGGGGAAATTTGCCTTCATTAAATTCAAACTCTGCAAAATGAAATGACATTACAAAAATATAATTCCCACCACTGGCGTGTACTGCACTAACTAATTCAACCCTAATTTTAATATATACATCTTGTTCCAAATATCGTCTACCAAATACTCTCATTTCTGAATACTTTGGACGATTTATATCTTTTACGGTTTCAATATATTCTTCAACAGTTAATTTTGTGAGTTCTCTTTTAAATACAGTTACAGGATCTTCATCAGGAAATAACTTTGACATTGTATATTTATTAGTATGCTTCTCATTTTTTTCTTTATCAACATACCTTTCTTTTACAAATTCAATAACAGCAGATCCACTTTTTATAGCATATTCAAGTCTAGCCAGATACGTTTGCACCTCTGATTTACTTTCAGTTCTTTTTGTTTCACTTCTATCTCTCATCTTTATTATAGCACTCCTTAATATCACCGTCAACTTTTTTGGTATCAAATGATGCCAAGATTAAGTGATTTATGATAATACTAAATTTTATAACACTAATATCATCATTGTACACTATATAAAGATTATATTACAATCAAGTTAATAAAATAAGCTTTGGTATGGCGTTCTATAAAGTCCCTTACTCCTTCTATTTTTCGCTCTACTTTTGATATGATTTAATAAGCAATTCATTAAAAATTCTTGTGGATTTTTGCTTAATTCTACAAATATCCTGTTTTCCGCCCCCCTACTTTATATATAGAGATAGAATGGAAAAGTTACTATACCAAAAAACAAAAAAGATCTATCACGAAATATCTAATGACCTAATATTCAATGAACCAACGGAACTAATTTTAAATTACAATAAACTAATCTATGATCTATAGTCAAAAAAGACAGATTTTGAGACAAAACTAGCTATACCTATAGAATAATCTGTAGATATAGCTAGTGCAACTTGTAGTCTTATTTCAGAATATTTAATAACTTATTAACTTAGGTGACAGGCACCAAATCCTTATAAATCATTGGAACTTCTAGTTTTGCAATTTCTGGAACATAACCAGATAGTGCTAGGTAAATCATAATAGATCCTATACCTAATCCTAAGCCACCTAAAATAGCACCATTTCTAATTGTCCTTTTATTCTTGGCTGCAACTCCTAGGGGGCCTAATACTGCGATAGAAACGATTGTATTATATGATACATATAGTATTGCTGCTAAAAACCAATTGGTTATCAATCCACTTTCCCCAACACCTGATATGGTAGCAGAAATATCTGGCGGTGTATTGATAATTGAAAAAATACTAGTTCCTATAACTGCAACCAATAAAAAGGGAACAACAAAACTTATAGCATTAATAACACCATTTATCCCTGTCAAGACTGTTATAGCTGCCAGTACTGCCATGATGATATTTCCCAATAAACTGGACAAATTAAATTGTTGTACAAATAGTGCACCTGTACCTGCTATCATTGCTGTTAAAGCACCGAATAAGAAAAAAGTTATTATAAAATCTATTAAAGTTCCTAGTATCCTTCCACCTGAATAC
This sequence comes from uncultured Tissierella sp., assembly GCA_964590735.1. Taxonomy (GTDB): domain Bacteria; phylum Bacillota; class Clostridia; order Tissierellales; family Tissierellaceae; genus Tissierella_B. The sequence continues at coordinate 10,042 of CAZPZN010000070.1, forward strand.
CTAATGATTTCAAGATGAGAACGGGCATTAAGTTTATTTCCTAAATCCATAATAATATATCCAAAAACAATAAACATAATTGTTGTAAATACTAGTCCTGCTAATCCCATTACACCAAACTTTGTAAAAAA
>CAZPZN010000071.1:0-7527 GCA_964590735.1 uncultured Tissierella sp.
TTGGAAGAGGTATGGAATACCCACTATATATTCCAAGAGTTCTATGAGCCAGCAAGAAGAGATCATATAGTCTTTAATAATGGAAAACCAGAAGTAGATAGCTTTAAGAGCATAGTGGGCATGTTTATATACAAGGAAGAATTTGCAGGACTATATACCAGGATTGGCAATAACAATATAATATCGGGAGTTACAGACTACTATACCTTACCTAATGTATTGGTGAAAAGGTAGCATCCCAGTTGATTTAGAAGCAATAAAATTATTATTAATTTTATTGCTTTTTTTGTTGACATTATACCTAGATAGTTATATACTTAATTACACAAGTAACTAACCAATCAAGCCATGGAGGTGAAGATGATTTGTTAGATTTAAGTTCGGATAAATCAATATATGTACAAATAGCTGAGAAAATAGAGAATGAGATACTATTGGAAAACTTAAAGGAAGAAGATCAAGCACCATCAACCAACCAATTTGCAAAAGTATATCAGATAAACCCTGCTACTGCACTTAAGGGGATGAATATATTAGTTGATGAGGGGATTTTATTTAAGAAAAGAGGCTTAGGAATGTTCGTTGCAGAAGGAGCAAGAAAGAAAATCCTAAAGAAGAGGCAAGATAGCTTTTTTAAAGATATATTGCCTGGGATAATGACGGAGGCTAATAGGCTGGAGATATCTACAGAAGATATAATAGATTATATGGTCAAGTTAAAGGAGGGGAAATAAATGCTTGAAATAAAAGGTTTAAGTAAATCATTTGGAAAGACTAGAGTATTGACAGATATAAACTTAGAGATTGAAGAAGGAAAGATCTATGGGCTACTAGGAAGAAATGGAGTTGGTAAATCAACTCTTATGAATATAATAGCTGGTCACCTAAGATCTGACAGTGGTCAATTAAAGTATAATAATGAAGACATCTATGAAAATACTAATGCAATTGAAAATATCTGTCTTGTTAGGGAAAAAGGTATACCTGTTGATGATACTAAGGTAAAGAATTTATTTACCATGGCAAAGATATTATTTAAAGACTGGGATGAAGCTTATAAGGAGTTCTTGGTTAAAGAGTTTAATCTCAATGTAAAGAAAAAATACAGCAAATTATCTAGAGGAAATCAGACTATGGTAGGGCTTATTATTGGTCTTGCATCAAGGTGTAAGCTTACCATATTCGATGAACCCTCCTTAGGATTGGATGCAGCTTTTAGATACAAGTTCTATGAACTTCTTCTTCAAGATGTAGAAAAGAATCCAAGAACGGTAATCATCTCTACTCATTTAATCGATGAAGTTACTAATCTCTTTGAAGAGGTCATTATCCTAAAGGAAGAAAGGGTATTTTTAAAGGATGAAGTTGCTAAGATTCTAGAAAGAGGATACTTCTTAAATGGTAGGTATGACAATATAGCCCCGATTATCAAGGATAAGAAAATTATTCATAGAGAGCAATTTGGTAGCTTGGAAATAGTAGGACTGTTTGATGAACTAACTTTAGAAGAGAAAGAAAAGCTTAAAGATAAGAATATAGAAATTAGTTCTATTCCTCTTCAAAAGCTATTCGTATATTTAACTGAAAATGGTCAGTTAAAGGAGGTAATCTAAATGACTGGATTTAAAAGAGCAATGAAATTTCAAAGAATAGATTTTTTAAAGGGTGTAGGTGTATTTTGGCTAGTTATGCTTGTCCTTAATATAGCATCCTATCTGGTAAATCACTACTTTGGTGAAGGTACTATCTTCTATGGAATCCATAACTTTTCATCAGGGTCTTTAAGTACCATGTCAATAGCAGGTGCCAATATGTGGCCAGCTTTTATCTTCTTCATTGTATATTGCTATGAAATGTACTATGAGTATTTTCCAATAGCAGTAAGCTTTAGCACTACAAGAAAAGATTTTTATAAGTCTATTATTGTAGATAATTTATTAGTCACACTAGTATTTGCTATAATTCAGGGGATATTAATGAAGGTGGATATCCTAGCTATTAAGGCCCTAGGCTTTATCCCTTTGACGGATTTTGGGATATTTAATACTGAAAATGATAGCCTTATATTTATTATTTTATCCTTGTTTGCAGTATTTCTATTTGTAACAGCTATAATGAACTTACTTGCAGTTTCAAACTATAAAATAGGCTGGAAGCTATGGATAATAGTAGGTGTTCTAGTCTCCTTGTTTGTAGGAGTAGGGATTAGCTTTGTATTTGGAGTATTAGATTGGATTATGACCATAAGAATAGATCTTAAACAATTGATAGTTCTAACAATCCCGATTCTTGTTTGCTATGGAGCAGGATTTATGGTAGTAAAAAATACAAACATCAAAAATAGAATAGGATAGCCCAAACCCCAATATATTTTGTATTGGGGTTTAATTATCTTGAAAAATTTGTTATATTTAGCATAGAGGTGAGCAAATTGAAAGCAATTATAGTTGGTGCTGGAAAACTTGGACAAAAGTTAGCTGAATCTTTTGTGCAAGAGAATATAGATGTAATAGTAATAGATAGTAGTCCTAAGGTAATAGATAAAATAAACGAGCATATGGATGTATTGACTGTTGTTGCAAACGGTATAGATATAAAGGTCTTGAAGGAGTTGGCTATTCAAAACTTTGATTTATTAGTAGCTTCTACCGATAGTGATGAAACTAACACAGTAATCTGTGCCTTAGCAAAGAAGCTAGGCTGTAAACAGACTATTGCACGCATTAGAAATCCAGAATATATGAAGCAATTGGATTTCATTAAGACGGAGCTAGGTATTGACCATACGATTAATCCAGATTTGGCAACAGCTACCTCTATTTTCAAATATTTGTTAAAGAGCTATGGATTTAATACCGGTAATTTTGCAAGTGGTAAGGTTCAGATGATAGATTTTAATATCCATTACAATGAGGTCTTTGTTGGTAAAAAACTTATGGACTTAGATGGGTTTGATAAGCTATTAATTACTGCTATATCAAGAAATGGAGTTATGATTATTCCTAATGGCTCAACAGAACTATTAGAAGGTGATGTAATACACATTATAGGTAAGAGTGTTGAGGTTGAAAAGGTTAGTAAACTGTTTATAGATGATTATAATAAGAAGACAGTAGAAAAGGTTATGATCCTTGGTGGTGGTAATATCGGATATTATTTAGCAGATAAATTGTCTAAATCTAAGATTCAAGTTACCTTAGTTGAACAGGATAAGGAAAGATGTATGGAGTTATCAGAGCTACTTAATAATGTTCTGATTATCCATGGAGATGGTACAGATATTCATCTATTGAATGAGGAATCTCTTTCATCAATGGATGCATTTGTTGGATTAACAGGTTTTGACGAGGAAAATCTTCTTATGGCACTTATGGCTAAACAATCAGGGGTTAGAAAGACTATCTCCAAAATAAGCAAGCCTAACTATACTAAGATTATTGATAGGCTTGGCGTAGATGTAGCTATGAACCCTGTATATATTACTGCAAGTAATATTTTAAAATATATTAGGGGTGGGAAGGTAGTTTCAGTATCCCTCTTACTTGGTGGCGAGGCGGAGGTTACTGAAATAATCATAGACAAGGACTTAGCGATTATAAATAAGCCTATAGCAGATTTGAATCTCCCTGAAGGAATAATCATAGGAGCATTAGTCAGACATGGAGATGTTATTATACCTAAAGGAAAAACCGTTATAAAAGCTAATGATAGAATAGTAGTTTTTTGTCTTAACGATGATTTGGACAAATTAAAGATGTTTTTCAGTAAACAAAGAGGGGGAATACTTGGTGAATTATGGAATCGTACTAAAGGTACTAGGGATAATTCTGCTAATTGAATCCTTTCTGATGGTACCTTCTTATATTATATCCCTATCTACCAAAGGGGATGATGCATCAGCATTCCTTATAAGCATTTTGCTCACAGCTATAATAGGATTGGTATTGGCATCTAAGAAAAAGGTAAGTAATAAAATTATTGCAAGAGATGGTTTTGCCATAGTAACTCTTGGATGGATATTTGCATCCCTATTAGGGGCATTACCTTTATATTTAGCAGGAAATACTAATACTTATATAGATGCTTTATTTGAAATAGTCTCTGGATTTACTACCACAGGAGCTACTATTCTAGCAGATGTTGAAATCTTGCCTAAAGGGACTTTGTTTTGGAGGTCATTTACCCACTGGATTGGTGGCATGGGTATATTGGTATTTACACTAGCCCTCTTGCCTACACTTGGAATTCAAGGGTTTCAGATTTTCAAAGCTGAAAGTCCGGGACCAATAGCTGGGAAAATAGCACCAAGATTGAAGGATACAGCAAAGATTTTGTATATAAGCTATATAATCATTACACTTATAGAAGTAGTATTGCTGCTATTAGGAGGAATGAATTTATTTGATTCCTTTTTATTTACCTTTGGAACAGTTGGAACAGGAGGATTTGCTCCATATAATAACAGTGTTGCAGCATATCCCTCTACATACATACACCTAGTTATTGGAACTTTTATGATTTTATCTGGGGTTAATTTTTCACTGTATTATGCAGGCTATAAGGGAAGAATTAGAGAAGTTTTCAAGGATGAGGAACTAAGACTATACTTAATAATCGTTGCTATATCTGTATTATTCATAGCATTAAATCTATTGTTTACAAGTTATGATAGCATTGGCTTAGCTTTAAGAGATGCATTTTTTCAGGTAAGTTCCATAATGACTACAACAGGCTATTCTACTGTTGATTTTGATTTGTGGTCTAGCTTTAGCAAAGGGATTTTATTACTCTTAATGTTTATAGGTGCAAGTGCAGGTTCAACTGCAGGTGGTATGAAGGTTATCCGCATTCTAGTTATGCTTAAGATGATTAAGAGAGAAGTTGGCAAATCCTTTCATCCAAGAGCTATTATGCCTATAAAGGTAAATGGAAGGATAATGCAAAATGAGACTGTATCGGGAATAGTTAGTTTTCTTACCCTATATTTGTTTATATTTGTTATTTCCTCCTTATTAATCATGCTGGAAGGAGTAAATATTGAAAGTGCAATTTCTTCTGTTGCTGCAACTCTAAGTAACATAGGACCAGGTCTTGATTTTGCAGGACCTACAAGAAACTTTGTCTACTATTCTCAGCCTGCCAAGTTCTTATTTACAATTTTAATGCTACTTGGTAGATTAGAGTTATTTACTGTAATTTCATTAATTTCTCCAAGAAGTTGGAGAAGAGATGTATAATTACTCACCTGGTTGCAGCTGAAATTAGAAAAAGCAAGCAGTTTCATCGAAGCTTAAACAATTGGTGGATATAGATTGAGGTGATAAAATGACAGAGATATTTAAAAACGGCTGGAATGATTTGCTAAAAGATGAGCTGGAAAAGGATTATTATAAAAAAATGAGAGCATTTCTCCTAGAGGAATATAAGACAAAGGTAATATTTCCCAATGCTTACGATATATATAATGCCCTTCATTATACAGACTATAATGATGTAAAGGTTGTAATATTGGGACAAGACCCCTATCATGGGCCTAATCAAGCCCATGGTTTGGCTTTTTCTGTAAAGCCAGGGGTTAGGATACCCCCATCATTATTAAATATGTATAAGGAGCTTAAGGATGATTTGGGTTGCTATATACCAAATAACGGATACCTGGAGAAGTGGGCTAGACAGGGAGTGCTCTTACTGAATACTTCCCTTACCGTAAGGCAGGCTGAGGCAAATTCCCATAAAAAAATTGGATGGGAACTTTTCACAGACCATATAATAGAATTGTTAAATGATAGAAAAGATCCTATAGTTTTTATCCTCTGGGGTAATAATGCAATAAGTAAGGAAAAACTTATTACTAATAAGGCCCACTATATAATAAAATCGGTTCATCCAAGTCCCCTATCAGCTTTTAGAGGTTTCTTTGGGTCAAAGCCATTTTCCAAGACCAATAACTTATTAAAGAGTATTGGAAAGGAATCTATAGATTGGCAAATTGAAAATATCTAAGAAAAGGAGGGGATGGTCATGGACTTAAGGAATGTAAGAGAAAAAAATATAGTAATAGATCATATACCTGCTCTAGTACTAACACCTATTAATGATACTGCCTTGCATCCCACTATAGTATTCTATCATGGTTGGGGTTCTAGTGTTGAAAAGCAGAGATTTAGGGGCTTTATCCTTGCTAGCCTAGGATTTCAAGTGGTGATTCCTTGTTCTATATATCATGGGAATAGAAATCCAGTGGACCACAAAAGTGCAGAGAATGCTGGGAAATATTTCTGGGAAGTAATATTTAATAATATTGAAGACTTTAAGACTCTATTTGAATATACTGTTAGTAGACTATCTGCAGATCCAGATAGGATGGGGGTATGCGGAAATTCCATGGGTGGTTTTACATCTGCAGGTATATTGTCTTATTATCCAGATATAAAGACAGCAGTAATATTTAACGGTTCATGTAATTGGGATTATTCTAACAAGTGTTTTCTAGACGCCTTAAATTTCAATGCAGAAAATTTTCCTAAGGAGATTCAAGATAAAATAGACAAATATAATCCAATGAAGAATATAGAATCTATAAAGAATAGGCCTATACTCATGTTACATGGAGATAGTGACACGATGGTAGATGTAGGTGCTCAAAGGGAATTTTTTAGTGAAAGCTCCAATTTATTTGAGGATAGTGGTAAGCTTTGCTACATCGAATACCCTAAGCTTAATCATTTTGTAACCACTAATATGATGGAGGAAGCAGGCAATTGGTTTTATAAGTATCTGTAATTAGTCATTTACATAAAGGAGGGATACTTTTGAAACCAATAATAGGGCTTACATGTGAGAAGGAAAATTCAATAAATAAATCTATAAATAGGGTAAATTACCCTTATATAAAGGCTGTAATTGCATCTGGTGGTATACCAATTATCATTCCTACTATGGAGGATACTAAGGATATAAATAGGTATATAGATATAGTTGATGGAGTGATTTTCACAGGCGGTGGGGATATTTCAGCCCACTATTTTAATGAAGAACCCATAAGGGAAGTAGATGAAGTTTGCCAGGATAGGGATATGACTGAAATTGCATTGTTCCATGAGGCATATAAGAGAGGGAAACCAATATTTGGAGTATGCAGAGGTATACAACTAATAAATATCGCCTTAGGAGGCAGCATCTATCAGGATATTTATAGCCAAGTCCCTAATGTATTAGGTCATACCTGTGCAAACAATATTCAAGATGGCTATCATAGTATAAACATACAAAAGAAAAGCATATTATATGAGATATTTGAAAAGGAAAAATTAGTTGTCAATTCTCAACATCATCAAAGTATAAAAGCCCTTGGAAAGGATTTAAGGGTAATAGCAGAGGCTAAGGATGGAATCATAGAGGCTATAGAATCTACCAATGAAAATTTCATCTTAGGAGTCCAATTCCACCCTGAAGCTATGGCAATGAAGTATGAGGAGTTCTTAAAGCCTTTCAAGTATTTCGTTGATAGGTGTAAATAAGAACTAC
>CAZPZN010000071.1:7591-9686 GCA_964590735.1 uncultured Tissierella sp.
TTTACAAAAAAAGCTACCAGATTTACATGAAAACCAAGAATTGAAAAATTATATGATATGCTATCAGTGAGTTTAGGAAATGATAAATTTCCAAACTTGTTGATAGCATTTCTCATTGGTAGAGAGGGGGGTGAATCTGATGAAGAAGATGGGGTTAAAAGTTATAGAATCAGTGGCAAAGGTAGCAATGGAAGTGGCGATGCAATCACCTAGCACAATGTCAGTGTTTTATTTTTACGAACCAAAGATGCCTGAGAAGTTGAGTAAGGAAGAAGAGAAGAGTTAGAGTATAATTGTAGATAGTCCAAAGTATGATGGATTGTTATACTCAAGTGAAAATACTACTGATTTAAGAGGAGGAATAAAATGTATAAATTAAGAAATATAAAATCAATTATGTCATTTATGGTAGCAGTTACAATGATATTTGGCTTCATGTTGTTAGAAACAAAGTCATATGCAGAGGAGTTTAAATTAAATAATAAGCCGGAGCTAGAAATATTTTCTGAAAAGTTCCCAAATGCCTATATTGAGACGAATAGTATTGAGCTTAATGAAGGAGATATAACTCAGAAAGATGGTGAATTTATTAATAATACTAATAATAAGAAGTTAGATGAATTAATACATCATATGAACAATAGTTCATTAGGTGAAGACTATAAGAAACATACAAACGAAGGAAAAAAGCTACTAACTAGCTTGAGTGGTACTGTATATGTCAGAGAAACATATGAAACTATTAATGGTGAGAGGAAGGTTGCTGAAAGCAGATTGCTTTCAAAAGCAGAAATGGAAAAATTAGATATTTCACCATTGGGATTTGACTTTGTAGATAGCGATGAAGATACTTATAGAAAGCTAACGATAAGACTAAATGTTTTCACAGGAAATACAACTACTCAGAGATATGTTATATCAGGAAATGCTTTCTGGGAGTTAGGTGGTACAGGATCATCCATTCCTGCCACAGGCGATGACTATTTTGGTTTTAATTGGGGCGGAGGGTTTGATTATTCTGGAGCTGGGTGTGTGGTAAAAAGTAGTGCCCCTTCGGTATCTCTTTCGAAAAGAGTCGCTGATTATATACCAAATAGTGGTATTGTATGGGCAATACAAGAACAAACAAATCATTTGAATTATGGATTTGTATATGCTGAGCAAATTACTATTAGTACTAATCTTAATAAAAATCGTTTGACTGGTGGTTCTAATACAACAGCTGTAGCACTAAAATATATCCACACGTATGAAGCTACAAAAGGAAGTATTAGTATTGGAGTATCTGGAGATAAATATGCTGGATCTTTTACTTTAACAGGAGTAGATAAACAATGGCCATTGTCAGTTAGTGTTAGCGGATTATCATATTAATATGCCAAAAACTAAAAAGAACTTAATTTTAGCAGGTATTTTTATAAGTGTTATGATAATAGCAAGATTATATTCAGAATATTCAACGATGAATAGAGTGGAATCATTGTTATTATTAATACTTGCTGTAAATTCAACTACGTTTTTTTTATTAATCTTTGAGAAGTGATAATTAGTAGAAACGATTAAACTGACTTATAAACTACTAAGTCAGTTTGATTTTCGTGATACTTTGATGCAAATTGATACAAGTGAGATATATATTCAATAATCGTATATTCTGTTACTTGTTGGTGGAATGGAATAGTAATAGATGGGTAGATAATATAATACATAATGTGACTGCGGGTAATGATATAATAGGAGCAAATAAAATTAATGAAAATACGTTATTGTTATTTACTAATGAAATCTATTATTTATATGACTATGAAATAAAATATATATGGAAGAGACATACAGAGTCCTGAAGGAGGCAAAGCAAGTGCATGTGTATATTCACTGATCGGAACAGCAAAAGCCAATGAACTAAACCCCTACAAATTTTAGAATTCCTATTATCAAGATTACAAGGTTCCGGTTTTAAGACAAATCCTAATATACTGGACTTAATGATGCCTTGGAATCAATTAATTCAAACTACATGTAAAGCAGTTTAAACCCTATAGTAAGACTATATATCATCTCACCATATTTATACATAAATCTTTTATTATACGCT
>CAZPZN010000072.1:0-9560 GCA_964590735.1 uncultured Tissierella sp.
CTATTGATATTGCTGCATCTTACACCTTTTCAATTCTAACAACTACCTCACAATGACTAGTATGAGGAAACATATCCACGGGTTGGACCTTACTTACTTTATAGCCGTTCTCCAATAAATACTTTACATCCCTTGCCATGGTAGTTGAATTACAGGATACGTAAACAACTCTTTCTGGATTTAGTTTTACTATTGACTCTAGAACCTGTGGTTCACAGCCTTTTCTTGGTGGATCTATTACAACCTTGTTGCCTTTTATTCCTTTTGCTATGATTTCAGGAAATACTTCTTCTGCCTTTCCTGTAATAAATTCCACATTATTAATATTATTTAGTTTTACGTTTTCTATAGCATCATCTGTTGCAGCTTCTACAGATTCTATTCCATATACATTTTTTACTTCTTCCGCTATATATAAGGATAAAGTACCAATTCCGCAGTAAATATCAAAAATCGTATCTACTCTATTTGGCTCTAGATAGTCTATTGCAATACTATATAGTACTTCAGCCTGACTTCTGTTAACCTGAAAGAATGAATTTGGTGATATGTTGAATTTTAAATTCCCCAATAAATCTACTAACCTATCTTCTCCGTATAACTTTATATACTTGCTGCCGTAAGTTGGTGAAGATTTCATATTGTTTATATTATGATATATGCTCATTACACCCTTTATACCTTTTAGCTTGTTTACGAGCTCTTTGGCTTTTGGTAAATAATTAGTTGCTGTCACCATTATCACCATGGCTTGATTTTCTTTATTGGTCCTAATTCCAACATGCCTAAGGATTCCTTTGTTAGCACGTCTATCATAAGGTTTTATATCATATCTATCTATCCATTCTCTAATAGTCTCTAGAATTTTATCTCCTATTTCAGGTTGAAGAATACTTCCATCCATATCTACAATATCATGGCTTCCCTTTTGAAAAAATCCTAGAATAGCTTTATTATTCCTATTACCTACAGGTATTTGCATATGATTTCTATACCTGTATGGATGAGCCATCCCTATAGTATCTTCAACTTTAATATCAGAAAGTCCTGCAAATTTGTATAAGTCCATTTTCACCTTATCTTTTTTCCATTTTAGCTGTTTTTGGTAATCATAGTTTATCAGTGGAATTTCTCCACTAGAACTTGATATATTTTGGTTTACTCTATCAGAAGAAGGTTCAATTATCTTTGTAATTGAACCAAATCCAAAGTGCTTTTTCATTTCAGTAATCTTTATTTCAACTTTATCTCCAATTATCCCATGTGGGATGAAGAAGGCGAAGTTATCTTTCTTCATTAACCCATTTCCTTCGTGGGTAAAATCAATTATTTCACCTATAATAATATCTCCAACTTTAAAATCCATAATATCCTCCTGAATTTAGGAATTTAATAATAATTACTTAATAGAATACCCATCTTTTAGGTATTTCTTTAAGTAATATTTTTTATCCATTTCTTAGATAACATTCTTGGTATTGCAACTACTACTTTCACTAGCTCTTCTAAGGTAATTAGCAAAAGTAGATAATAAACTGGCATTTCAAATACCATTGCCCCTATGAATGCTAAAGGTACTCCCACAATCCATACAGAGCCAATATCTATGATCATTCCAAAGGTAGTATCTCCTCCGCCTCTTAAAACACCTACTATTGCTGTTGAATTGAATACCCTAATTACAAAGGTTAATCCCATCACTACTAATAATTTATAAGATACATCATATAGACCAGGTTCCAATCCTTTAAAGAACATTAATGTAAACTTTGGTGTTATTGCCATTATTATTCCTAAAATCAAGCCTAAAATAGTAGATATAATTACAAATTTTTTTGCATATTCATAGGCTTCTTCCTCTTGACCTCCACCTATCTTGTTACCAACCATAACTGTGCAGGCATTAGCAAGTCCTCTAATAAGGACGAAAAATATGTTTTGAATTGTATTGGTTAACTGTACAGCTGCCGTTGCTTCCTCACCTAATTTAGCATAGGCAACGGAATACATTACCTGTCCCAAAGACCATGCTCCCTCAGCAAGGACTACAGCATATGTTGTCTTAATATATTTTACATAAAATTCCTTGCTCCATCCAAAGAGTTCTTTTACATTAGCTGCTAAAGGGCCTTTTGATGCATAAACAGCATAAAAAGTAATGCCTATTTCAACAAATCTAGCTATTACAGTACCCCAAGCTGCTCCGACCACACCCATAGCTGGTAGACCTAATTTTCCAAAGATAAGAATATAGTTAAATACCGTATTGGTAACAAAGGCAATAGCTGAAATCTTCATAGGAATATTTGGGTTTCCCGTTGTTCTTAAGGCCACGCTATATGCGAAACTAATTGAAGTAACAATATAGGATAAGGATATTATTCTTAAATACTCACTACCTATTTCTATAACTTCAGCTTCCTGTATCAACAATCCCATAATGAATTCAGGAAAAAAGAAAGCTATTATAGTAAAGAATACACCCAATAGAGTACCTATACTTAGGGCTAAACCTAATATCTTCCTTATCTTAGGGATATCCTCCTTACCCCAGTATTGAGCAATAAAAATTGAGGATCCACTATTGATTCCAAATGTTAATAAAATGTAGAAGAAGAACACTTGGTTAGCCAGCCCAACAGCTGCTATAGAGGATTGTCCTAGGCTACTTATCATCAATGTATCTACCATGTTTAATGCTGATGTAATAAGGTTCTGTAGTGCTATAGGTATTGCTATAGCAAACATAGATTTATAAAATACTCTATCTTTAAATAATGACATTTGTACCTCCGATTTTAAATATTACTAAGTATATAAAACATAAATAAAACGCCCTTCATGCTTTGTATATTCTAGCATAGAGGGACGTTTTTGTATAGGTTCAAATTTACTTATCTAATTAATTATATGAAGAAGATTCAAAGTAGAACTTTCCTATTCGTAATAAAAAGGTAATTAAAATAATTACATACTAAGTAGTTTTTCTTCTATATACTCCTTAAGTGGTTTTCCTCCGATTTTAGCTGGTTCACCACCAAACATATCAATCATTATCTTAAAGTAGTTTATTATTAGTTTATTGCCATCTATATAGTATTCATCAATATGTCCTGGAATGAAGATTACTTCATACTCATCCTTTGTAAGCTTACCTTTTAATTCATCTAGGTTAAGTTGTTTTACAGGAGCAATCATCATATTTGTGAATTCCATATCTTCTAGCATCCACATATTATTGTTCCAGAATCTACTTTCCTTTTTTGTAGGTTGGTTTACAAGTTCCCTATTGGATAAGGCTGACATAACTTTACGTAATGAGTCCTTTGAGAAATCCTCACCATAAAGATAAGCCATATCTTTATGATCAGCTACTTCAAACAACAGACTTTCACTTATTTTTTCTCTTTGTGATACTGAGTCCCACATGAAAAGAAAAAGTTCCAAAATATCGTTTTTAATTACTATCTTTGCCATTTATATTCCTCCTATTTGATTGTTTATCTATATAAAGCTAATAAAGCCTTATAGCTGTTTAAATTTTAACAAAAATATTCTGAGAGAATTCTCTTTAGAAATATTCTCTCAGATATAAGTCCCTTAATAATCTACCATCTTCTATTTATCTTTAAATTGAATCTCCTTTTCAGTAATTACTATGATGCCATCCTTATACAATCTACCTATAGCCCTCTTAAATGCTGATTTGCTCATAGCTAGTTCTTTTTCTATTCTTTCAGGTGAAGACTTATCAGTTAAACCAAGCTTTCCACCCTTTTCTTTGATCTTACTTGTAATTATTTTGGCATCCTCATCCATCTGTACATATCCGCGATCTCTTAGGCTTAAATCCAATTTGCCATCTTCAAGGACCTTATTTATTCTGACTTCTATGGTCTCTCCTACCTCATAAACTCCTTTGAGTTCTCTCTTAGGTATTAAACCATCATATTTATTATCTACTGCTATAAATGCACCTATATCTCTATTAATACTGTAGATAGTTCCATTTGCTTTGTCATTTTCTTTATATGGAGAGTCTGTACTCAAGAACTTCCTGATTTTCATAGTTGCAGCCAATCTATCACTTTTATCTAAGTAGACTACAACTAGGTATTGTTTCCCTTTCTCTATAGCACCCACAGTTTCACTAAATGGCAAAAACAAGTCCTTTTCAAGTCCCCAGTCAAGGAAGGAACCTATCTTAGACTGACTTACTACCATTAGATGACCCATTTGTCCAACTGTTAATTTTGCTCTATTTGTGCTAGCAATAATTCTATCCCTAGAGTCCCTATAGATCATTACCTCTATTTCATCGTCAATTTCTGCTCCTTCAGGTATCTGAGCCTTTGGTAACAGCACATCTTCATCAACTGGCTCTTCTTCATTCAAGAAAGCTCCTACTGATGTAAACCGCTTTATTTGTAATTTTTGAATTTCACCTAATTTTATCATAACGCACCTACTTTATTCTTATTAGCTATATTCTACCACATTATTATTAAATTATCTTATATATTTTTAAGCTTAATCTAAAAAGTATAATTTTAGTATACCAATCATTTGCTATATTATTTCAAACTTAGTTTGCTCTTCAGCCAATGTTAGACTTGAAAAGAAAAAGTCTTGGCTTTACCAAGACTTTTATATAAGCACTAATATACTTGATTTTGCTTAATTACGAATATACTGCTATCTTTAGTTCCTGCTCTAATTTTTCCAAAGAAGCCAGTGCTTCATCAGGTAATTTGTCCTTGCCGCCCTTAAAGGACTTCATATTAATAAGGAATTCCTTTCTATAGTTAATACTATTTTGCCACATCTCAAGGTATTCTTCGTTAAATACAGGAGTAAAACCATCAATTTTCATATATTCTATTTCATTAAAGTCTCCAAGCTTTATAAAGTCTGCCTTTTTAGTTGCTATATCTTCAAGCAGCTGCAAGGTCACCTCTTTAGGGATTTTCTTACCAAGAAAGTGTCCAGTATTTATTATATAGCATTCAACTTTTCTCTTTTCGAAGAGTTCTTTAAATTTTTCATAATCATTTACTAATGGGTAAGTTCTAAATGGATTTGCATAAGGTTCAATTACTAGTGCATTCATGTCCACGTTTTTTGCCAACTTCTCTGCTGTAGACCTTTTAGTAGCTAAGGTTGCACCCATAACTGCTGCTAATACAGGGTCAGTCAGCTTTACAACAGGTGGAAGGGTTGCATCCTTCATCAGCCATGCAATAGCATCTACGGGTTCATCTATTTTATCTACTCTGTTCTCAGCCCAAAGCTTGGACTTTACAGCTCTACCATTTCCATTTCTAATATCTTCAGTCACTATTACCTTATTTCCCTCATCATCAATAGTAACTCCACAATTTTGGACTGTTAATAAATACTTATTTGCAGGATCAGTAGTTGGATAATCCTGAGTTTTATCGAAGTAAGCCGGTTCCAGGGCCACCGATGATCCGTCTTCTGTTGAGATTATGTATGCATCATCATGTAATATGGTTATATCAAATTTACCATCGTGCTTTGCATGGGTTAAAGTGGATTTTCCTGAACCAGATAATCCGAATACACCTATGGTATATTTATTTCCATCATCAAAATTGTATCGCTTCATACCACCATGACATGAACAATATCCATTTCTATTGGCTACTCCCCAGCCAAGAGTCAGGGTTCCCTTTTTATGTTCCCCAAAGTATCTCATTCCAAGAAGAAGTGCACAGTTATGCTCAGGATCAAATAATGCAAGTCCATCTGGATTAGATTTTGGAACATAATCGGGATCGGAAAATACATATAAATCCCCTTCTGGATAAGGCTTAGATTTTTTATATGAATTCATTATATGTTGAGTTAAGAATTGGAAGTTAAGTAACCATGAATACATAATATTCTCATGTCCTTCAGGTATTAGAAGATGCGCTCTTATCATGAAGTCCTCATGTAATCCAATAATACATTGTGCATGATATAATTTCTTATATCTTGATTGGTAGACTGCTTCTCTAGCAATTGAAGAGTATTCATTTAAATCAACATTGGGATCTCCTACTATTACTCTAGCCCCTGCAAACCTACCAGTTGTAGCTCCATCATTAAATAATAAAACTTTCGCATCCCTTGAAAGCCCTATCTCTTCTGGTCTATATACTGGCATGTCAGTAACTATGGTTCCTGGTGAGTCATGAGCTAGTTTATATGCTTCACTTATTGAATTTACATATACCACATTATTACCATAAAAATTTGTTTCTATGGTTGTTCTTAGTGAGTTAATAATTGGATTATCCTTGTTTATATCTTCTCGTTTAAAACTGGTTATAGTAGACATCTGCCAGCCCCCTATTTTATAATCTTTAATCTTTTGTCATGATGTGATTTTTCAATTTAATTATAGCATATTAAGACAAAATTTACAGTTAAATCACAGCAAAACACAAGATGTGAAATAAAAGTGCTATACTATATGCTTAGAATTTCAATTTTGATAATGCATCTGCTAAGCTTGTATTTAGGGCCTCTTCTTCCTTTTTTTGTTCCTTCATAAATTTAGATACTTCTTTCTTATCTACCTTGTTCTTATCCTTTTTTCTTCTTTCTTCAAAAGCAGATAGTTTTTCTCTATGTCCACATGAGCAAGCGAAGATTTGTCCATCCCCTTCTCCTCTAAGTTCTAACTTTTTATGGCATTTAGGGCATCTTGCATTTGTTATTTTACTAATGCTCTTTCTATGACCACATTCCCTATCCTGGCATACAAGCATTTTACCTTTTTTACTCTTTACCTCTAACATATATTTTCCACATTCAGGGCACTTGGTCCTGGTAATATTATCATGTCTAAAGGTCTCTTCCATAACTTTGATCTCATGGATGATTTCTTTAGTATATTTTCTAGTTTCATCTATAAAGGATTTACGGCTTAATTTACCTTGGGATATGAGATTCAGTTTTTTCTCCCATTCTGCAGTTAGAAATGGGGATTTCAATCCTTCAGGCACTAATTCAAGAAGCTGCTTGCCCTTTCCTGTGATTAAAATGTCCTTTCCTCTATTTTCAATAAGGAAGGTTTTAAATAGCTTTTCTATAATATCTGCTCTAGTTGCCACTGTTCCTATACCGCCTGTATCCTTAAGGATCTTTGCTAACTCGTGATTTTGGGTATCCATATATTTTGCTGGATTCTCCATAGCAGATAATAGTGTTCCCTCATTAAAATATGGTGGTGGTGTAGTCTTACCATTAGTCTCCTTAATAGATACTATATTTAGGACATCACCCTTATTTATTAATGGCAGATTTTGTTCTTTAACATCTTCTTCATTTTCATCATCATCTTTATTATCATAGATTTCCCTATAACCTTGTTTAAGAACTCTCTTGCCCTTAGCAATAAAGTTCTCATCACCTATCTTTGCCTTGATAATAGTTTGTTCATATTCAAATGGAGGATATAAAACTGCTAAAAATCTCTTTACTACAAGGTCAAAAATCTTTCTCTCATTATTAGTAAACTCTGATAAGATAACCCTCTCTTCAGTAGGAATTATAGCATGGTGGTCACTTACCTTTGTATTGTCCACGAAGGATTTATTTCCCTTGATCTGAGTTTTCATAAGCTGGGAAGCATATTTTGAGTAAGAACCTATATTGATTGCCTTTAACCTATCCTTTAGGGTAGGGATTATATCATCAGTTAAATACCTACTATCCGTTCTAGGATAAGTTAATACTTTATAACTTTCATATAGCTTTTGCATAATGGACAGTGTTTCCTTAGCCGAGAATCCAAAGAGTTTATTAGCGTCTCTTTGAAGCTCAGTTAAATCGTAAAGTCTAGGAGAATATGTTTTCTTTAAACTCTTGTCAACATCGACTACATTGCAACTCTTGTTCTTTATAGTAGAGATAACTTTCTCAACATGTGATTTATCAAAGCTTCTTGATTCATTATTCTTACCATGTTGCCAAGTAAAGTTGATATCCTTACTTGTAGCTATAATTCCAAAATAATCTCTAGGTTTAAAGTTTTTAATTTCCTCTTCTCTCTTGGCAATTAAAGCTAGGGTAGGGGTCTGAACTCTACCGCAGGACAATTGAGAATTATACTTAACTGTTAAGGCTCTTGTAGCGTTGATTCCTACAACCCAATCCGCTTCAGCTCTTCCTTGTGCAGCTTCATATAGATTTTCATAAGCCCTGCCGTCCTTTAGATTATTAAAGCCATCCTTTATGGCCTTGTCAGTAACTGAAGAAATCCACAATCTTTTAATAGGTTTCTTTACATGAGCCTTTTCAATAATCCATCTTGCTACTAATTCACCTTCACGACCGGCATCCGTTGCGATGATTATTTCATTTACATCTTTACGATGAAGCTGTGTTTTTACGCTATTAAACTGTTTTCCACTTTGTTTAATAATTACTAGTTTAATCTCATTTGGAAGCATTGGTAGGTCTTCCATATTCCAAGTTTTATATTTAGGACTATATTCCTCAGGGTCAGCTAAGGTAACTAAATGCCCCAAAGCCCAAGTTACTATATACTTATCTCCTTCTATAAAACCATTGCCCTTCTTATTGCAATTTAGAACCCTGGCAATATCACGGCCAACAGATGGCTTTTCAGCTAATACTAATTTCTTCATAACTTACCTACTTTCTTAAACTTACTGATTTTTTATCTTTTCATCTAATTCAGATAAATACACCCATCTCTCCATCTTTTCTTCTAGTTTTTTCTCTACTTCTTCTTTATTCTTTATTAACTCTTCTAGCATGGTATATTCACTTGCTGCATTTTCCATTTCTTTTCCTATCTTAGTTATTTCTTCTTCTAATATACTTATATCTTGATCTATTGTTTCCCATTCTCTTTGTTCATTAAAGGAGAATTTTAGTTTTTGAGAGGGTCCTTTTACTCTTTCCTTCTTCTCTTCCTTGTCCTTAGGCTCTTCTTCTTTTGTTTGTTCTTTAAAATAGGAGTAGTTCCCAGTATAAGCCTTAATCTGCCCATTTCCTTCAAATACAAATACCTTCTCAACTATTTTATCCAAAAGGTATCTATCGTGGGAAACTATTATTACTGCTCCTGTAAATTCTTCAATATATTCTTCAAGAATTGTAAGGGTTTGAATATCTAAGTCATTAGTAGGCTCATCTAATAGGAGAACATTTGGAGATTCCATTAGGGTTCTTAAGAGATGTAGCCTTCTCTTTTCTCCCCCAGATAACTTTCCAATAGGAGTCCATTGAAGGTCTGGTGGAAAGAGGAATCGTTCAAGCATCTGAGATGCAGATATTTTTATACCATCTGCGGTGCTTATAAATTCTCCACCTTCCTTTATATAGTCAATTGCTCTTTGATTATCATCAAGATGGGTTGTTTCTTGCGAAAAGACTCCCAATTTCACGGTTTCTCCTATTTCTACAGTCCCCTTATCAGGTGAGATTTCCCCTGAGAATATCTTCAACAAGGTGGATTTACCTAGGCCATTTGCACCAAGGATCCCAATTCTATCGCCCCTAAGGACTGTATAGGTAAA
>CAZPZN010000073.1:0-3677 GCA_964590735.1 uncultured Tissierella sp.
TATTTCAAATGGTGTTGGTGGAGCTCTATTCATAAATGATAATCTATATTACGGGGGATTTGGGAATGCTGGTGAAATTGGCCATTGTATTGTAGTAGAAGATGGTAATCAGTGTAATTGTGGAAATAAAGGTTGTCTTGAAATGCATGCATCAGGACCTGCTCTTGTAAGAAACTACATTAACTTAGGTGGAAATAGCCATTATAACGGAAGGCTAATAGATGCAAAACAAATAGCAGACCTTGCCTACAAGAAAGATGAAACAGCCATTAAAACCTTTGAACTTGAAGGCTATTATCTTGGAAAGATACTAGCTTTAATCTCTAATGTTTTAAATCCAGAAAGAGTAATTTTAGGTGGGGGAGTATCCATTTCATTTTCACTCTTTGAGAAATCACTTCAGAAAAGTTTAAGAAATCATATTTATGTCTCTGCAAATAAAGACTTGGAGATTTCGCCATCACAATTTGGCTATAATGGTGGAATATTTGGAGCTGCAGCCATTGCCATATGTGGGAAGGAACATAAGTATAATTGGGGCCTAGTCTAAGGATGGCCAACTAAAAAACACCTAATGGTGTTTTTTTTTGATCTTATTGTGGTAAAATAAATTTGGAATTAAAGATTTAAATTATGTAACAATTCAAGAAAGGAGTTGTTGTTTTATGATAATTAGAATAATGGAGAGTGTAGTAAATAGGGAGGTTAATGCAGAATAATCCCCTGTTAAACCTCCCAAAAAGTTATTATCGATAAAACTTTAGGAGGAAAAAATTGAATAAAATTGATATGAAAAATATTGGCCTGAGTGAAAGATTTATTACTGAATCAACTATGTATGAGGGTCTTTATATTGGAAGAGTAATTTCTCAATATACAAACATATATAAGATTATAACGGAAAATGGAGAATTATCTGCAGAGGTATCTGGGAAGTTTCGATTTAACACTACAAGGGTATCTGATTATCCAGCTGTAGGAGATTTTGTTATGGTGGATAGGCTTAGTAATGAAGGTGGAAATGCAATTATCCATCATGTATTGACTAGGAAAAGTGCTTTTATTAGGAAGGCAGCAGGAACTTCTAATGATGAACAAATAGTAGCATCAAATATTGATACAATTTTTATATGTATGTCCCTTAACAATGATTTTAATATAAGAAGAGTTGAACGATATCTCGGAATTGCTTGGGATAGTGGAGCTAGTCCGGTCATAGTGTTAACTAAATCTGATTTATGTGATAATTTAGCAGAAAAGTTGTCAGAAGTAAATTCTGTGGCCATAGGAGTAGATGTTATTGTTACATCTAGTATTATTGAAGATGGCTACTTGTCTGTTAATGACTATATTCATCCTGGTAAAACAGTTGCTTTTATTGGGTCATCAGGTGTTGGAAAATCAAGTTTGATCAATAAAATTATTGGTGACGACACCATAGAAACTAAAGAGATAAGAAGCGATGACAAAGGTAGACATACCACAACTAGGCGTGAAATGTTTATTCTAGCAGATGGTGGAGTCCTTATAGATACCCCTGGCATGAGAGAAATAGGAATAGAAAGTGCAAATTTGTCTAAAACATTTGCCGATATTGATGATATGGCCACTAGATGTAAATTCAGTGATTGCACCCACACTAATGAACCCAGGTGTGCTGTACAAGAGGCAATAAATCAAGGCCTACTTTCAAGTAAGCGATTCGATAGTTATCTTAAATTAAAGAAAGAAGCCAAGTATGAAAATCTTAACTCCAAGCAAATAGAGAAGAATAAGATAACAGAAATGTTTAGTGAAGTGGGTGGCATGAAAAACGCTCGAAAATATATAAAATCAAAGAATAAGATGAGATAACATGATAAGTTAATTAGATTCCCCTGGACTATAAGTTTAGGGGAATTATAACGAGGTGAAGGTGTCCTCCACTTCTTAAACGATAAAATAGTTGCGGTGGTGTGATGCAATTGCTTCTGATATCTAAAGTGGTGGGTACTTGCTAGAAAACAAGGTCGTGTTATATGGGTAAAGGAATAGGAACTTAGCGTGCTAAATTATTAAATAGTTTGCCTTGAAGATTAAAATCATCATAAGATAGTAATTGAATCCCTGTCGAAAGTAATCAGCCCATCATCTCTCATCTTAGCCAATTCACGTGATAAAGATGTACGTTGAACTCCAATTCTTTCTGCAAGGTTTTTTTTGGATATATTCAACCTTATATGTTTAGAGTTCTGTTTTTTGCTTTCATAGTCAAGAAAATTCATTATGCTATCTCTAATTGTTTTGTTTACATAATGTTTTATCTTATCCCCTAGGATAAATGCATTGTAAGATACCAGTTCCAAATACGTTCGTAGAAATAAGGAATTGTTGCAAAACAGGTCAAATAAAGCTTCTCTATCTATCTCTAATATTTCAGTAGGCAATCGTGTAGATACAGTCATGGGGAAATAAGGATTCATTGAAAATAATAGATTACCCCCTAAAATATCATCTCTAACAAATTCGGAGATTGTAAGTAAATTTCCAGATTCATCGATGCTATCTATGACAACTTTTCCAGACAAGACTATCTCTAATTTATTACAAGTTTCTCCTTCCAGATGCACAACACTATTCTTCTTATAAGAAACAATAGTGAACTTTCCACTTTTTAGTTTAGTAAGTATAACTTCATCGGATAGAGCTTTAAGTAAAGTAATATTTCTAAATAAAGAAGTATTGTTAACCATAAATAATTCTCCTTAACATAGTTACCTTGGTAACACCTTTATTGTTATTATAGCGATATAATATTAAAAAAACAATAAAGGGAGGACGTATATGAAAAATATTATTTCTTTAGTACGTATATTATTTTTAGGATTATTCATCTTTTTAATATCACAGGGTAAGATGATGCTTTGGTTTGCTATATATGGAGTAGGTCTAATAGCAGCCATATTTTTTGGAAGAATTTATTGCGGATATGCATGTCCAATGAATACATTGATGATTCCAACAGAATGGCTTTCAAAAAAGATGAAATGGCAGACGAAAGGAACCCCTAAATGGTTACAATCCGGGAAACTTCCATGGATAGCCCTAGTAGGAAGTATTATAGTCATGCTATTTGCAAAAAGAGTCTTACATAAAAATATTCCAATATTACTATTCTGGATATTTGTTTCAATATTCTTAACGCTTAGATATAAGCCTGTAGTATTTCACAATTTACTTTGCCCTTTTGGTGCACCTCAAAAGGTCTTTGGTAAGTATGCAAAGTTCTCAACAAAGGTTAACAAACAAACATGTATTGGCTGTAAGCTATGCGAGAAGGTATGTCCAACGGAAGCAATACTAGTCAAATCCGAGAATAAAAAGGCTGATATAAAAACTTCATTATGCCTACAATGCAATTCCTGCCAACAAGTATGTCCGAAAGATTGCATTTATTACTCAAATAAAGAATTAGGAGTAACAAGTGGAAACTAATTTATGATTTTGCCTCTATACAATAAAATCCCAATGTTTAAATCACATTGGGATTTTTTCTGCTTCTGGGGTATACTTATTAAGTGTGATATTTTCTTGTTTTTTATACAATAAAAGATATTTTTTTTAGAACAAGGAGGACCTATGTTTAAGGATTTTTGGTGGTTTATATCGTATTATAAGAAGAAGTATATATTAGCAGT
>CAZPZN010000073.1:3777-5892 GCA_964590735.1 uncultured Tissierella sp.
GACTCTACAATGTTTCCTTTATTAATTATCATTATGATGATGGTGGTCGTGGATGTTAAGCTTACTCTTGCTTCAATACTACCTCTTCCCCTTCTTGCATATCTAGTGATTCTCATTGGAAATAAGATTTACACTAGATGGGACAGGGTACAAAGAGCCTTTGACAAGCTAAATACCAATGTTTTAGAGGATGTTGAAGGAATCAGGATTATTCGAGTTTTCAATTTGCAAAAATCAAGATACAAGGAATTTGAATCTAGGGGTCAAGATTTGTGTAGTAGGAACTTGGATGTAGTAAAATATCAAGCTCTTATTACTCCTATACAAAGCATTATACCAGCAATGACCTTTATTATTGCTATTGGATACGGGTCTTTTTTAATTTCTAGAGGGGAGATTTCCATAGGGCAATTAGTTTCCTTTACCTATTATTTGAATATGTTGGTATGGCCTATGTATGCCTTTGGAAACTTTATTAACATCAAACAGCAAGCCCGTGCATCTATGGAAAGAATTCAGGAAGTCTTGGATTACAAGGAAGATATTGTGGAAAAAAGTTCTGCTGTACAACTAAGCACAAATCCTGATATTGAATTTAAAAATCACTCTTTCAAATATCCTTCTTCAAAAGAGAATATATTAAAGGATTTAAATGTTCAAATAGGAAGTGGAAAGTCACTGGGAGTTCTGGGAAAGACCGGGTCGGGTAAATCTACTTTCTTAAAGCAACTTTTAGGACTTTATCCCATGACTACAGACACTATTTATCTAAATGGGGAAAAGATTGATAATTATAGGATTTCAAGTATTAGAGACCTTATAGGATATGTACCACAGAGGCATATGATATTTTCTAAAACAATTAGGGACAATATTAAGCTGTCTAAGCCAGATGCTAGTGATGAAGAGGTAATGAAAGCAATAAGGCTTGCTGATTTCGAAAAGGATCTTAATAGCTTTCCAAAGGGCTTAGATACTCTTTGTGGCGAAAGGGGGATATCCCTATCTGGTGGACAAAATCAGAGGATTGGTATTGCTAGGGCATTCTTAAAGAATCCTGATATTCTAATACTTGATGATTGTATGAGTGCAGTTGATGGAAGGACAGAAAAGAATATTATAAATAATATTCATGCAAATAGACAAGGAAAAACCACTATCATTTCAACTCATAGGATAAGTCAAGTTAAGGATTTAGATGAGATTATAGTCCTTGATAGAGGTAAAATTGTTGAAAGAGGAAGTCACGAAGACCTTATTAAGGGCAGAAAGTGGTATTACGAACAGTATAAGAATCAGCTAGCAAGGAGTCGTTTTGATGAAGAATAAGATACGAAATGAATTTGTAACAAAAAAATTAAAAGCCTATGCTAAAAAGGAAGCGAAACCTTTATCAGTTGGATTATTGCTATCCATCATTCGTACTGCCTTGGAAATAATAGGTCCTATGATCATAGGTTATATCTTAAATACCTATATAAAAGTAGGAATGGAAAAGTCAGACTTCATTTCTATAGCAAAGCTTTTAGGGATTTACCTGCTTGTCTACATTCTTTGTGGACTATTTGGAAATTTAGCCCTACTTGCTTTTGAGCAGGCAGCCAATATGATTTCATTTAATGTACAAAAGGATGTTTACAAGCACATTAATAAGCTTCCAATATCCTATTTCGATAACTTACCTTCTGGTAATATAGTCTCTAGAATTACTAATGATACCAATAGGTTGAAGATGATGTTCCAATTAATTTTGGCCGACATGACTACTTCAACTATTATGATTGTGAGCATATATGGAATGATTGCAATCACCAATCTTCCTGTTGCCCTAATGTTTTTATTGTTAGTACCTATAATTTATATTATATTTAGAGATTTAAGATATAAGACAGCTAAGTATACAAGTCTTAATCGTAATTACGTAGGAGATATAAATGCTAGTATCAATGAGAACATTCAAAACATGGAAATAATTCAAGCCTTCAATAGGGAAGACCATATAAAAGATGAATTTGATGAAATCAATGAAGAGATATTTGATAGCAATTTAGAAGTAACTAAGGTGAGAAGTTACGGAGGATATAGGGCAATTGACGCTCTTTCCTATGTAGGAAC
>CAZPZN010000073.1:5992-9549 GCA_964590735.1 uncultured Tissierella sp.
GAGGATCGTACAACCTTTATAATTGCACATAGGCTTTCTACTATTAAAAATGTAGATAAGATATTGGTTTTAAATAAGGGTAAGGTTATAGAGAGAGGAAACCATGAATCCTTAATGGCACAAGATGGTTTTTACAAGAATATGTATGATGAACAGATGAGAAACCATAAGTAAGGTCAAGGTAAATCACTGATCATCCAGTAAATAAACTGTTGGTAATGTCCTAGATTCGTGATATTATTAAAGAAACTTATATGGCTGAGCAATATACTAGACAAGACAATGGAGGTAGAAATATATGTTAGACAGCGCCTTTTATGGGAAGTTGAAGAAAACTGGGATTTTTGCTATAATATTTACTATTTTGTTCGTTCTATTCTTTGCCACTCTTAAATACACCCTCCCCTTTGTCCTTGGATTTATAATTGCTCTAGCTACAAGGCATATCAATGCTAGTATTCAAAAAAAGCTAAAGGTATCATCGGGAATTACTGCCATTTTCACCACCTCTTTTATATTTTTAATAGTAGGTTTTTTAGTGACTATTGCAGTCTCTAAGATCACAGCTGAAATTATAATGCTTTTAAATAAGATTCCGAGTATGAATAAAATTACTATATACATTGATTTTTTAGTTAAGAAAATTATTGAAATAACGGGACAAATAGAGCCAGCTGTCCTTACTAAGATATATGAATATCTTCAAGAAATTTTGAGTCAGCTATTGAATTTTACAATAGTAATACTTAATACACTTCTTTCTGCTGCTTTTCAACTTCCTAATATACTCTTAATAATGGTTATAACTTTCATTGCTACATATTTTTTCTCAAAGGATTTAAGATCATTTAGCAATAGTTTCTACTCTATGTTTACTTTTGATGGTAAGAAAAAAATGCATAGCATAGTTGAGTCTGGAATCGAAATGACTATAGGATATGTGAAGGCATATTCATTAGTAGTATTCATAAGCTTTTTGCAAGTGATAGTAGGTTTTATTCTATTAAATGTGGATTTTGCCCTAATTTTAAGCATATTATGTGCAATTTTAGACGTTCTACCTATAATAGGAATGATTATAGTATTTATACCTTTGATAATCTACAACCTTCTGATTGGAAAAACTCTAACTGCTATCTTATTGATAGTATTATTCATAGTGGTTCAAATCGTTAGGCAGATAATAGAGCCAAAGATAGTTTCATCTACCTTGGATTTACATCCGGTTCTAATTTTAGCTGCCATTTTCATAGGACTAAGGGTTCGTGGTGTTGTTGGTATGATCTATTTCATATCACTTATGGTTGCTTATAAAGTGTTGGTAAAGGTTAATGTTCTCTAAATAAGACACCCACCTCGTTATAGTTTAGACAAATATTGATAAGCTATGTTTTTGTTATATAATCACTAATAAGCTTCTCGAAAAACCAGTAAATTAGCTAAAGGCATAATTATTGAAAACATTTTCAAAATGCTAAGCTAGAAAAATTGTACTATCATATAATTAGGACTGTCCTAATAAAATGTATAGTAGATTTGATTTATAAAGTAGACAAACTACTTTTTAAATAGACTAATTTTAAAGGGGGAAAGATTAAAATGATGAAAAGAAAAAATTTAGTTATTTTACTTGCTTTAATAATGGCTCTATCTATAATTGTTACAGCGTGTTCACCTTCAGAGGAACCAGCTGCTACTCCAGAGCCAACACCAAGCGAGACTCCGGCTGAACCAACAGAGCCAGCAGAAGCACCAAAACCAACTAGCCCTACTGGGGAAGTTACAATTGGTAATACTACAGAGTTGTCAGGGGACTGGATTCCTTACTGGCAAAACAATGCAGCAGATTTTGATATTTACAACATGATCACTGGTTATGGGACAGTTGAGCTTACATTTGATGGAGAATATGTAATCAATGAAAATGTAGTTGATAAACATGAAATAACTGAAAATGAAGATGGTTCCAAGACTCATACATGGACTATTAAAGATGGTCTTACCTATGCAGATGGAACACCTATCACAGCCTATGACTATGTTTCTACAATAATGTTATGGTCATCTCCAGCAATTGGCGAAAACGGAGCAGATAATGACTACGGATATGAATATAAGGGTTGGGGAGCATTTTCTAAAGGAGAAGCTAAGGAATTTACTGGTGTAAGACTAATAGATGATAAAACTTTCTCAGTTACTATAGCTGCTGAAAGCCTACCATACTATTTTGAATTAGCACTTGTTGGTACTGCTCCAACTGATATATCATTCTGGACTGATGATACAGTAGAAATTAAAGACGATGGTAATGGAGCTTATTTCTCAGATAATTTCACTCTAGAAAATTTCAGTGCAAGATTTGATGCTGCTAGACGTGAGGTTCCTCGTCCATCAACAGGACCATATGTATTAGAATCCTATGATGAAGCATCTAAAACAGCAGTTCTAAAAGTTAATGATAAATATATTGGTAACTATGAAGGACAAAAGCCTTTAATAGAAACTGTAATATATAAAAAGGTAAATAGCGAAACCTCACTAGATGAATTATCAACTGGTTCAGTTGATTTACTATCAGGTATGGCAAGTGGAGATGAAATCACAGCAGGTCTTGACCTAGTTGATAAGGGTGGAGTTGCTTATTCATCATATCCTCGTGCAGGATATGGTAAATTAATGTTCCAAGCTGATTTTGGACCAACTCAATTCGTTGAAGTTCGTCAAGCTATAGCACATCTACTTGATAGAAATGACTTTGCTAAAGCATTTACAGGTGGATTTGGTTCCGTAGTAAATGGACCTTATGGAGAATCAATGTGGTTCTATCAAGAGACAAAAGCTGAATTAAATGAAAGATTAAATCCTTATCCATATAGTTTAGATGAGGCTGTTAAATTACTAGAGCAAGTTGGATTTACTTTAGATGAGAATGGAAATCCTTATGAATCAGGAATTCGTCATAAGAAGATGGATGATGGTACATTAATGCCGTTAGTTATTGAATGGGCATCATCTGAGAAAAATGCTGTATCCGACTTACTTGTAGTAAAATTACAAGAAAATGATGACTTAGCAGCAGCAGGTATTAAAATCAACCAAACTGTTATGACATTTACTGAGCTTTTAAACTATATGTATAGAGATGCTACTCAAGATCCTAAGTATGGGGTTCCAACATATGGAATGTACAACTTAGCAACTAACTATACACCTAGATATGATTTATCAAGAACATATCCTATAGACCCAGATATGGTTGCTCAAGGATATAATACAAACTTCCTATTGGATGAACAATTAGATAATTTATCTAAAGAAATGGTAGTAGTTGATCCGCTAGATAGAGAAGGATTTAAGGGAAAATTCGTGGACTTTGTTGATAGATGGAATGAATTATTACCAGACGTACCACTATATTCAAATATGTATCATGACTTCTATAATGATAAGATTAAAGACTATAAAGTTAATAACCTTATTGAAATGGTAGATGTACTTCTATATGCATATGTAGCTGAATAGAATCTATTGATTACAATTTAATATCAATGATGAAA
>CAZPZN010000074.1:0-9478 GCA_964590735.1 uncultured Tissierella sp.
TTTACCTCCTACCCGATTTACGAATAGATAAGTTCTACTTTGGATTCTCTGTACATAATTGAACTTCCCGTCAATGAGTAACAAGAAAATCTATATTTAATGCCTTAGTAGCAATTTTTTAGGAGAGATAAGATGAAAAGATTTGGATATAAGGTAATGCCTTTTATAATACCAGTATTGTTTATAGTAGGATGGCAATTTCTAGCAAGTTCAATTGATAATAATATTAAATTGCCTACAATTAACCGTGTATTAATTATTTTATTAAATCCCATGGATAATTTAATTGGTATTGGTTCATTGGTAAAGAATATTTTTGTAAGCTTGGTTAGAGTTATCTTTGGCTATATAATATCCATTATTTTTGCTATACCTATTGGTATTTTAATGGGGCATTCTAAAACAGTAGATAGATTATTATCACTTTTTTTAAGTTTCTTTAAACCTATTCCATCTTTAGCCTGGGTGCCCTTAGTTTTAGCTTGGTTTGGTATTGCAAGCTTAGCTACTATATTTAATGTAGAAGTCAGGGACTCTGGATATTTATTATTAAATAATGTTAAGCTTTCCATGCTTTTTATAATCTTTATGGGTGCTTTTTTTCCTATATTAACCAATACTGTGTATGGAATTAAATCGGTAAAGAAGACATTAATAGATTCAGCATTAATGTTGGGTGCTAGTAAAAAAGATATATATATGAAGATATTATATCCAGGGGCACTTCCTTCGATTTTTACGGGCTTTAGGGTTGGATTAGGTTCAGCATGGATGTGTTTAATATGTGCTGAAATGCTACCAGGATCTATTGCTGGAGTTGGATATATGATTAGCCATGCTTATCAAGTTACCCGAATAGATGTTGTTATAGCAGGCATTATATCCATAGGTTTAGTGGGTGGTTTCTTAGATCTAGGATTTAGGTTTATAGAAGGTAGATATTTCAAATGGCAAAGATTGGCTAGGTAGGTGGTTACTATGAAAGATATTATTAAA
Organism: uncultured Tissierella sp.; assembly: GCA_964590735.1. GTDB lineage: Bacteria > Bacillota > Clostridia > Tissierellales > Tissierellaceae > Tissierella_B. The sequence continues at coordinate 997 of CAZPZN010000074.1, forward strand.
ACAAATAATCTTAGTAAGACTTTTATAACTGAAAAAGGTCAAAAGATAGATGCATTAAAGGACATAAACCTTTCTGTAGATGAACATGAATTTATTTGTTTATTGGGACCTAGTGGATCGGGTAAATCAACCCTTCTTAGACTTTTAGCAGGCTTAGAAAAACCCACTGAAGGGGAGGTATTGGTTTTAAATAAACACATTAATGCACCTATTATAGAAACTGGGATGGTATTTCAAGAATATTCCTTACTGCCATGGTTAAACGTGGTTGATAATATCAGTTTTGGATTGGAATTAAGAAATATCCCAAGAAGAAAAAGATATGACCTATCAAATGATATAATTGAAAGATTTGGCTTAGGGGAATTTAAAGAAAGTTTTCCTTATGAACTCTCTGGAGGAATGCAACAAAGAGCCGCTATAGCAAGGGCAATAGTCAACTCTCCAAGAATATTATATATGGATGAACCCTTCGGAGCCTTGGATGCTTATACAAGGTATAAGATGCAGGAAGAACTAGTTGAATTTTGGCTTGAAGAAAAAAGAACTATAATTTTTGTTACCCATAGCGTAGAGGAAGCAATATTATTAGGATCCAGAGTTATGGTATTAAGTTTTAGACCTGGTATGATAATTGAGGATTTTAAAATAGATTTACCCTACCCTAGAAACCGATGGGATGAAAGTTTTGGTCTACACTTTAATAGATTGATGAACTTGATGCAAATGTGATTACTTGCTTTCTACCCCTGTATTTTTTAGGGGCTTTACAGTATAATAGTAGATAGAAGAATTTATATATCTATTAATAGGATGTGAAATAATTATGTATAAATATAAAGATACAGTTATTAAGGTATTCAAGGGAGACATAACTGAGGAAAGATCAGATGCTATAGTCAATGCTGCTAACAATACACTTCTTGGAGGTGGAGGGGTAGACGGTGCTATTCATCAAAAGGGTGGTAGACTTATATTAGATCAATGCAAGAAGATTGGTGGCTGTCCAACAGGAGAAGCAAGAATTACAACAGGAGGAGACCTTCCTTCAAAGTATGTAATTCATACTGTAGGACCAATATATGGAGCTCATGGTGGTAGGGAAGGAGACCTTTTATATTCTGCTTATTTTAATTCTTTAAAGTTGGCCCTGGACTATAATCTTAAATCTCTTTCATTTCCTTCTATTTCAACTGGAGCTTATGGATATCCCATTGAAGAGGCTGTTAAGATAGTGATTAAGGCTATAAAGGATTTTCTTGATTCTAATGAAGGAATCGAAGAAATAAACTTTATTTTATTCAGTGATGATAACTTGAAGGTATACACTGATTACTTCAACCTTACATTTTAAATATTAAGAATATTTAATTTTTCAGATAAATTATAGGTTGACATCTTAGTGCTTTTGTTATATTCTCAAAGAGAATTTAATTTTGACAAGGGAAGTGTTTAAAATATTTGCAGAATCTCATAAAATAATCGCATCCAATATTTATGATAATGTTTTGAATATTTATGACTTGAAGTTGGATAAGGAGACACTTTTATGGGGATCAGTTGCTCCTGATATTCTTCCTCGATATAAATTTATTAGACACTATCAAGACGAAAGTATTAACTATATAACAAAAGAAATTTTGAAAATCATTTTTATAAGTAGATATTTGGAATTCAATAGAATACTAGATCCGCTAGCAATAAAATTATTAAGTAAGAAAATTGGAATTATTTCTCATTACCTTTCAGACTATGTATGTTTACCCCATGCAAAAAGATGGACTTTTTCTGACTCAATGATTAAACATATAAAATATGAATCAGCATTAAATAACTATGCACCAATGCATTCATTTAAGAAGAATATGATTAATGTAGATGATATTGATATGTTTAGTGATGAATCTATATCTTTAAAAGTCAAGATAAAGAACTATATAGACCAAGTGGTAGAAGAATATTCCCATAAGACTAGTTTTAAGAACGATTTGAACTTTGCCTTATCTTTGAATTTAAAGATAACCTATTTTATATTAGATACTATTAAGATGTACTCAGAAGATGTTCATAAGGTATTTGCATTAGAGATACTGTAAGGAGAAAATCCACTAGCAGTTTTTCAAGCCTTAATTGACAAAAGTGAAATAATAATCTATTATATAAAATAATTAAAATTAACTATGAGCTATGATAGGAAGAGTAAGCTATATTGAAGTGATAGAGAGCTAGGGTTAGGTGGAAACCTGGTATGAATGTATAGTTGAAGAACATCCTTGAGCATCTGACCGAAATATTAGTAGGCTCAGACGATTATGGCCCGATAAAGCCATTATGTATCGACTATATAGTCTGTACAAATTGAGAGAGCATTATGCTAATTAAGGTGGTACCGCGAAATTACCCTTCGTCCTTTATATAAGGATGAAGGGGTTTTTTTATAAATCGGATTGATTATAAATAGGAGGAATAAATATATGATGATGGTTAACGGCTTTACCATAAGAGAATCACAAGAAGGGATTAAGTTGATTAAGGACTTCTTTGAAAAGAAACTATCAGAAAAATTGAATTTGACTAGAGTTTCAGCACCACTTTTCGTGAAAGCAAATACAGGCTTGAATGATAATTTAAGTGGAGTAGAGAAGGCTGTTTCATTTCAGATGAGAAAATATGGAGAAAACCTAGAGATAGTTCAATCTCTAGCTAAATGGAAGAGAATAGCATTAAAAACATATGAATTTGAAGTAGGTGAAGGCCTCTATACAGACATGAATGCAATTAGACCAGATGAATATGTTGATAATATCCATTCAATCTATGTAGACCAATGGGATTGGGAGTTAGTAATCGATAAGTCAGATAGAAATGAAGAGACCCTAAAAGCTGTTGTAACCAACATATTTGAAGCTCTTAAGGAAACAGAGGAATATATTAATCCAATCTATCCTACTAGATTGACTAATAAACTACCTGATCAAATAACTTTTATATGTTCACAAGAACTAGAGGATAGATATCCAGATAAGTCTTCTAAAGAAAGAGAACATCTTGCATGTAGTGAATATGGTGCAGTATTTATAAGTAAGATAGGTGGTAAACTTAAATCTGGTGAAAGACATGATGATAGATCACCTGATTATGATGATTGGGAATTAAACGGTGATATTCTTGTTTGGGATGAAGCCATAGGGTCATCTCTTGAGTTATCCAGTATGGGTATAAGAGTATCAGAAGAGATTTTAGAAAGGCAACTTAAGCTTGCTGATGCTGAAGATAGAAGAAACTTAAGTTATCATAAAGCCTTGTTAAATGGTGAGCTTCCTTATACAATAGGAGGTGGGATAGGCCAATCAAGACTTTGTATGTTCTTCCTTGAAGCAAAGCATATAGGTCAAGTTCAGTCATCAACATGGCCAGATGAGGAGATTAGAAGAACCGAAAATGAAGGGATATTCTTATTATAGAGGGCTAGCAATTTCATAGATGCTAAAATAGTAATAAAATATTAGTTTAAAGCATAAAGGAGTACCAAGGGGTATTCCTTTTTTAATCGAGTTAGGGTAACTCGATTAGTGATACAAGCCAGTAAAAATTAATTGTTAAGTAAATGTTAAGAATTTGTAAGAAACCAATTATTTTTTATTAAACAAATATGATGAAATATATAATATAATAGAAGAAACTGTCGCTATTTGGAGTAAGCAATAGTAGCAGTTTTTTAGCATTTGAGGTAAAATTGTTTCATCTGCTTAATCTACGTAAGGAGGGTAATTATGACTGGATGTACTAACAGCGCTTATGACATTTATGATGGGTTAACGCATAATTTTTTATACAACAAAGACATAAATTGCATTCATATCCTCCTAAATTTATATGAGTTAGAAGAAAATATTAGAAATATATATCCAAAGTATATATCATTAAGATATTTAAGGAATCATATCTCTAGAATTTTGAAACATAAAAATGGAAATCAAATGATTGCAAAAAATCTAGGCGAGTTAATACATGAAGACATAAATAGACTAGAACTTTTTCTTTACATGGAAGGGTACAAGCATGGCTATTTTAATAAAAATTGGGTCAACCTTCTTGAAAGTATTACAATCAAGTATTATTCTATTGAAGAATTGTATGCATTAAAGTATCTCTTTCAATTTGAGAACAGTAATGAAGAGGTTATGGACTTTAAAGAAAAAATATTTTCAGAGATAGATAAGGATGAATCTCAATTCGATTATCTATATGAGAATATCAAGAACTACTCTTTAACTGTAATAAAGACCAAGGTTATTAGTCTCAATAAATATTTGGACAAACAACTTACATTGGATTATAGTGCAAATATGGTAAATATTAAAGAAGATTCAACTCTCCTAACTAGGGATGATTTAAACATGATATATAGTGAAGTCTTTAAGATAGTTATTAAGAATAGCATGAAACTATATAAGGATTCTTATTGGAATGGGTTAAATGATAAAGTTTTAAAGCGTTATAGATAGTATAAAATATCAATTCTTTGGGAATAATTCCCTCTAGATAGAAATCTGGAGGGATTTTATGTTTAACTTTAATAAAGAAAAAAAGAAGATTTTAATATTTTCATCTATTTTATTCGTACTTAGTTTTTTATTCGGATATTTCATTATGGACGGTAAATTTAAAGAACAAAATAGATTGTCAGCAGAGCTTGAAGATGATGGAACTAACCATATGGAGATTCTTAAAGAAGAGAACAGAATAACTCCTAATACATTTGTTGAAGAGAGAGTCCATTATAAAGAATGTGGACATTTAGTCTCAAAAGTATCTCTGGCTGATGATGAATATGTTAACCTGACTAAAGAAGACCTTAATGATTTTCTCTTTGCCAATGAAGCTAATTTACAGCTTATATCTTTTTCTAATGTTAAGGTTGTTCTTTGGGGAGAGAAAAACCATCTTTGCCAAGATCACTACATTATTGGAGAAAAAGATGGAAACATTACTATCTTTAATATCGATGAAAATGGAGAGAGGATAGTGGATAAGGTTTTTGATGAATACCCAATCAATGTCTTAATGGAAGTAGACCAAGATAAGCTTAGAGAAGGAATTATAGTGAATAGTGAAGAAGAACTATCGACTATATTAGAAAATTATATTAGTTAAACTAAGTTAGATCTAACTTAGTTTTTTTCTTAGTTTTTTCTCAAATGCCTCCTTTAATCTTCTTTAGTGAGGATTTTTATGGTACAATATTCTCATATGGACAAAAAGGAGAAATAGATGATTATATTAGGAATTGACCCAGGTATTGCTATAGTTGGTTATGGTTTGATAGAATGCAAAGGCAACAATTTTAAAGCTCTTGACTATGGCGCTATAACTACTGACTCTAAAATGATGTTTCCTGATAGGCTGAAATTTATATATGATGAATTGACTAAAATAATAGAGATTTATAAACCAGATGACTTTGCCATAGAGGAATTGTTTCATAATAAAAATTCTAAAACTGTAATTAAGGTAGGACAAGCTCGTGGAGTTGAGGTTCTGGCTGCAATAAATCAAGGCTTAGATATATATGAATACACTCCTTTACAGATTAAGCAGGCAGTGGTTGGTTATGGTAGAGCTGAAAAACAACAAGTTCAGCATATGGTCAAGCTCTTATTAAATCTAAAGGAGATCCCAAAACCTGACGATGTAGCTGACGCCCTAGCAATTGCATTTACACATGGCAGCTCTTTAAATTTTAAGGAAAGCTTTAGAATGAAATAGAATACAATTGTCATTTCGACTGAAGCAAGCGTAATGGAGAAATCTCCTCTTAATAAAGTATAAAATTCGGAGATCCCTCGGCTACGCTCGGGATGACAAAAGATATCAATATGGACGTTTTCAGTGTCTCATGAAATAGGCGGTGTTTTATGTTTGAGTTTATTATTGGAAAAATAGTATCTTTTAAAAATGATTATGTGGTTATCCAGAATAATGGTATAGGATATAAGGTCACAACATCGGCAAATACCATGAGAAAGATTGAATTAGGTAAGGATAACCAGATACTATATACACAGTTACATGTGCGTGATGATGGTGTTGCCTTATTTGGATTTTACTCTGAAGAAGAGATGGACATGTTTAACCTCCTTCTTTTGGTATCCAAGGTAGGACCTAAAATTGCTGTAGGAATATTATCAACATTAACACCTATTCAAATAAAAAAGGCTATATTGAGTAGAAATATTCCTGAGTTAAGCACCTGTCCCGGTATAGGGAAAAAGACAGCTGAAAGGATTATTGTTGAATTAATGGACCGAGTTGAGAAAATGAACATAGGTGAGGATGATGATTCCTTAGACAAGGCAGAAATTTCAAATAGTACATATACAGAGTCAGTGGAAGCCCTTATAAGTCTTGGCTACAGTAGATATGAAGTTGAAAGTATAATTAAATTGATGGATATAAAGACTATGACCATAGAAGAAGTAATTAAAGAAGGATTAAAGAGATTATCTAGACATTAGAGGTGATGGTAGTGGAAGATTTTGAGGATAGAATCGTTAGTAGTAGTTTAAAGGGCGAGGATTTGGAAAATGATACAAGCCTAAGACCAAAATGGATTGATGACTATATTGGACAAGATAAGGTCAAGGAAAAACTTAATATATTTATTCAGGCTGCTAAGGGGAGAAAGGAATCTTTAGACCATGTTCTTCTTTATGGGCCACCTGGACTTGGTAAGACTACCTTGGCTAATATAATTGCCAATGAAATGGGAGTTAATATTAGGGTTACTTCAGGTCCTGCTATAGAAAGGCAGGGTGATCTTGCAAGTATTCTTACTAATCTTGGAGATGATGATGTCCTATTTATTGATGAAATCCATAGAATAAATAGAAGTGTAGAGGAAATACTTTATCCTGCAATGGAAGACTTTGCTTTGGATATAATCATAGGTAAAGGTCCTTCTGCAAGGTCAGTTAGACTGGATTTAAATAAGTTTACTCTTATAGGAGCTACTACAAGAGCAGGACTTTTAACATCCCCCTTAAGAGATAGGTTTGGAGTTATGCTTAATCTAGACTTATATGATCTAGAAAGCCTTACCCATATTGTAACCAGGTCAGCTGGAATATTGAACATACATATAGACCAGATGGGTGCATTAGAAATAGCAAAGAGATCTAGAGGAACACCTAGGATTGCAAATAGACTATTAAAAAGGGTTAGAGACTATGCCCAAGTAGTGGAAGATGGAGTTATTTCACATGAGGTTGCAAATAAGGGGTTAGCAATATTGGAAATCGATGAACTTGGTCTAGACTATATAGATAGGAAGATTATACTTACAATGATCGAGAATTTTGCTGGAGGCCCTGTGGGATTGGATACTATTTCTGCTGCTACTGGAGAAGAAAGAGGAACTGTAGAAGATGTTTATGAGCCATACCTACTTCAGCTAGGTTTTATAAATCGTACTCCAAGGGGAAGGGTTGCTACTAGAAAGGCCTACGACCACTTCAATATACCCTTTATAGAAGGTTAGGTGATATTTTGAACTTAGGAAAAATAGTTATCACTTTAGGGGTTATTCTCATTTTACTAGGGATTTTTATTAGCTTTGGAGATAGGATAGGATTTAGAATTGGAAGACTTCCTGGGGATATCTATATAGATAAAGGAAACTTTAAGTTTTATTTTCCGATTACAACATCTATAATAATTTCAATAATTTTAACCTTAATCATGAAATTCTTGAACAAATAGGAGGGAATATGAAAAAGCTGCTTATTTCATTGATAATACTAGCAATAATGATTACACCTTTAAAGACAAATGGACAACATTTGGATGGCAATTATATGGATGTGAAAATCGGTAAAAGCTATGAATTATGGGAAAGTATAACTTTATCAAGCGATTCTAATTTCCTCCTCTATGATAGAGACTATATAGGTAGGGAAGTTACTGAAATTTATGAAGATACTATTATCATCACTTATACCGATGGTATGATTGACATTATGGATTCATCATTGGATATTCTAGAGACAATACCAGCTGATGGTTCTATAGTGATTGGGACTGGAAATTCAATTATAAAAGTTGGACCAAATTCCTATAGGGATTTTATTACTTTTATTGCAAAAGATAAGATACATGTAATAAACCATATATATCTTGAAAACTACCTCTATGGGGTAGTTCCTAGAGAAATACCTGCTTCTTCTCATATAGAGGCACTAAAAGCTCAGTCAATAGTAGCAAGGTCTTATGCATATAGAAATATTGGAAAACACAAGGCCGATGGATTTGATCTATGTGATACAACTCATTGCCAAGTTTATATGGGAAAAGATAATGAACACCAAGCAACTAATAAGGCTATAGATTTAACCTATGGAGAATTTGTAACCTATAAGGGGCAAATTGTTGAAACGCCTTATCACTCTACTTCTGGAGGTAAGACAGAATCAAGTGTTAATTC
>CAZPZN010000075.1:0-8531 GCA_964590735.1 uncultured Tissierella sp.
TAACTCCCTCTTCAACTGTGCTATCAGGAGACAAAATAACAAGGTCTCCTTCTTTTAATCCCGATAGAACTTCAATATTTCTTTCACTTTCTAGGCCTGTTTTGATTTCCTTTAAAATAGCTATATTTTCTTCATTTACGAAAACATACTTTTTATTATCCATATCAAAGACGGCATTTTCAGGAATAAGCAAGGTATTATCTTTTTCTTTAAGGATAATTTTTAGGTCCAAATCATAACCTGGTTTTAAATTCAAAAGACTACTCATCTCTATTTCAATCCTAACTCGCTTTTGTTCAACTCCAAGATCAGAGACTTTACTATGGGCTATAGGGTGGATTTTAGTCACTGTGCCTTCTAAATCTCTTATGTCTAAATCATCGTTTGATATAAGAACTTCCTGGCCTTCCTTTATATTGTTGATGTCCCCTACAAGTATTTCGCTTTCAATATATAATTCCTCCAAATTTCCTATGTCCATAAGGTGTTGACCTGCATGAACAAAGCTACCAACTTCAACCAGCTTTTGAAGTACTGTACCTGATATACTCGAGCTGATGCTAAAGTCTTTGCTAGTGGCATTAAGGTTAGCTTTTTGTACATCAATTTGCTTCATTAGAGCTGTATATTGAGCAAGTAGATTGGAGGATACAGGTTTTTTAAGCAGTTCTAAATCAAGGACTGCATTCTCTAAAGAGGATTTTTCAGAATCTAAATTTCTAATTGAAGATTGATATTCCTCATTGCTAATAGCTCCTAATTGAAATAGCATTTTCTTAGTTTCTACACTTTCTTCAGCTGTCTTTATTTTGCTCTCAATATCTCTGATTCCAATTTCCATTATTTCTATGGACTTTTCATCTACGGGTTCTTTTGCTTGGTTATACTGGGCAGCGATAGCAGACCTTTGGGCATTTAATTCAGAAATTTGTCTACCTATGATATCATCATCAAGTTTGACTAATACATTACCAGCCTCTACCATTTGACCAACATCCATAAAGACATCTGTAATCTTTCCCGTTACAGGTGAGTATATGGCCTCATGGTTTTTAATCTTTACTGTTCCAAGTTCTTCTACAAATTCTTGCATATTTCCTTTTACTACTGTAGATGTACTTACTTCTATTTCTTTTTCATAATTAAGCAAGTAAATACTTATAGGTATTAGAATTATAGCAATTAATACTGCAATAATTATCTTCTTTTTCAATTGACTAGGCCCCCTTTTACGATAATCTATTTTTTAGAGCATCCATAAATTGTAGATTATGAATCTTCCTCACTGTAGCTAGCTGTGCAATTGTTACAAAGATGATGGTTGCAATAGTAGAATATAAATATGTTTTCAAGTCAATGATTGCAGGAATACTATATATTTCTGTTGATACCGCTTCTACTAAGGCAATACACATGCCATAACCTAAAGGCATACCTAAGATAATACCAACTCCAGTCATAATCCAATTTTCTCTAGTGATAAGCCTATAGATTTGGCTTTTCTCAAAACCCATTACCCTTAAAGAAGAAAACTCCATCAATCTTTCATTTATACTCACTGTGGTAATATTATAAACTATTGCAAATCCTAGAACTCCTCCAAATATAAGCATTACTCCAACAGAAGCAATAATCATATCCATATATTCCAAGAGACTAGACTGCATATCATTGACAGATTGAATCTGTCTTATATTTTTAACATCCTTTAATTTACTTACAAGATCATCCTGGGATTTCACCAATGCTCCAGTAACTAAATCTTTATCACCTATGACATTATACATTTCATCTAAACTCATATATGCATTGCTGCCTAGATATTGTTCTATAATGCCTTTTACTATGATATGTTTATCCTTCTTGTCAGGTAAGAAGTTTTTAACAATAACCTCATCTCCAACTTGGACTCCCAACTGCCTTGCCAATATCTGAGACAAAAGAATACCTGAGTCAGGAAGGTTAATATTATTGCCTGAGGTGGTCTTAAAATTATATAGCTTAGTGTTTGTCTCCAATGCAATAATGCTGACAGACTCCTTTTTCCAACCATGGCTTATCTCAAATGGCAGCTCTGCTTTAGGCTCTATATGGTCGATTTCTGCTAAATGATTAATTTCCTTAATAGAGTTTTTATTCATAGGAAGATCAAAGTCTATGCTATAATCCATAGTCTGGAACTCCCCAAATTGTACAAAGAAGAGACCATCCCATACGTTAGACATAAAGAAAGGGACCATGGTTATGGCATAGGTTAAAGCAATCCCAATTATTAAAAATAAAGCTCTTCTTTTAGTTCGGGAAATATTTCTAATAACCATCTTCCAGCTAAAAGATATTCTATTCCAAATCCACTTTGCCTTCTCAAGCCATATTCTTTTTCCGGATTTTGGTGTCTCAGGCCTCATAGAGTCTGCAGGTGAGATTTTCAAGACACTTCTTGCTCCAAATAAGCCTGAGGCTATACAAAATACTGAGGTTAGTAAAATCCCATATATAAAATATCTATAGTATATCTTCATATGAAATACAGGTATATTCATATAAACTATAAAAAGGTCTGTAAACAGCTTGGCTAAGGGAATGCTAAATATTATTCCTAAAGACGACCCAATAAGACCGATCATTAGAGAGTATTTAGTATAATGCTCTAAAACTTTCGAGTTGGTATAGCCCAATGCCTTCATTACCCCAATGGATATCCTATCTTTTTTTACAATTCTAGATAACATAATATTGATAATAATGGCTGCTACCATCAAGAAAATAAATGTAATAGCCCCTGACATAGTTTCCAAGGATTCAACTTCTTGCATCATTACACTATGGCTTAGATGGTTTTCCCTCTTTATAAGTCTCCTGACCCCATATCTATGAAGTTCATCTTCTATTTCATCAGCTATGGAGTCGATTTTATCCAAATATGCTGGATTCACTTTAATCAATACTTGGTTAAAGCTTCCTTGATAACCAAAGGAGGACTGAGCGAATTCTTCAGTGACATATATAACTCCAAATCTTTCGTTATTAGGTAATAGGCTTTGTTCGTTTTCCATTAAGTATATATATTCGGGGCTACCAACAACACCTCTAAGCTCAAGGGAATATTCCTTGCCGCCAATATATGGTTTGATAATTTCCCCTAAGGACATTTTTCTACCATCAAAAAACTGCTGGAGCACTAATGTAGTCTGACTAGAGTCTCCTAGGGTCTCCCCATCAATAATATATAAATCATTTACAGGATCATCCTCACTTGATAAGGATACTACCCTTACAGTTACCTTTTCCTTTGGATCTTCCACTCTTAAGGGGACGTCAAGGCTTATCCTACCTTGGGCCATTTCAACTCCCTCAATAGATGATAGTTTATCTATGGCAGATTTGGGAATTCTGGTTAGGTCTATAAATATATCCCCAAAATTAGTAATTTCGTAATAATGATAAATTGAATTATATAGATTATCGGCAACCATAGAAAAGGAAACATAGATAGTTAATGCTAATATTATCATTAGACTAATGGAAATAAACTGACCCTTGGATTTTTTTATAGACCTTATTAATCTGGTATCCAGCTTTTTCATTACCATTCAATCCTTTCAGGGTCAATTGGATTATCATTGATATGAGTCTCTATAATCATGCCACTTCTCATTTTAATGACCCTATCTGCCATATTCCCAATAGGTACATTATGGGTTATAATAACTACAGTTTTATTATATTTTTTATTAATCTCCTTTAAAAGCTTTAGAATCTTAACACCGGTTTCAAAATCTAGAGCACCTGTAGGCTCATCACATAATAGTAGGTCTGCATTTTTTGCAACGGCTCTTGCAATAGCCACTCTTTGTTGTTCGCCACCACTCATCTGGGAAGGGAAGTGGTCTTTTCTTTCGCCTAATCCCACGGTTTCCAAAACCTCATCAACATCCAAAGCATCCTTACAAATTTCTGTTGCAAGTTCTACATTTTCCTTTGCGGTTAAGGTTCCCATAAGATTATAGAATTGAAAGACAAAGCCAACCTTATCTCTTCGATAATAGGTAAGCTTCTTTTCTTTATAACCTATGATGTTTTCTCCATCCATAAAAACATTGCCAGTGGATGGACTATCCATTCCACCCATGATATTTAAGAGGGTGCTTTTACCTGAGCCGCTGGGACCTAAGATTACAACAAATTCTCCCTTTTTTATCTCTACATTAATATTCTTTATGGCCTCAACAATGACTTCCCCCATATGGTAAATCTTAGAAACATCTTCAGTTTTCATTAATATATCTTCAGCCAATTAAGCCACCCCTTGTAAGGCAAACATTTGCAAATCTGCTAGGACATAGTTGAAATTTATCCTATCATAATTCCTTATTTAATAGATATTAACTATATTATATATATAGAAGAGCTTGATTGTCCACATAATCTATTAATTTGAAGAATTGGGGTTAAGAATTAGAATTGCAATAATTGAAAGTAAGTTTTACAGTAGATTTAATGCGACCTATGGTATAATAAAGACATTAAAAGCATCTTTCTCTTTAAATTCGACTAGTCTGGGAAGGACAAGCAAAGTAATTGAAGGAAGCTGGGAGGGGTTAAAATGAAATTAGTCAGAGTAGATCATAGCAATAATAGAAATTTCATTAAGTTTTTTGAAGATAGATACTTAAATAATCCTCTAAAGCGTAATTCAATGTCATCTTTAGTTAAAGGGCTCCTATATGGGAAAAGTATCATGTGTAAATCCGTAGATTTAGAGCCTTTAATGGTTGAGGATAAGGGGTCTATAATAATGATATGTATCCTGGCCCATGCTCATAGGATGCCTGACTTCATTCAAATTGGTTTTTTTGAAGCCATAGAGGACAAGCCTTCAGCCTTTCAATTGATTTTACATAGGGCAAGGGATATGGCAAATGAAAAAGGTGCAAGAAAACTAACTGGAAGTCTTAATATCCATGTTAACTATGGCCTTGGATTTTTAGCCTCGGATTATAAGTCCATCCAAGGATTTGGAACTCCTCACAATCCTAAATTTTACAACAGTTTATTTGAAGAGGCAGGTTTTGAGTCTATAGATATGGTTAGCTTTAAGAAGGATATGGTTGAAATGAAACCATTATTCACTGATAGGATAAGGGAAAAGTTGCAACTTCGATATAGTGTTAGAAAAGTGAACTTTAGAGACCTTAAAGAAGAGGCCAAAATCTACACTGAAATTAACAATGAAGCCTTTAAAGATCACCCCTTTTATTATCCAAGGGTTGAAGAAGAGGACTTGGAGTTATTTAAGGAGTTTAAGTATCTTTTAAGGCCAGAAAATTTATTATTCGTTGAGAGAGATGGCAAGGCGGTAGGCTTTATGCTTTGGTATCCTGATTTTCATAGTCTTATGAAGCCCAATGAAAGTGTTGGTCTAAAGACTGTAATAAAGGCAAAGCTTTATCCCAATAGGATGAAGACCTTTAAAATAGTAGAAATAGGTGTTATACCTTCAGAGCAGAATAAGGGTGCTATAATGAGCCTATTTGATTACTGCTATTCTTGTGCTAAGGATAGGTATTCATCCTTTGAATCGGGATGGGTACTGGCAGGAAATAAAAATTCCTTAGCCTTAGGAGAGAAATGGGCTGATGGAATCCATAAAAAGTATAAGGCTTTTGTTAAGGACATAGGTCATGAAAGTATTTGAATCCATAGTAGAAATTAGGAATAAAGTAAAGATAGATGAAGAGTTGATAAAATTATTAGACCTATTAGAAGAGGTAAATCCATGTAATCAAAGATACCATAGGGGAGACAAGTCTTTAATAATTTCCTATAATTTGAAGTTGAATCTTATGAACTTTATAGGTTTATTCTCCTTAAAAGTTAAGACTAGAATAGTTGGATTTCCTATTTCAATATGTGAAAAAGGATATTTTGGGGATAAGGATGAAGTGATGAAAATCCTTAAGTCTATGAAGGGTTTGACCATAATTTTAAATGCTAATAAGGATTTAGATTCAAAGGCTAGAACCTTATCTACATTTATATTTAATAACAACTTTAAATCCCTTAATAATTATATAGACTCTTTAAGATCACCCTATAGAAGAAGGGTGAAAAGGGCCTTAAGCTATAGAAAGAAACTAATAATCAGAGAATTTGAACCTTATGAATTTACCCATGAACACTATTTATTATATAGAAGTATTATAGAGAGGACTGATAACCCCCTAGAGACTCTCAGCATGGATTATTTTCTTAAATATGAAGCTAAACTATTTGAATTTCTGGATTCTAGCACAGGGCGTCTTCTTGGATATATACAGCTAAAAAGAATTGGTTCCCAACTATATTTTTTCTTTTGCGGATTTAATAGGGAGGATAATGAGGAATATGATCTATACTATAATATGCTACTTAAGATAGTTGAAGAAGGGATTAATCTGGGTGTGGACAGAATAAACTTTGGACAGACCTCCGAGGAAAGTAAGCTTAAGATTGGGTGCGTGGAAGAAGAAAGATATATGTCTATTTTTCACCATAATAGGATGATTAATAAACTATTTCAAGTCTTGATACCTTATTTTTCATATAAGCCATATGATGTAAAGCATAATGTTTTTAAAGAAATTGATGCCAAAAATGATAATTAAAGAAAAGGGCCACTAAGGATGGCATAGTATTTTTGTCATTAGGTAAACATACTAAGCGATATGCACAAAATTAAAATACGATTTTGGCATCCTGCTTATCTGAGACGGGCGAATTAACCTTACTATGGAAGAATCTCGGGTTTTTAGCTAAGACATAGGATGGTAGACAAAATAAAATAATTAAACAGGTCTATTTTAATAACTAAAGAGGGTAAAAAATGAACATATTACTTAAAAAGGTAAGGGTAAAAACACTATTCTCACGATTCGAGCCAATAAAGGTAGAACCCCTAGAGCTCTGTTATCTAAAAAGTTTATGTGACCAAATGGGACATAAGACATATATTCTAGATGAACTATTTAATGAAGAGAAGATAGGAGTATTAGCCTCGATTTCGAAGAATCTATGTCGTGTCATTCTGAGACGGACAGAATTAACTTCACTTACGAACAACCTCGGGTTTCATCCCGATCTTATAGTCCTAACAGGCTATAATGTAGCAGAAAATAGGATTTTGGAGGAGGCTAAAGAATATAAGGCCATATATCCCGATGCTGAAATAATAGTAGGTGGTCTTCATATCCAACTTAATGCTTCAAGCTTTCATAAGGATTATATAGATTATGTTATACATTCACAAAGCCTAGAGGTTTTTAGAAATATAATCAGAATCATTTCTAAGGAGAAATCTATTAAAGCATTAGATGAATCGGTCAATGAACTTGTTCCGGATGCTGCTTATGAATTAGGGATACCTAGGGGTTACGATTATGGAATACATAATGACTGGATATTAGGCTCTAAGCTAGTAATTGACAAAACTGAGGATATATATCCGAGTAGGGAATTTCTATATAGTAATAAGGATAAGTTCCATTATCTAGACAAGAATGATCTTGCACTTATAAAGGGGAGTATTGGCTGTCCATATAAGTGCTCCTATTGTTATTGTAGAGAACTAAATGAGGGTAAATATTTAAGTTCTGATTATTCTAGAATGATTCAAGAGATGTGTGAAATAGAGGCCCAGTATTTCTGGATAGTGGATGATGTACTCTTTGTTAATGACAAGGATGTAAATGAATTTATTAGCCAGGCAAATAAACAGAGCTTCAATAAAAAGTTCATTGCATATCTAAGGGCGGATTTTATAATTAAGGAAGAGGACAAGCTAGCCTTACTAAAGGAAGTCGGCTTGGATGAGATCATTATAGGCTTTGAAGCCATAACAGAAAGTGAGCTTAAGAATTATAATAAGGGAGTTAATCCCTTAAATTTTCCAAAGGTTATATCCATATTAAAGGAAAAGGGTATAGATTATACTGCCCTATTTATGGTAGGACCTGAATATGGGATTAAGGACTTCTTAAATCTTTACAGATTTATTAGGGATAATGATATTGAAATATTTACCCTTTCTGTATTTACACCTATAAAGGGTACAAAGGGATACGGGGATTACAATCTAGTAACAGATGATCCGGAGAAATTCGATTTTCTACATCTAGTTACTAAGTCCCACCTTCCTAAGCCTTTGTTTTATTTATTATTTTATGGTATGCATTTAAGGATGTTAAAATCAAAAAGAATATGGAAGCTTTTAATAAGGAGAAAAAATGAACATATGGGATTTTTGGGCTAAAAGATATAATAGGCTATGGGTACAAAAGTACAGCCTTGAACCAACGAGAAAGTACATAAAAAGTCAACTTGATCTAGATAAAGATCTTAAGATTTTAGATTTGGGGTGTGGCCCAGGGGAATTGATCGAAGACATATTAAAGGTAAATCCTAAGGCAAAAATAAGTGGTTTAGACTTTTCAGAAGGGATGCTAAATGTTTCTAAAAAGCAGAATCCAAGGGTTAGGCATATTCATATGGAT
>CAZPZN010000075.1:8551-9362 GCA_964590735.1 uncultured Tissierella sp.
GCTTAAATCAAGAATTCGATATAATTATTTCTAGCCACTCACTTCCATATTGGAAAGATCTAAGAAAGGTAATGGAGGATCTACAAAATATCCTTAGGCCTAATGGTAAAATAATTATTGGATTTGCCAGTGGAGATAGCTTATATGATAAACTGGTACTTTTCTTTGTAAAATTTACCACAGGATTTGCAAAGTATCCTTCTGATTCCGAATTTAGGAAACTAGTAGGGACCAGTTATGATGTAAAGGAAATGAAAATTATTAGAGAAAGAAACTATATGCCTAGAATTGCTATTTATACTTTAAAGAAGGTGAAATTATGAAGGTGTTGCTAATTAGACCAGAGCCACCAAAGGAGACCATAGGTCTTAAACATGTAATGATATGTGAACCCCTAGAGTTAGAATATCTTGTTTCCAACGTCCCCGAATACATTGAAGATAAGCTAGACCTTAAGATCTACGATATGATTCTAGAAAAGAAGTCTTATAAAAGGATATTGGTGGAAGAAAAGCCTGATCTAGTAGTATATACAGGATATATTACCCATATAGGTGTAATTAAGGAGATGGCTGAATTCGCCAAGCAGATCTTGCCAGGTCTTGTTACAGGAGTTGGTGGAGTTCATGCAGAGGTTGTGCCTGAGGATTTTTCTTCAGTCTATATTGATTTTATATATCATAAGAATTCTATTGATGCCTTTAATGAAACCTTAATTGGTCTATTAGTTGAAAGAAGCGTAGAAAAAATCAAAGGAAATATTGAAAACTTACCTGAAAGAAATAAAGAACTAATCCATCCTAGTAGAAGG
>CAZPZN010000076.1:0-9228 GCA_964590735.1 uncultured Tissierella sp.
AGACAAGTATGGAGAAAAGGTATATAAGCTACCTATAAAATTACCTCTTACATGCCCAAATAGGGATGGAACTCTGAGCGTAGGAGGATGTACCTTTTGTGGTGAAGAGGGAGGGTCTTTTGAGAATCTCCCAGATTGTATGAGTGTAAAAGAGCAGTTAAGGCAGAATATGTCATATATTAGGGATAGGTATAAGGCAAAGAAGTTTATTGCTTATTTTCAAAATTTCTCTAATACCTATATGGCCTTGGAGGATTTTAAGGGATATATAAAGGATGCAATTATTGATGATATAGTAGCAATCTCAATTTCGACAAGACCTGACTGCATAAATGATAAATATTTAGATTTTCTTGGTGAAATACAGATTAATATGGGTATAGATGTTATAATTGAGTTAGGGCTACAATCTGTAAATTATCATAGCCTAGTAAAGATTAACAGAGGTCATACTTTGGCAGAGTTTATAGATGCAGTAATTAGAATCAAAGCCCATAACTTACGAGTATGTACCCATTTGATATTGAATCTCCCTTGGGATAATATGAGAGATGTTATTGAGAATGCTAAAATAATCTCAGCCCTAGGTATTGATGAAGTAAAACTTCATAACCTCTATATATTAGATAACACTAAGATGGGTGAACAATTTAAGAGTGGAGAAATAGATATAATATCTAAAGAGGAGTATATACATAGAGTAATAGCCTTTTTAGAATATCTAGATCCAAAAATTGTTATCCAAAGGATTATGGGGAGGGCACCTGAAGAAGACTCTCTTTTCGTTAACTGGTCAGAGTCTTGGTGGAAGATAAGAGATGAAATCGTTTCCATTATGGAAAAGGAAAATAGACATCAGGGTTCAAGATTCGATTATCTTAATGGGAAAGCATTGAAAAACTTTTAAAACTAACGAGTTTACCTCGTTGTGTATCAGAAGCAAATTAATAACTGTTGCTTCTGATACCTAAACAAAATAAATGAAAGGTTAGGTGGTTAATCATGGTTAAATTCATTTTAGGTAGAAAAGGTGCTGGGAAGACTAAATGGTTAATTGACAATGCTAACAAAGACATGAAGGAGGGTAATGGAAACATTGCGTTTATTGATGTAGATGATGATCATATATTCACGCTGAATTATAATGTGAGACTTATTAATGCCATGGAATTCAACATATTGAACGTTGACTCTTTCTATGGCTTTTTGTGTGGTCTTATATCCATGGATTATGATTTAGAGAAGATATATGTTGATGGAATATATAAGATAATGAACCTAGAATTGCAGGACCTAGTATATATACATGATTCTTTGAATAAAATATGTAAGAAATATGGTGTAGAGTTCTATGTGAATGTAGACTATACACTAGATAAAATACCTGAATTCATGAGAGAATATTGCCTAGAAGTAGAATTATAAGGTCAAAATCAGACTATAAATTAAAGATATAAATATTAGAAGATTTCTAATCGTAATAAAATAATAGGGGTGGCCATTGCCACCCCGTTTTTCATTTTTGAATAGGTAAGACCAATTATTTAGGTCTAAAAGTTGAACAGTCTGTGTCATCAGAAGTAGTTGCATGCTTTGGCTCAACAAGAATTTGATCTGCCATACATTTATTTCCATCCTTGTTATAAAAACATGATGTAACTATACATTTAACACCGTTTAATGGTTTATTATCCATTTCATTACTCCTTTCAAATAAATAATCTATTAGCAAACACAAGGTTTGTTACTTTAGTTTTAGCAAGTTAATAATTTTTATGCTTTTATTTAAAGAGTCCTTAGGTTAGAATATAGTCATGGAGGATTTTGAAATGGCAAAATTGGAACGATTAGACAAAGTAATAGCAAATATGGGTTATGGTAGCAGAAAAGATGTAAAAAAATTTGTTAAGGATGGTCTTGTAGAAGTTAATGGCAAGCTTGTAAAGGATAGGGATATGAAGGTAGATCCTTACCAGGATGAAATAATTTTTAGAGGTGAAGTTGTTAATTATAGAGAGTTTATTTATCTTATGATGAACAAGCCTCAAGGTTTGGTATCCTCAACAGATGATCCACTAACAAGGACAGTAATAGACCTTCTTTCAGAAGAATACCTGATTTATCAACCCTTTC
This sequence comes from uncultured Tissierella sp., assembly GCA_964590735.1. Classification (GTDB taxonomy): domain Bacteria; phylum Bacillota; class Clostridia; order Tissierellales; family Tissierellaceae; genus Tissierella_B. The sequence continues at coordinate 2,134 of CAZPZN010000076.1, forward strand.
CAGTAGGAAGGCTAGATAAGGATACTGAAGGATTGCTTTTAATATCCAATGATGGAAAGCTAGCCCATGAGCTATTGTCACCTAAAAAGGGAGTAGACAAAACTTACTTTGCAGAAGTATACGGTACTGTAGAAGAAGAACATATAGAAATTTTTAGTAAGGGTCTAAGCCTTGATGATGGATATTTGACTTTACCTGCTAAGCTAGAAATATTGGAGTCAGGAGCTATATCTAAGATCCATTTAACTATCCAGGAAGGTAAATACCATCAAGTAAAGAGAATGTTTGAAGCAATTGATATGAAGGTTCTCTTTCTTAAAAGAATTTCCATGGGACCATTGGAATTAGACTCATCTTTGCAAGCTGGTCAATATAGGGAGTTAAACGATGAGGAAATAAACCTACTAAAATTTCGTTAATATGATATAATGAATGAAATTAAAGTTTTATTAATCACAGGATACTTCATCTGTGACTTGGAATATTTTATTAGAAAAGGTGTATAATTTGGAATCATATCTTAACCGTTACAGAAGAAAAGGCATGTTTGAAGCGTTCTTTGCAGACAGATCATCATTGATAGTTCAGTATAAGAATGGGGACATTACAAAAAGAGAATATATTGAAAACAACTACGACATAGTGATAAAAATGAACATAAAGCCATTTCTGAAGATTGACAGCTTTGAAAAAGGAATGTACAACTACCAGTATTTCAATGTGATGGCCAAGTATTTTACAACTTTGGCAAAGGAGATAAGAAATACTAAGAAGCATCAAAGATATTATGTTTATTATCTGAATAAGGGTAATAATTACTATCACGAGAAGGATAAGGCTGCCTTAAGTTTACTTAGGTTCATAGAATTTAAAAATGTTGAGGCCTATTATGTAAGGGTTAAATCAAAAACCCTCCAAGATAAGCTATTTGAAGTGGTACTCAAGGATTATAAAGAGGCTATATTTCACTCTAAGGCTCAATGGTTCTTAGACATATTAAAAGAAGAGGGTGTATTCATAGAGGGTATGATGCCATCCTTAATCGATGGATATATTAACGAGACTTATTAGAGATAATTCATAGTTCACAATGCACTTAGCTATTACTTCACACTCGCTATAATTAAAAAAATAATCCCTGGAGAATCCAGGGATTATTTATTTTAATTTCTAATTGTTAATTATTATTTAGATAATATAGCTATAACATCCTCATAACTACTTCCTTTAGGGATTTTGTAGCTTCCTGATTTAAGCCTAGTTTCTTTGCCTAGTTCTACTGCTTTTGCTATAAAGTTCTTGCTATTATCTATCACTCCGGCTTCTACTAATATTGAGCCGATTTTACCAGGATATGATCCTGCAGGAATTTCTATTCTAACCATCTCACCTGTTGGTTGAGCTGGTGGTGTTTCAATCGGTTCCTCTACTACTGGGGGAACAACTACTGGTTCTTCAGCTTCTACAGGAGTTTCCACATCTTGTGGTTCCTCTTCAGTATCAGAGCCCTCAGCTACTTCTTGACCTGGGTTTTCTTCATCAGGTTTTTCTGTGTCCTCACCTAGTTCTTCATTATTAGAACTTTCTGAACCTGATCCTACTGCTGTAGGTATTTCTGTTCTAGGTATATCCCCTGCATCGCTGGCAAACAGCACGTCCAATCTCCAGCCAATAATAGCTACAACAGCTACTATAATTCCTAACATAATTACATAATCAAAGGTATCATACAATATATCCTTAATCTTTTCTATTACTTTCTTCACGATTTCACCTCATAAATAACGGTTTTTTAATATTAAAGTTATCATTTATAGCCATAATATACTATAATTATAATTATAACATAGAAGATAGGATAAGGGTGAGAAAATTTGAGAGAAATAAGCGTCGATAAGAATGAAAGTAACCAAAGATTAGATAGATTTTTAAAGAAATATTTAGCGAATGCAACCCAAGGCTTTATTTACAAAATGCTTAGAAAAAAGAACATCAAATTAAATGGGGCAAAGGCTAATCCGGAAAGTACCATTATGGAAGGGGATCTTATTCAGCTTTATCTTTCTGATGAAACTATTGATAAATTCATGACTGTTAAAAGTGAGATAAAATCCAAGCTAATTCCTAGCATTATCTATGAGGATGACAATATAATCCTAATCAATAAAGGAGTTGGTATATTATCACACGGAGCAGGAGGAGGAGAATTTGAAGAAAACATAGTAGATAGCATGGTAAGCTACCTCATTGAAAAGGGTGATTATGTACCAAGGCTTGAGAAGACCTTCACGCCTTCCATTTGTAACAGGCTAGATAGAAACACTTCAGGAATAATAATCGGTGCTAAGAACTATCAGGCATTACAAATAATCAATGCTACTATTAAAGAAACTAAGATTAAAAAGTTCTATAATACTATAGTCAAGGGAAGGGTAGAAAAGGACTTTAAGGCTGAAGCTTTTCTTAGCAAGGATGAGGAAAGAAACCTTGTAAGTGTTTCAGATATTGATATGGAGGGTAGTAAAAGAATCGAAACCCATATTCGGGTGCTAAAGAGCACAAAGGACTATTCTCTTCTTGAGATAGACCTTATAACAGGTCGTACACACCAAATTAGAAGTCATCTGTCCTCTCTAGGATATCCAGTAATAGGGGATAGAAAATACGGTAGCCCTGCTATAAATAAAAAATTTAATATTGAATATAATTTAGATAACCAGTGGTTACATGGTTACAAAATAGAATTCAATGGACTAGATCAACCACTAGAATACCTGAATGGGAAATCCTTTGTAGCTCCACTAGATGAAAAATTAGGGAGAATTGAAAAAGACCTATTCGGATAGGAGGTAATTTATGGATAAGTTTAAAGTAGATGTTGTCAATTATGGAGAATTTGAAGTAGAAGAAGGAACTAATTTGCTAGAATTATCAAGGATGGTTTTTGGATCTGAACATCAGAGATATCTTGGAGCTAGAATTAATAATCAAATATTTCAACTGAATAAGCCCATTAAAAAGGGTACGGAAATTAGATTTTTAGATAATCATGATGTAGATGGATACAGGATTTATACTAAGACAATCACAGCTGTATTTATTATGGCCGTTAAAGATCTATATAAGGATGCCAATGTTTCTATCGAACACTTCTTGGGCTCAGGCTTATATGCTGAATTAGAAAACAATAGGAGCATAACCTTTAGCAAAGTGGCTCAAATAGAAGCAAAAATGCGAGAAATAGTTGAGGCTGATATAGAAATTATTAGAGTTGATTATCCAAAAGATGAAGCCATAAAATTATTTAAAGATGTAGGTTATGAGGATAAAGTGAGACTATTTAGCTCAATCGATAAAGAAATAGTAAGCGTGTATAAGTTTAATGGGCAAATTGATTCTTTTCATGGATATCTAGCACCATCTACAGGTTATGTTAAGGAATTTAAGTTAAAATATTATTTTCCAGGAGTACTACTACTCTTTCCAAGTCGTAAGAATGAATATAATATGGACAGTTTTAAGGAGCAAAAAAAGCTAGCCAAGGTCTTTAAGGAAACTAATAATTGGCTTGAAATATTGGATTTATCCTATATCGGTTCCTTGAATGAAAAGACCAATAAAGGCCGTATTGGTGAGATAATTGCCATTGCAGAAGCATTACATGAGAAGAAAATAGGTTTTATTGCTGATGAGATTTGTAAAAATAAAGATACAAATATGATTCTAATAGCTGGACCATCATCTTCGGGCAAGACCACATTTGCAAGCAGGCTTTCTGTACAACTAAGGGTAAACGGAAAACGCCCTATATCAATATCCGTAGATGATTACTTTGTAGAACGTCATAAGACGCCAATTAATGAAGATGGAACACCAGATTTTGAATCCCTTGAGGCAATTGATCTAGAAGCCTTCAATATGGATTTAGTAAAGTTGTTGGAAGGTAAGGAAATAGAACTTCCTAAATTTAATTTTTTAACAGGTAAACGTGAAAAATCCGGTAAATTCCTTAGAATTGATCAAGACCACCCTATTATAATCGAGGGAATTCATGGATTAAATCCAAAGCTTACAGAGAATATTCCTGAAAAGAATAAGTTTAAAATATACATTTCATCTCTTACTCAGTTAAATATCGACTCCCATAATCGTATCTCTACCACTGATACTAGGCTTATTAGAAGAATAGTGAGGGATGTGAAGTTTAGGGGAAATGATATATTAAGAACCTTTGAACTATGGGATGGAGTAAGAAAAGGAGAGGAGAAGCATATCTTCCCATACCAGGAAGAAGCGGATATAATGTTTGACTCTGCTTTAGTCTATGAATTAGCAGTACTTAAGAAATATATAGTACCAATGCTATCCTCTATTGATAACTCCAGCATCTATTATAGCGAAGCTAAGAAGCTTATAAGATTCTTAGAGTACTTTAGAGATATAGAAGATGAAGGTGCAATTCCACCTAATTCCATACTAAGGGAGTTTATAGGTGGAGCCTACTATAATGTACATTAAATAACTAAAATGCACAGGATTGTTGAAGAACTCCAATTGTCATCCTGAGATGGACAGAATTAACTTTATCCACGAAGGATCTCGGTTTACCCAAGATTCTTCGATTTGATATTGGTCAGAATTTTAATTAAGGCTAGCTTTGCTAGTCTTATTTTTATACCCTTTTCCTTATTTATGCTAGAAGCTTTTCTCATTTTCAATACTAATTACCTTGGCCCAGTAATATACTTTCATATAGGATTACTTGCAATTAATAGGTTAAAAATAAGGAGGATACTATGAAGAGGATATTAGCTTTTACATTAGCCTTAATAATGATATTAACAGGATGCTCACCTAAGGAGCCAGCAGAAGTGGTGAAAGAAACTCCAGAAGAGATAATTGAGGAAGTAGAGGAGGATATTAACATAGCGGATGTGCAGGAATACTCTTACGTTTATTCAGGAGAGCTTACCACTATCAACTATCTGGTGACTGCAAGTACAAATGAATTTGCAGTAGCAGCAAATTTGGTAGATACCCTAGTGGATTATGACAACTACGGTGTAGTAAAGCCAGGCCTTGCAACAGAATGGTCAGTATCTGATGATAATATGGTGTGGACATTTAAATTGCGTGAAGGAGTAAAATGGGTTACCCATGAAGGTGAGGATTATGCAGAGGTTCTTGCACAGGATTTTGTGGATTCCATAGAATATATACTTGACCCTTCAAATGAATCCCAAACTTCAAATATAGTCTATAGTGTAATCAAAAATGCAGAACAATACTATAATGGTGAAATAACGGATTTTTCACAGGTAGGAGTAAAGGCAGTGGATAAATACACATTGGAATATACTTTAGAAAAACCTGTTCCATACTTCTTATCCATGGTTACCTATGTATGTTTTTTACCTGTTAATGGTCAGTTTTTGAAGGATGTTGGCGATCAATTTGGTACTGACAATTACAATCTCTTGTACAATGGTGCCTATATATTAGATACCTTTGAACCACAAACTAGAAGGATATTAGTAGCTAATGAAAACTATTGGGATAGGGAAAATATTCATATTAAAAAGATTAACGTAACCTATAACAAGGAAGCAGCAACCTTAGCCCCTGAAATGTTTGCAAGAGGGGACATAGACTTTGCTGATATTCCTTCTACAATATTAGATAATTGGATGAAAGATTCAACGAGAAGTCAATTAGTAAGGCCTAATAGGACCAATTACTATAGCTATTTCTATTGCTTAAACTTCAACCCTCAATTTGCAGAAGAGTTTGAGCCTGATAATTGGAAGATAGCAGTGAATAATTTAAATTTTAGAAAGGCAATGTTTCATGCCTTGGATAGAAGGGCAGCCATGCTAACACAAGAGCCATACGATCCAGATAAGAGAATACTTAATACCATTACACCTAGGAACTTTGTGGATTTAGATGGATTAGACTATACTCAGTTAGGTGGTTTGGGTGAAATAACAAATAGAGATAGTTTTAATAAGGAAATAGCCATAGAGTTTAAAGATATGGCTATGAATGAATTAGATGGAAAAGCAACTTTTCCAGTGAAGGTATTAATGCCATATAATACGGGGTCTACTGAATGGGCAAATCGTGCACAAGTAATAGAACAGCAAATGGAGAACCTCTTGGGCAAGGATTTCATTGATATAATAATTGATGCTAGACCACCAACAGGGTTTTTATCCGAGACTAGACGTAATGGTAACTATGCCTTCTTAGAATGTAACTGGGGACCAGATTATGCAGACCCAGAAACATATACAGATCCATTTTCACCAGAGCAAACATATAACTTCCCACATTTAGCAGAAGGCTATGCTGAGGACAATGGTAAGAACGTTTATGAAAACAAGGTCAATGCTGCAAAAGCAGAACTCTTAGATATAGAAAAGAGATTGAACCTCTTTGCAGAAGCAGAAAGCTTCCTTATAGACGAAGCCTTTGTAATTCCATACGCAGCAGGTGGAGGAGGCTATGTAGCATCCAGACTTAATCCATTCGAATCCCAATACTCACCATTTGGGGTCTCTTCAGAAAGATATAAGGGGCAAAAGCTTATGAAGACCCCTATGAATAGCCAAGAGTTTACCAAGGGCTTGCAGATTTGGGAAGAAGAAAGAGCTCAAGCCTTATCTAGATGAAATAGTAGGGACGGTTCTTTTTGTTTCATTTAAAATAAGGATATCAAAAGATATCCTTATTTTATTTTTTTGAGTGACTCCTAGACTTAAGCTTTATTCTATATTGCTTCGCCATTCCTTTAATACCATAGTTCTAGATTTCTCTTTTATAGCAGGATCATTTTCAGCCATTTTCAAGGCTTCTTCATATGATTCAGCCTTATAAATTACTAATCCACCACTATGGTCAGTAAATGGCCCTTTTGCGTAAATCTTTCCTACATCAATTAAGTCTTGTAAATACTTCTTATGTACTTCAAGTATTTCCGCATCCTTGTCAGCATCTATTGTAGTTAGTATTGCAGTATAAAGTATCATCAAATCACCTCCAATGGAAGTATATCAAATATCTACATATTCAGATATAGCAAATATCTACATA
>CAZPZN010000077.1:0-8836 GCA_964590735.1 uncultured Tissierella sp.
TTAATAGTAGGAGGGGCATCTAGACTTAAAACGAGACCCATAATTGCAAGTGAAACAACACCAGCAACTATTATATTTGAAGTATCAGATGTTAGGTTTGCTACTGTAGAGAACATAAAAGAAGGAGATCCAATTTATCACTATGACAAAGGTGGTTATATAGGAATTATTGAAGATGTTGAATATACCACATATAAGGAAGCTGTAGAAGTTGACGGTAAGTGGGTTAACATGGATGTACCTGAAAAGTATGTAGCTACATTTAAGGTTCAAGCAGATGTAAAGAATAATCCTGACGTAATAATTGCAGGAGATGAACAGATTAGAATTGGTGTTGAATTTAGAGTCAAGAACAAGAGCATAGCTTTTTTTGCTAGGGTTATGGGCGTTGAATTAGAGTAAGCTAGGAGTGATAGTATGTATAACAGCGTAGTAGTTAGGTCGCTGGTCAGGCTCTGGAGCTTCTTTTCTGGTTTCTACGAACAAAGCTTAGTTAAGAAGTTAGCGGATTTAATAGGAAGTTTTATTAGACTTCTCTTTAAAGGCTCTGTGGTAAAGGAAATATTCATATCAGGAAAGAGCTTGATAGACCGTAGTTTGTTTTATAGAATTTATACCTGGCTTATAGGTTTTGCAAATAGGATATTGAAGGCTATTAATGTAACTATAAAAAAATGGGAAAAGGGCTCTAAATTTTTTAGTGTTTTAATGGGAATTAATAGAGGACTTAAAAGAACTTTTGTAAAGACTAACATTAAGGATATTTTAATAAATTCTATAATGGTTAAATTTATAATAGACCTATTTTCTGCAGATGAGGTAGGTGATCAATGGTGGTAGCTATAAAGATAATGTTAATGGCTGCAGCTTTTCTTATGCCGTTTTTACCTGACATGGCAGGACTTTTGATGATGTATTCATTGGCAGCTGTTTATTTAGTAAACGATGTAATGAATGAACACCATGATTTGACTAGGTCAAATATGGATATACCTATAATTCTATATTTAATAATAATTGTGATTTCTACAATTACATCCATTACTTTTATAGGAAGTCTAAGGGATTTAGCCCTTCATCTTGGAGGCCTAAGTTTTGTATTTGTAATGGTAAATAGTATCAAGACTAAGAATGCTTTTAATGCCATAGTCACGGTTTTAGTGTTCTCTGCAACCCTTGTAGCTCTATATGGTTTGTATCAATACGTAGTTGGGGTAGAAATCGACGCAGCTTGGCTGGATGTGGAAAACAATCCCGATGTAAGGGTAAGAGTTTATTCAGTCTTCCACAATCCTAATATTCTGGCGGAATATTTAATTATGATAATACCTCTTTCCGTTGGTTTGTTCTGGCATACTAAGAAGATTTCAAAGAAGGTTATTTTTTTAGGAACTACTCTAATAATGGTACTTGCCATGTTAATGACCTTATCAAGAGGGTCTTGGGTAGGATTTGCATTCTCCGCCCTTGTATTTATTGTGCTATTGGAAAGAAGACTATTACTATCCGTTGTTCCAATATCTTTGGCAGGACTATATTTTCTGCCCCAGTCAATTTTAAACAGAATAATGAGCATAGGTAACTTCGCAGATTCTTCTATCGCATATAGATTTACCATGTGGGATATTACCATGGATATAATTAGGGATTATCCAATAGCTGGAGTAGGCTTCGGACATCTTCCCTTTAAACAAATATTTGAAACCTATATAAGAACCATGCCTATCTATCACTCACATAATACATTTCTTCAAACAACTGTTGAGATGGGGATCCCAGGCCTTATAGTGTTTTTATTCTTATTGTTTATTCTGTTTAAGTATGGAATATTAAATCTAGTTAAGTCAGAGGATAGATATATTAGAATCCTATCAGCTAGTGCTATTTCAAGTTTAGGAGGAGTTCTAGCACATGGTATGGCTGAAAATGTCCTTTATCTACCAAGGATAATATTTACCTTTTGGATATTAGTAGGGCTTATTTTAACCCTTGATAGAATAAGAGGGTATGAAGAAAAAATCATAAATTAAATATGATCAACATCAGAGGTTTAAAGGAGAATCATTATGGACAAATCCATACTCATGTCTGGCTACTATGGCTTTGATAACAGTGGTGACGATGCTATTCTAAAGGCTATAGTAAAGGACATAAGAGAAATGAATAAGGATATAGATATAGTTGTGCTTTCTAACAATCCTGAGAAAACGGAAGGGATGTATCCTGTTAAGGCTGTAAATCGTTTCAATCTATTTGAAGTTTTAAAAGCAATTAAGAAAACTTCTCTGTTGATAAGCGGTGGAGGCAGCCTTTTACAGGATGTGACTAGTAACAGGTCCCTTTGGTATTATCTTACAGTAATGGCTATGGCAAAATTCTTAGGAAAAAAAGTCATGGTTTATTCGAACGGAATTGGGCCAATAGATAAGGGTATAAATAGGATTTTGACCAAGTGGATTCTAAATTGGGTTGATATCATTAGTCTTAGAGATGATGGTTCTAGAAAATTTATAGAAAACCTTGGCATTAGAAATAAGAGAACCTATGTGACTGCAGATCCAGTATTTACTTTAGAGCCTGAAAATCAAGATCTTATATTAGATATCTTTAAAAAAGAGAAGATAGATAGGTCTGGTCATTTGATAGGTATATCCTTAAGGGAATGGGAAAAGGCTGAAGACCTTGAGAATAAAATGGCTTTTGTAGTTGATGAAATTCTGAGACGATATGATACTAAAGTACTTTTTATACCTATGCATTATCCCGAAGATTTAAACTTTTGTAAGAAGATAATGGACTTGTTAGAGGAGGAAGGTGCTTACATACTCAATGATAAATATTCAGTTGAGGAGATTATGGGGATAATAAGTGAGTTAGACTTAATAGTAGCCATGAGGCTTCACTCCTTAATCTATGGGGCAACTCAGTCTGTACCAATGGTTGGCCTTGTCTATGACCCTAAGATTTCTGGTATATTGGAGTCTATTGGTATGAAATATATGTCTCATGTTGAAGACTTGGACGTAGATAAACTACTATCTGACATAGATTTTGTTTGGAATAATCAAGAGGAAATAAAGAAGGACCTAGGAAATTTACAAGTTGATTTAAGGAATAAAGCCCTTAAAAACGTTGAAATGGCTCTAGATATTTTAAAGTAGGTGAAAGAGTGGAAAAGGTAAGAATATTTGGTGTGGAAATCCAAAATACTAGATTAGAAGATGTAGTATTAAAGTTGGAGGAATATCTAAAGGGAGAATCCTTAAGGACTATTTATACACCCAATACAGAGATTGTAATGGCAGCTAAGGAAGACCATGAATTAAGGGATTTAATAAATAAAGGGGATATAGTGATTCCTGATGGAATTGGCCTAATTTATGGTTCAAGAATTAAGAAAAAACCTCTTAAAGAAAGGGTTACAGGTTTTGATACATCTATGAAGCTTTTGGATATTGCCAATAAAAATTCCTATAGTATTTATTTACTAGGTGGTAAGGATGGCATAGCTAAAGGAGCAGCAGAGAGGATTAATAGGGATTATCCCAATATTAAAGTCTCTGGCTTTCATCATGGATTTTTTAAGGGTAGTCATCTAGGCCTACAAGATGAACCTGAAGAGGAGAGAATAATTGAGGAAATAAATAATACAAATCCAGATATAATCTTTGTAGGATTTGGCTTTCCAAAACAAGAACTTTGGATAGATTCTAATAAAGATAGAATCAGGGGTAGAGTTATTATTGGCAATGGAGGAGTAATGGATATTCTAGCTGGAAATGCCAAGAGAGCACCTGAAATATTTATTAAATTAGGTCTAGAATGGTTCTACAGGCTGATGCAAAATCCATCCAGAATTAAAAGGCAAATGGCTCTTCCAATGTTTTTGATAAATGTTATACTAGATAAGGAATCAGTTCAGTAGATAAAAAAGAATAATGAAATAAGTGGTGTACTGAAAAAGAAACCGTTTTTATGATTTTTCAGCACCTGAAATTTAAAGGAGGATTTTAATCAATGAATATTGATGATTTAGCCATAAGTACCCTTAGAATGTTATCAGTAGAGCAGGTTGAAAAAGCAAAGTCTGGCCATCCAGGCTTACCTCTTGGAGCTGCACCTATGGCCTATACATTATGGTCAAAGGTTATGAATCATAATCCAAAGAATCCAAAATGGATAGATAGGGATAGATTTATTTTATCAGCAGGACATGGGTCCGCATTGATCTATTCATTGCTTCATCTTTTTGAATATGATTTGTCAATGGATGATTTAATGAACTTTAGACAACTTGATAGTAAAACACCAGGACATCCTGAATATGGTCACACCATGGGAGTAGAGGCTACAACTGGACCACTTGGTCAAGGAATAGCTAATGGTGTAGGAATGGCAATGGCTGAAGCCCACTTGGCTGCTAAATTCAATAAAGAAGATATAAAACTGATAGACCACTATACCTACATCCTATCTGGTGATGGATGTTTAATGGAAGGTGTAAGTAATGAAGCTGTATCATTGGCAGGATCACTTGGTTTAGACAAGTTAATTGTATTATATGATTCTAACTCCATAACTATAGAAGGTGGAACTGATTTAGCTTTCCACGAAAGCGTAAGAGGAAGATTTGAATCCTTAGGCTGGTCAACCTTATATGTAGAAGATGGTAATAATATAGAAGAGATTCAAAAAGCTATTGAAATGGCTAAAAAATGTGGGAAACCAAGTCTAATTGAAATAAGAACTGAAATAGGTTATGGCACATTGAAACAAGGTAAGGCATCAGCCCATGGTGAACCCCTTGGTTCAGAAAGTATGGATCATTTAAAGAAACAATTAACTTGGGAAAATGAACAATTCTTCGTTTCAGAAGAGGTTAGAGAATATATGAAAGAACTTGTTGCTAAGGGTCAGGGTCAAGAAGAGGCTTGGAATAAGAAATTTGAAGAATACAAGTCAAAATACCCTGAATTAGCTAAAGATTTCGAGTCTTGGATCAATATGGACCTTCCGATGGGCTATTTAGAATCAGAAGACTTTTGGTCCTTTGAAAAGGATATGGCTACAAGAGAAGCATCTGGAATATTAATAAATAGACTTTCAGAGAAAATAGGTAATCTATTTGGTGGTTCAGCAGACCTTGCTCCATCTAATAAGACTATGATGAAAAACAGGGAATCCTTCTCAAGCGAAAATTATGGAGGTTCAAATATACACTTTGGAGTTAGAGAACACGCTATGGCAGCTGCTTTAAATGGTATGATGCTTCATGGTGGGGTTAGACCATATGGTGGAACCTTCTTTATATTCAGTGACTATATGAAGCCATCAATGAGATTAGCATCCCTAATGAACCTTCCAGTTACCTATGTACTAACCCACGATAGTATTGGAGTAGGTGAAGATGGTCCTACACACCAACCTATCGAGCAGTTAGCTGTATATAGAGCACAACCTAACTTTATAGCATTTAGACCTGCAGATGCTGTTGAAACAGCAGCTGGATGGTACACTGCCCTTACAAGAAAGGATACTCCAGTAGGTCTCATTCTTACAAGACAAAGCTTACCAATTCTTGATGGTACGGGAAAAGAAGCTCTTAAGGGTGGATATATTGTAAGAAAAGAAAAGGGTAATCTAGATCTAATCCTTATAGGAACAGGTTCAGAGCTTCAATTGGCTTATGAGGCAGCAAAGGTTCTAGAAGAAAAGGGTATTGGAGCAAGAGTAGTTTCTATGCCTTCAATGGAACTATTTGAAGAGCAATCTGAAGAATATAAAAATGAGATTTTACCTAAGAATATTACAAAAAGGATTGCTGTAGAAGCTGGTTCTTCCTTCGGATGGCATAAATATACAGGTTTTGAAGGTAAGATTATATCCATCGATAGCTTTGGTGCATCCGCTCCTGCAAATCTCTTGTTTAAGAAGTTTAATCTAACAGTTGAAAATGTTGTTGCTACTGCATTAGAATTATTTAATTAAGAAAACATATAACGAGGTGTCATATTCCGACCTCGATGCAGCGGAAAGTAGAAACTGCAAGCAGTTTCATCAAAGCTTAAATATTTAAAACAAAGGCCCTTATTATGGGGCCTTTTTGCATATATTCACCCTTGTCTGAATAAATATAACGAGGAGGATAAATATATCTCTTGCTTCTTTAAGCAGTCGGATATCTTTTTCCTCAACAGGTGGTGTGTCCTAATCACCCACCTTGTTGCAATGGTGTGAAGTAATTGCTAGGCAATTACCTCTGATATTTAAAATATGACAAGGAGGGATAAGTGTGAGAAAATATTTAATAGCTGGACTGGTACTTATTATAATTATTGGAGCTTTAATAGTACCTAAAATATTTAAAGGCTCTGATGACCGTGTATCCTTTAAGACTGTAGAGATGGAAGACTTACCTATTGAAATACAGGAGGCTCTTCCAAAATACATAATGGAGGAAAGAGCTTTGACAGCAAAGTTTAAGGATGATATTTATGTAATAGTAACTAGAGGCGAGAAGAAGTCAAAGGGTTATATGGTAGAGATCGATAAGATTTCCAAGGAAGTATATGGAGAAGAAAAGTTTGATATAGTGGTTCATACCCTATTTACAGATCCAGATCCTAATAAAATTGTAACTCAGGAATATGACTATCCTGTAACAGTGGTAAAAACTGAATTAAAGGAAATGCCTCAGGCAGTCCACCTAGATGTTGAATATGTAGAATAAAATACAAAACCCGAGACCCAAGGAGTCAGATATCACCAATGATAATTGGTTAATGACCCCTTTGGAATCTCGGGTTAAATTTTTTAGGCTTTTCTTACTTTTGCTTATATGCTATTAGACCTTCTTTAAGGATATTCATGGCTTTTCTTAGCGATTCCATATTTAAACAATATGAAATTCTTACTTCATCCTTTCCAAGACCAATCGTTGCATAGAAGTTTTCGGCAGGTGTTAGAAGGACGGTTTCATTATCTACACTAAACTCCCTTAATAGCCATATAACAAAGTCCTCTGCATCTTCAACAGGTAGTTTAGCTATTACGTAGAAGGCACCAAGAGGTTTTTCACAAATAACCCCTTCCATCTTTTGAAGAGCATTGAAGACAACATCTCTTCTAGCAGAGTATTCCTTTTTAACTTCCTCCATGTAGTCATCAGAAACATTGATAAGGCTTGCAGCCCCTACTTGTTCAATAGTTGCAACACTTAATCTACTTTGAGCAAGTTTCATTAAATTAGGGAATAAGTCTTTATTTTTAGTAGCAATACAACCAATTCTTGAACCACATGCACTGTATCTTTTAGAAATACTGTCTATAATAATTAATCTATCTTCTATGCCTTCTAAATGAGCAAAGCTAATAAATTCAAGGCCGTCATAAGTAAATTCCTTATAAACTTCATCTGAAATAATGAATATGTCATTATCTATGGCGATTTCTTTTACTAATTCAACTTCTTCCTTGGAATAAACCTTTCCCGTAGGATTACCAGGATTAGATAGTAATATAGCCTTTGTATTTGGTGTTATAAGTTTTACTATCTCAGCCTTATCCGGAAGACTAAAGCCAGTTTCTGCATGAGTAGTTATCGGTATAGGATGGACTCCTGCAATTTGTAAGAAACTATTATAATTAGTATAGAAGGGTTCGGGTATAAGTATATTGTCACCATGATCACAGATTGAAAGCATAGCAAACAAAAGTGCCTCGCTTCCTCCATTGGTAACAATAAGCTCATCTTTAGTAAAATTGATCTTATGTTTTTTAAAGTACTTTTCAAAGGTATCAAGAAGCTCAGGTATACCATGGGAATTGGCATAGGCAAGCACATCATCATCGAAGTTTGCTACAGCATCGTAATACTCCTTTGGAGTTTTAATATCAGGTTGACCTATGTTTAGTGGGTATACTTTAATTCCATTGCTTCTGGCTTGATCCGCATATGGTATTAATTTTCTTATTGGTGAAGCTTGCATATCAGAAATTCGGTTGGATAATTTCACAATATTACCTCCTTGTATAAATCTTATTTCTAATATTAACATAAACTTAATAAAAATAAAAGAGAATCTGCTAGAAAGCGTTTGCTTATAGAGTTTTACTATGGTAAAATTGTAGTTAATAGGAGTAAAAGCTATTTATAAAGGAGGAGCTTAAATGAAAAATCGCAAACTAGTTATGATACCTGGACCAACACCTGTTGTAAGGTCAATTCAGGATCAAATGGGTAGAGAAACTGTTGCATTTGGTGACCCTGGTTTTATTAAAGACTTCAAAGGGGTACTTGACGATTTAAAAACTCTTTGGGGTACTTCTGGAGAAGTATTTGTAGTTGCAGGTACAGGAACTATGGCTATGGAAATGGCCATAGCTAATACATTGAAATCCGGTGACAATTTGCTTATTGTTTCACATGGTTTCTTTGGAGACAGATTTATTGAACTTGCAGAGAGAAAAGGTATAAATGTAGATGTTATTAAGAGTGAATGGGGAAAGATTTTCTCAGTTGAAGAAATTGAAGCAAAATTAAAAGAAAAGAACTACCAAGCAGTGACTGTTACACATGTTGACACTTCTACTGCTGCAATAGCTCCTATTGCTGAAATCGGTGAAATGATGAAAAAATTCCCAGATACAATTTATATTGTAGATGGTGTTGCTGCTACAGCAGGTGAAAGAGAATATGTAGATAAATACAATATTGATGTATTGTTCACAGCTTCTCAAAAAGCATTTGGCGTTGCACCTGGATTAGAAATTCTTTGGGCAAGCGAGAAAGCTATGGAAAGAAGAAAATCCTTAGGAACTATCCCAGAGTATTACA
>CAZPZN010000077.1:8846-9061 GCA_964590735.1 uncultured Tissierella sp.
ATCGATTTTGATAAATGGTTACCGATAATGCATGATACTTCAAAATACTATGCAACACCAGCAGTAAACTTGACTTGGGCATTACAAGAATCCCTAAGAATCATAAAAGAAGAAGGAATTGAAAATAGATACGAGAGACACATAAAAAATGCAAAAGGTATGAGAGCTGCCTTATTAGCTATGGGATTTGGTATATTAGCAGATGAAGCAAACAG
>CAZPZN010000078.1:0-8763 GCA_964590735.1 uncultured Tissierella sp.
GCCAAATTATCAGAAAGACTGGAACTTTTTCTTGATTACTTAGAGAAGAAGTATAAGTTTAAATATAATAAACGAGTATTTGAAAACTTCAAGATAAAAGAAAAGAATGAAAGACTTCTACTTATGTTAAAATACCTTCATTCAGGTGATAAGACTAGAGCTGATATTGCAGAGGAATTTGGCATTAGCGAAAGGACAGTCTCAGATTATATTAATGTCCTTCAAGATGGATTTAGTTTTCTAGGAACGGAAATGAGTATTCAGGGAGTGGATAGGGGGACAAACAAGTATAGATCTCTAATTCATCCAACTTTTCTAGCCTTAAATTCTTCTGAGATATATTCTTTGACTGTGGGTCTAAAATTACTAAGTAAGGATACTGTATTTGAGCAGTCCTTAGGAAGAGTTGCAGATTTGGTATATGAGCAGCTATCCCAATCTGCCCAGGAAATGATAGATATACATAAAGATGATACTGTATACTTTAAGGAAGATGAAATGAAATTCATAAATTCTATGAAATTAGGTCAAATGCAAGAAAGCCCATATTCATATTTTCTAAAGGAGCCAATTGAATGTATTGTTACTTATTGGGATAAAGAAAAGTTTGAGTATAAAGGCATCTTAAAACTAACTGAAGCCTCAGAAGGGAATATATATGATAAAGTAGAACTAGTTAATGGAAATGATTCAATTATATTGTATATGGATAAGATTATGAGGATTGATAGGGCTGATAAAGAAGAATATTTTGAGGGATTAAAAATAACTTAAGGTCGCAGCTAGGCAAGTATGTTAAAGTGAGATTCAAACAATACAAACAATAAGTCCTTATAAAGTAAGTTTATGGGAGTGAGTAATATGTCTTCGGTATTCGATAAAATTGCTCCGTTTTACGGGCTTTTCTATAATTTTCAAAAGAGGCATTATCATAAGATTCTAGATAACATTAAAGATCAGCTGGATCTATCTGAATACGAGAGTATTCTTGATATTGGAAGTGGTACAGGTGCTCTTTGCTCAGTTCTAAATGATAGGGGTTTTAGTGTTAGTGGAGTTGAGTTATCTCACAAGATGATGGAGGTAGCAAAGGTTAAGACTTCAGGTGAAGATATACCATTTTACAATGCAAGTGTCTTAGAAAGGTTGCCCTTTGAAGATAAAAGTTTTGATATTACTATCTCATCCTATGTGGCTCATGGTTTAGGGCCTAATGATAGAAAGACAATGTATGAGGAGATGAAGAGAGTCACAAGGGAATTAGTAATTATCTATGATTATAATGAGAACCGGGCTCCCCATACTACCATTATTGAATGGTTGGAGAGAGGGGATTATTTTAATTTTATTAGAGTGATAAAGAAAGAAATGGAGGAGAATTTCCATAGCTACAGGACCATCCAGGTAGGAGAAAGAGCGACCTTATATATAGGAGAAGTTAGTGAATAGAATAGGGGGCAATTGAATGAGTTTAAAGGAAGAAATAATTCAATTAGTAGAAAAGTCAGCAGCTGATTCAAAAAGTGAATTGTTTAGAAGGCCAATAGTAGGCATTTCTAATTCGGACAACTCGCTATATGAAGACCTTAAGTATATTGTGGGACCTGAACACGTTCATCCCAGGGATTTATTACCGGAGGCTAAGAGCATAATATCATTCTTTATTCCATTTTCAGATCTCGTTGTAAAAACCAATAGAATAGACTCACTGCCTTCCAAAGAATATGCAAGATCCTATGTAGATGCAAATATTCTTATTAATCAAATTTCAGACGATTTAGTTAAACGTCTAAATGATAAGGGATTCAAGGCTGCAACAATAAAAGCAACCCACACCTATGATCCGGAAACTCTGAAATCTGCCTGGTCTCATAGGAGTGCAGCATACATAGGAAATATGGGGCAATTTGGGGTAAACAGAATGCTTATAACAAAAGAAGGATCTGCAGGAAGATTTGGAACAGTCATTACATCGGCAGAAATTCCTTTAGACCTGGAAGAAAGCCATGACTACTGTCTCTACTATAAAAATGGAAGTTGTAAAAAGTGTATCGATGTTTGCCCTGTAGGGGCATTAGATATAGATTCATTTAACAAGTTTAAATGCAATAGCAGGCTTCTGGATAATTTGGAGAAATTAAAAGATATAGGAGAATGTGACGTATGCGGTAAATGCCTTACAATATGTCCTGTAGCGAGGATGTGAAAATTAATAATACCTTTACGAATACTAATAATTCATCAAATGAACGAGTGAACGAATATAGATTAACTCATCTTTTGAACATTTATAGCCATAGGTCCTTTTTCACCACTTTGAATATCGAAGGAGACACTTTCTCCTTCATGTAGATCCTTATTTGGCCCATTTTCTTTGATTTGAGATTGGTGAACAAATACATCATCACCATTGTTACAAGAAATGAATCCATAGCCTTTTTCATTATTAAACCATTTTACTTGACCTGTTATTGACATGATGATAATCCTCCTTAAATGCCTATGGTATTAGTATTTAGAATTATCATCATTTTTACACTGGGTAATTATTGGAATTATAGATGCTATTGGGATAATAATACATCTAAATTAGTGCCTTTTGTGCTTGTTAAAGTAATAGTAGATTCCAAGAATACAAATAATAAGTCCTACAATAGCAGGTTTTAAAATGGACAATCCTGCCTCTCCACTGAATACAAAGCTCCATAATACCTTTAATAGAGCTGCACCTATAACAACCCACAATAGCCATTTCCAATTTCTTTTCCAAGCTGCCATTATCAGCAATAAAAAAAATACAGGCACAGCTAGGCTCATGACAATCTTTTGTGCCTTCCATACACCTTTTAAGTAGTCCATTTCAAAGGCTAAAAAGGATAAGACCTGAGGGCTGCTAGTTTTAGGTGCAGGAAACCAAAACATGCTAGTAAACAAAGCAAATATTGATGCAAATATTCCTGACAAACTCTTCTTATAAGCAAAGATTACAATCGGTATGATGAATAAAGGCCTAATATACCAACTGAGAACATTATGATGTCTCTCAAATGCCCAATTGAAGAAGGAATCATTATTCATAAATAATATAATAAATATTACAGTAGCCATTGCAAATAAAACACCTAATATAGAATCCGTTTTCTTACTCATATTTATCTCTCCTCATGATTAGGCTAATAGTTCGTACTTATATTGTATAATTATATTGTTAAATAATCAATTACCCTATTTTCCTACTTCTAGTTAATATTTTTTAATAATACAATTGAAAAAGGGTATCTTTAATATAGGTAGAAATAATGATAATAGGGATACTATGTATAGTCTCTATTTCCAAAGGAGTGAAATAACAAGATGGATGAAAAAGTAACCTTATGGACTAGACAGGATATAAGAAGCCTAAAAATTCTAGAAGAGACAAATGTATTTACTACTAAAAGGGAATTTATAGAGGAAAGCTACGGAGACATTGCTGACCACTTCATAGAATTATATAAATGGTTCGTCGGTGCTGCAGAGAAGAAGGTTCCAAGACCTAAAGGTGTTGAATTTCCAACTTGGTGTTCTATTGCCTATGAGAATATGTATAGGCCAATAGAAGGAACAGTTTGTTATGTCCTAGAAGTACCAAAGTCAGAAATCATCTACTTCGATGGAGGAAAATGGGATTATGTACTAAACCATACATATCTGCCTAAGGATGAGGAAGACCATAAAAAGTATATTAAAGAGATGGAGTTCAAAGGCTTTAAGAATATTTTTTCAATTTATGATGGGAAATTTACTAGCTTCTATCCAGAGGAAAAACAAAGGATTATTGACAGCTGGCATAGGGTATTTGAAATAGAAAACTGGAATATATTTAGCGTCCAGGCCAATATTTGGGAAATCAGGGCTGAAATGATAAAGGATATAATGCATTATGAGGGGGTTTATAAGTGAAGCTATTAATGGCACCTTTTATTGCAATAGGTAAGCTTGTAGAAGGGATTTTTAAGGTCACAGGAAGGCTAATAGCGGTGATCCTTGGACTTATAATACTAATGATAGGTATAGCCTTTTCCATAACTATAATAGGGTTAATAATAGGCATACCTCTAATAATTCTTGGATTCATGCTAATGTTAAAAGGGCTATTTTAATTGATTAATACTAGATCAAAAACACATTAGGATTGAGTTCTAAATCAAGAGAACTCAATCCATAGTTTTATTACCAATAGGAAAGTCCTACTCTGTCCCAATTGGACTAGAACTACTATTTACTTAGTAATCTGCCATGTACCATCGTCAGAGCAAATATACTTACTACCATCTGGATTATTTATTACACTGCCAACCCCATAATTTCTGTTATCATAAATACACACAGCTCTACTATTAATTTCTTTAGCCTCTATACTTGACCTTATCATATCATCAGGCTCTGGGAGATTATTTCTTCTCATGGATGTTGCCATTTCTCTATCTTTCATTATTTAATCACCTTTCTTTTATTAATAATAACTTCTTCATTTATTAATAGCCTTCTTCTTGTTTCATCTAGATAATTGTTTCTTTCTATTGGTCTACATCTTTGTAAAACATTAGGAAGACACCTGCACTAGTCCTCTTTGCTAGAGGTAGGGTACATTTTATAATCCTAAAAAACCTGCAATTATCTTCTTTAATTTTTTCAAACCTTCGATGAACCTTCAAGGCAACCCTTGTATTAAACCTTACATAGTCATCAATGCTATCCAAGATATAAGGTTCTCTAAGACTATTAAAACCTTCCAAATCCTTATAAATCTTCTTTACATAGGATTCATATTGATGATGGTCGTCTAATAATCTTATATTGGCATGTTGGGGAACAGTCATATCTTGTATGATATGAAGAGCGGCACCTAGATAAAACATACCCATCTTCTTATCTCCATATTTCCAATTGTTAATAGACTCTTTGTAGTAGTCAGTAGCCAGGTCCATGGCGTTTTTTCTTCCATACAAGCCTCGCTTTTTAAAAGGATTATAAAAATGACTAGAAGATCTAAAGTCTTGGTCAGCCCAAACAGCACCTTCTTGGATATTCCATATATAGCTGTTAAATAAATTGTATTCCTTAATATATTTACCTTCTAGTAAAATATCAAGAGCATGTTCATTCAAAAATATATGAACCTTACATTCTGTCTTCTTAACAGACTTCTTTATAGGATTTAATATAGCAAATACTCTATTTAATATGCTATTATAAGTAGTTTCAATTCTATCCATTAAACCACCTCAAATTTTATTCATCTACTATATTCTTTGTAAAAAAATAATATTTAGCCCTAAATCCTAAAAATAAACAAAGTCATTTTGCATGTGTTTTTATGAAGGTCAAATGGGTATATTATTCTTATCAAATCAAAGGAGAGAAAACCATGGAATTGCAAGTATATTTAAATTTTGATGGGAATTGTAGGCAAGCTCTTGAGTTTTATTCTAAAGTATTTAAAACTGAAATATCTTATATAATGACTTTTGGAGAACAGCCTCCAGATCCAGAGTGGGAGATTCCAGAAGAAGTAAAAGATAAGATTATGCATGCTAGACTTAATCTTGCAGATACTACTGTAATGTTTTCAGACGTATTTCCTGGTATGCCTTTTACCCTAGGCAATAATGTTACATTAACTATAGTAGATAAGGACAAAGATGAAATAAAACGCCTTTACAAGGAATTAGCTGAAGGTGGAACAATCCAAATGGAACTTCAAGAAACATTTTGGTCTGAAGCATATGCTGGTTTTACCGATAAATTTGGTGTTGAATGGCAGCTAAGCCATGATAATGGCACAGTCTACTAGGGGGAATAAGTATGCGTTGGCAAGGAAGAAGAAAGAGTTCAAATGTTGACGATAGAAGAGGAAGAAGTGCTGGTGGTGGATTTAGTGGTGCTTTCGGTGGAAAGACCATAGGTGGAGGCCTGGGCTTAATCATCGTTATAATCGTTATGCTACTAGGTGGAGACCCAGGTGCACTTTTAGGCAACAACCAAATCACAAGTCCTGACCCTCAAGCTCCTTACCAGGCAACAGCTGAAGAACAGGAGATGTTTGACTTTGTATCTGTAGTATTGGCCGATACAGAGGATATATGGCATAATATATTCAACTCTTACGGCTATGATTATAAGGAGCCAGAGCTAGTAATATTTACTGACAGTGTTCAATCCGCTTGCGGAGTAGCTGGTTCATCAACGGGACCCTTCTATTGTCCAGGGGATAATAAGCTATATATTGACTTATCTTTCTATGATCTCTTGAGGGATAGATTTAAGGCCCCAGGTGATTTTGCTATGGCCTATGTTGTAGCACACGAAGTTGGCCACCATGTCCAAACCCTTTTAGGTGTAACAGACCAGTTAAATAGTCTAAGAGGTCAAGTTAGTCAGACTGAATACAATAAATACTCAGTAAGATTTGAACTGCAAGCAGATTATCTTGCAGGAGTTTGGGCCCATCATGTTCAAGGATTGGGATATCTAGAAGAAGGAGATCTAGAGGAAGCCCTAAAAGCAGCTAATGCCATTGGAGATGACATGATTCAGAAGCAGGCACAAGGATATGTAGTACCTGATAGTTTTACCCATGGAACTAGTGAGCAGAGAATGAGATGGTTTTACAAAGGATTCGAGACAGGAAATCTAGAAGAATGGGATACCTTTAAAGCAACGGATTTATAGTATAGAAAATATTGACTAGGAGTAGACTTAATGACATCATATAATAATGTATCTTTTCCAAACGCAGAAATGACCATGATAATGCAGCCTACACATGCTAATGCACAAGGAAGTGTCCATGGTGGAGACCTAATGAAGATAATGGACAATATGGCAGGGGTTGTTGCCATAAGACATGCCAAGCCAAATGTAGTAACAGCTAGGGTAGATGAGCTTGTCTTTGTAAGGCCGGTAAAGGTTGGGGATATTATAACCTGTATAGGCCAACTATCCTATGTAGGCAATTCCTCCATGCAGGTAATAGTTAAGGTCTTTGTAAGAAACATTGAAGACTATTCAGAAGTAGACCTAGCCATATCAGCCTTCTTTACTATGGTTCACCTAGAGAATGGAAAACCAGTAGCTACACCAAAACTCATTCCGGAAACAGAAGAAGAGAAGGAACTTTATGCCCTAGGAGAGAGGAAATACTTAGATATAAAGAAAAAATTTAAATAATTAAAAAAACCAGTTGCTTAGGTTTAGACAATAAGTAATTAAAGAAAAAGCTATATAATATATCTTGCGAAGAATCCTAGGTTAATCTTAGGATTCTTTTTTTTGTTTTTTGCATTGTGCTTTGTGAACTTAAGTAGATTACCAAAATATTGAAGACCTGTTTTGAGTAAGGCGCTTAGTGTATTTATCTAGTAAATTGTGTTTTTGTCTATGTCAAAATACTACAAATTGCTTGATAATATTCGAAAAATGACATACTATAAGAGTATGAAAAACATAATAATAAGTTAAAGGTGGTGGGTACAATTTCCAGCATAAGAAGAGCTTTTGTAGAAAAAAGACCTGGCTTCAACGTAGAAGCAGAATCATTATTCCATGAAATCAAGGAAAACTTAAAAATCAATAGATTAGAGAACCTTCGTATCCTAAATAGATATGATTTTACTTGTCAAAATCAAGAAGCATATAATCAAATTACTAGTCTAATTTTGTCAGAGCCAAACGTAGATTTAGTATATGAAGATAGGCTTCCTGAGGGCTATTCAAAGGTTTTGGCCATGGAATATCTACCGGGGCAATATGACCAAAGAGCGGACTCGGCAGAACAATGTATTCAAATACTTGGAAGCGACATAGACCCAAAGGTTAAAACTGCCAGAGTATATTTAATGGACGGAAACATAACCGATTCTGAATATGAAAAAATCAAGTCTTACTTAATAAACCCAATCGACTCAAGAGTTGCATCTATGGATATTCCAGCAAGTCTGGAAGATGGCTCACTTGAAATAGACGACATCGAAATCATTGAAGGCTTCAGAAGTTTCAATGAAGAAGAGCTAGAGGACTTCAGAAAGCAAATGAGCTTTGCAATGAGTAAAAATGACATAATGATGATTAAGGATTATTTCAATGAAGAGGACAGAGATCCAACTATTACAGAACTAAAGGTAATAGATACCTATTGGTCAGACCACTGTAGACATACAACCTTCAACACTGAGATTCAAGATGTTAAATTTGAGGATGGAAAATATAAGGATTTAATTGAAAATGCATTTAAAGACTATATATCTAGCAGGGAATTCTTAGGGGTTAAGAAGCCTATGTCTTTAATGGATTTAGGAACCATTAATGCTAAACTTTCCAGAAAATTAGGCTTATTAGACAATCTAGATATATCAGAGGAAATTAATGCATGTTCAATTGAAATAGACGTAAATATAGATGGAAGCCCTGAAAAATGGCTTCTTATGTTCAAGAACGAAACTCACAATCACCCAACTGAAATAGAACCATTTGGTGGAGCTGCAACCTGCCTTGGTGGTGCTATTAGAGACCCGCTTTCAGGTAGAAGCTACGCATATCAAGCTATGAGAGTAACAGGAAGTGGAGATCCTAGGAGACCTTTAGAAGAAACTCTTCCAGGTAAACTTCCTCAAAGAAAAATTACCAAGGAAGCAGCAAAAGGATATAGCTCCTATGGTAACCAAATAGGTCTTGCAACTGGCCAAGTAACTGAGATTTATCACGAAGGCTATGTAGCTAAGA
>CAZPZN010000079.1:0-8755 GCA_964590735.1 uncultured Tissierella sp.
TTGATTTGAACAAACTGAGACCTGTAAGGGTACCAGAAGAAATAGGTAGGATTTATAGTGGATGTAAGGATAGGGTGCTAGAGGACTTTTATGACTTTAAAAAGGAGTATGATACTGAAGAGGGGCTACAATTTCATGTTAGAAGATCAGATATAGATTCTAACAATCATGTAAACAATGTAATCTACCTTATGTGGATTCTTGAGGCTCTACCTGATCATATAATAGAAAATAAAAAACTTTATGATTTAGATATTTTTTATAAAAAGGAAGTAAAACAAGGTAATACAATTGAATCATCTATCATTCAGGATACTGATGAAGAAGATCTAACATTTTTGCATAAGATAACAAAGGGTGAGGAAGTTCATGCCTTTGGCAGAACTGTGTGGGGCTAAGAGAGGGGATCCCTCGGCTACGCTCGGGATGACAGAATAGAGGTTGCTCGAGACGATAGAATAGAGAGTGCTCGGGATAATAAATGGATTAAAAAAGGGACATAGATGCCTATATGACATCATGTCCCTTTTTTTAATGTAAGTGCTAGATAATAGATTAAAGGTCAGTTTTTACAACTTTTCCGTTTTCGTCTAGGTGCATTTCAGTAATTTTATCAACGTATGGAACGCCATCTACTTTCTTAGCTTCAATAGTATGAATTTTCTTACCAATGCCTTTTCCTAGTTTGAATTGTTGTTTCATAACCTTCATTAATGATACTGGATGCTCAGGCTCTTTAATTGAGATGAATGAAGCATTAGCACCAACTGCATCTCCTACAAGTGCTTCGAAGTCTAAATTATCAAGTGCTAGAATTAAAAGGTAATCAACGTCTGCATTTACATCATCAAAGCCTTTTACTTGAACAGTTGAGTATTCTTTCTTAGCAACTCCCATTAGTGTAGCCATGAAAGGACGAGTGCCTGTTGATCTATGGCCTGATACTACGATTGACTCCTTGTTGTTGATAGCATCTTGAATATATTGTGCTTGTTCTTCTGTCATGAATTCTGAGTCAACAAATTTCTTAATCATTGGATTCATTATATTATCACTCCTATAAAAATTATATATTCTTATTGTAACACTTTTAACAATAATAATAAAGGCTTTTGAGAAAAGATTGTGACAATATAAACGAAATTTACTATTAATTTCAGAAAGTTATGATAAATATCAACAATAATCAGTCTTAAATATTTTTGTGTTATAATGAATAAAGATAAAGTATGGGAGGTATAATATGGACTACAATAGTATAAGGATGAATAGACAAAAAACTATAGCTTTAATTGCTCATGATAATATGAAGAAGGAGCTTATAGAATGGATAGTAACAAATAAGGCTATATTAAGTAAGCATTTTCTTTGTGGTACTGGAACTACCGCCAAGATAATATCAGATAGAACTGATCTCCCTGTAAAGGCTTTTAAGTCAGGGCCAATGGGTGGCGACCAGCAAATTGGAGCAAGGATAGCTGAAGGGTCCATAGAAATGATGATATTCTTCTGGGATCCATTAGAGGCTCAGCCACATGACCCTGATGTTAAAGCACTTTTAAGAATTGCAGTCCTATATGATATCCCTGTTGCTAACAATAGAGCTACTGCAGATTTCATATTATCTTCTGCCTTAATGGATGAAGACTATGAAAGACATGTAGTAGATTATTCATCCATGATAAAGAAGAGGGCAGAAAACTTTTTAGAGTAAGATGGTAATTGACTAAATATTTTACACAATTTAGAAAAAAAGATAAAAACCCTTGCAATATCCATAAATCAATGTTAGAATATGGTTGTAGCTTTAATTCAGTAGTAATAATCAAATCAACAATAAACGTAGTTTTACAGAGAGCATATAGAAACAAAATTTATTGTTAGTAATTACACGAATTAAAGAAATAAATTTTGGAGGTATATGCACTATGAAAGGTACAGTAAAATGGTTTAACGCAGAAAAAGGATTTGGATTTATTACAACTGAAGAAGGAAACGATGTTTTCGCTCACTTCTCACAAATTCAAAAAGATGGTTTCAAAACTTTAGAAGAAGGCCAAGAAGTAGAATTCAACGTAGTTGAAGGACAAAAAGGTCTTCAAGCAGAAAACATTACATTATTATAATAATTAACTAACGACTATTTACCTCTTAGATACTTTCTAAGAGGTTTTCTTTTTGGAAAAATAGGGATTGAAGAAAGGTTTTCATTTTTTCTCAATTATGTTACACTAGGAAGAAAGACTATAGGTAGACACCTAAATAAATAGATGAAAAGAGGTTTATTATGAGTGATAAGCAAGTAGTTGCTACTGTAAATGGAAAAGAGATAAGAAGAAGTGATGTGTTAAAATTCCTTAACGACATTGGTCCACAAGTGGCTATGCAGTTTCAGTCCCCAGAAGGAATTAAGCAAGTAATTGATGAATTAGTTAATCAAGAGGTTCTATACTTAGATGCAGTTAAACAAAATCTTGAAGCAGAAGAAAAATTCCAAAACTTACTTGAAAGACATAAGATGAATTTATTAAAGGACTATGCTGTAGATAAGATAATATCACATGTTACTGTAAATGAAGACGACTTAATGAAACATTATGAAGATAACAAGCAACACTTTATTAATGAAGAAAAATTACAAGCAAGCCACATTCTTATAGATGATGAGAACAAGGCTAATGATATAATAGCAGAATTAAATGGAGGATTAGCATTTGAGGAAGCTGCAAAGAACTACTCATCATGCCCATCAAAAGACCAGGGAGGAAACCTTGGTGAATTTGGTAAAGGTCAAATGGTAGCTGAGTTTGAAGAGGCGGCTTTTGCAATGGAAGAAGGACAGCTTTCAGCACCTATAAAAACTCAGTTTGGATACCATATTATAAAGGTAACTAAGAAAACTCCTGAAACTATTAGTACATTAGAGGAAGTTAAGGATCTAGTGACCCAAAAAGTATTACAAGAAAAACAAAGAGAAAAGTATATGGAAAGAATCCTTGAGTTAAGGGGTCAAAATGAAATTCAAATAGTAGAATAGTAAGTGGGACAGAAACAAAGTGAGTTTCTGTCCCCTTTAATTTTTGGGACATAATTTTCTATCCCTTGTCAAAATTCGCTAATAAGTGTTTAAATTACTGAATTTGTGGTAATTATTATAAAGATGAATAATTTAAAAGTGGAGGTGGTATTTTGTTCACAGATATTTTGAAAAAATATTTTCTTAAGCAGAAAATGATGAGGACTGTCTTATTATCGTTAATTCCTATAATAATTGCAGGCACTTATTTATTCGGCTTAAGGGTTTTAACTCTAATGGGTCTTGTTATTATCTTCGGGACAGCTACTGAGTATTTTTTTGCGAAGAACTATAAGAGGAAGACATCAGAGGCAGTATTTGTATCATGTATTCTTTATACCTTGACCCTTCCTGTTTCTACGCCATATTGGATTGCAGTAGTAGGAATAGTATTTGGGGTTTTGTTTGGAAAAGAGGTATATGGTGGATTTGGCAAGAACATATTCAATCCTGCACTAGTAGCTAGAGCATTTGTTTATGTATCTTTCCCCGAACAGCTTACAATATCTTGGAACAAAGTGGCAACAGGAATTCCTGGTGGCTTTGGTACATATTTAACAGAGGGTATTGATGCTGTTTCAACTGCAACACCCATGTTATTACTTAGAGCAACAGGTGAAACGGTTTCAAAGTTGGATTTATTAATTGGGACAGTCCCTGGTTCCATTGGTGAAACCAGCAAGATATTGATTATTTTGGCTGGAATTTATTTGATTTATAAGAAGGTGGCATCATGGCAGATTATGGCTGGATGTTTTGGTGGTTTTGTTGGACTTAACACTATTCTATACCTAATGGGTTCTAGTCAGGTTCCTCACCCATTATATGGTATCTTAACTGGAGGCTTTTTATTTGGAACAGTATTTATGGCTACAGACCCAATATCAGCTCCTAAGACTAAGGAAGGTAAGGTATTTTTTGGTATCCTTATAGGCGTCGTAGCAGTTATTATTAGAGGGTTCTCACTGTTCGCTGGTGGTATGATGTTCGCCATCCTTATGGGTAATATATTTGGGCCTTTATTCGATGAGGGTGTTAAACTAGTTAAGAATAAGAAGAAGGAAGCGAAGAAGGGGGTAGCAGCATGAACCAAAAATCATTTGCTTATCCAATAATTTTCATGTCTGTATTTACTGCAATTTCAGTATTTATCTTGGCAATGCTAAATATGGCTACTGCTGAAAGAGTTGCAACCCTTCAAGAGACTGAATTAAGAACTAAAATTATGTATGTCTTTGACATACCTGTTGAAACACAGGATCCTATGGAAATCGAGGAGGTTTTTACAGCTAATTTTAAGGAAGAGGAGTCTGAAGAGGGCACCATATTTATACTTCAAGACAATGGGCAAGATGCAGGATATGCATTTCCGGTTTCAGGTCCTGGACTTTGGGGACAAATTAATGGTTATGTAGGTATTAATACTGACTATTCAGAAATTCTTGGCATAGTATTCGTTAAGCACGAGGAGACTCCTGGACTTGGTGGTAGAATTGATGAGGAAGTGTACTTAAGTCAATATAGAAATTTAGATTTATCATCAGCTTCTGATGAAAACTACATTATTCATAGGCCTTCACCAGGTGGCAATTTAGACGCTATCGCTGGAGCAACCCAGACATCTAATTCAGTAGTTAACTTATTAAATAATGATATTGCAAATTTTATAAGTACTAGAAAGGGGGTTCAATAATGGCTAAGTATAATGCGAAAACCATCATGATGGATGGTATATGGCATGATAACCCAGTTTTTAAACAACTAATAGGAATCTGTTCAGCACTTGCAGTAACCAACCTTTGTGTGAACTCCTTCATAATGGGGATGGGTCTTACCTTTGTAACGGCTTTATCTTGTTGGACCATATCTCTTATTAGAAAGTATACACCAAAACACGTAAGAATGATGTTTCAGGTTTTGATAATAGCTGTTTATGTTATAATTGTTGATATATTTTTAAGAGCCTATATGCCTGATTTAAGCAAGGCCTTAGGACCTTATGTAGGACTAATTATTACCAACTGTATAATAATGGGTAGGGCAGAAGGCTATGCACAGAATAACCCACCTATTCCAGCACTCCTAGATGGAATAGCTAATGGGATTGGTTATACATTAGTTTTACTGGCTATAGCAGTAGTAAGAGAGTTACTTGCTTTCGGTTCCTTATTTGGGATTAGAATATTACCAGAAACCATGACTCCTTGGACTATAATGATTATGCCTCCAAGTGCATTCTTCTTACTTGCAGTGATTATCTGGGTAACCTACAATATTCAGAATAAAGGGGAGGTGGCTAAATAATGATAGATCTTCATCCTATGATTATATTCTTTGCTTCAATATTTACAAGCAATATGATTTTCTCCAACTTTCTTGGCATGTGTTCCTATATTGCCGTTTCAAAGGAGATTCCCACATCACTAGGACTTGGCCAGGCCGTAACCTTTGTTTTAGCCTGTACGACAGTGATAAACTACTTAATCTATTATTACATTATTGTACCTTTAAATCTTGAATACTTAAGATTTATAATATTTATCATTTCTATAGCTGCTTTCGTACAACTACTTGAGATGATTCTTGAAAGATATATACCAAATCTATATTATGCACTAGGTATATTTTTACCACTAATAACTGTAAACTGTGCCATCCTTGGAGTATCATTATTTATGATAATTAGAAGTTACTCATTTATGCAGTCACTTGCATTCTCCATAGGGTCAGGAATAGGATGGACACTAGCAATTGTTGCACTGGCAGGAATTAGACAGAGGATTAAAATAGACAGCGTTCCAAAAGGATTACAGGGTCCTGGAATAGCCTTGATAACTACTGGACTGATGGCTTTAGCCTTTATAGGCTTCTCAGGCATCGTTCAGATACAGTAAGGGGGCGAGTATATGACATCTGTAATATTAGCAACCTTAGCCTTTACCCTTATGTCAGCTGTATTTGCACTTCTTTTGACCATAGCTGATAGAACGGTTAATAACTATGGTGAAGTAAATCTAAATATAAATGAAGAAAAGGACTTTACAGTTAAAGGAGGATCTTCTCTACTTGATACATTAAGGGATGAGAAGATATTTATTCCATCAGCCTGTGGTGGAAAGGGAACTTGTGGATACTGTAAGGTTCAAGTACATGATGGTGGTGGACCGATTTTAGCTACAGAAACCCCATTTATGTCCGCGGAAGAATTAAAGAAAGATGTAAGACTTTCATGTCAATGTAAGGTAAAACAAGATATTAAGATTGAGATTCCAGATGATTTATTCAACGTAAGGGAATTCGATGTTGTAGTAGAAAGCATTACCGATCTTACTGATAAAATTAAGCTTTTAAGATTTAAATTTAAAGAAGGAGAAAGTATAAAGTTTAAGCCAGGGCAATATGTACAACTTAGGGCACCAATTTATAAGGGTAATGACGAAGAAGTATATAGGGCTTATTCCATTGCATCATCTCCTCATAATACGGATTTTATAGAATTGGTAATAGGTTATATTCCAGAAGGTGTTGCAACTACCTACGTCCATCAATATTTGGAAGTAGGGGATGAGGTAGTTATCAACGGACCATTTGGAGACTTCTATTATCACGATAATGAAAGGGATATGATAATGGTAGCAACAGGAACAGGGGTTGCACCAATCCTTTCTCTTCTAGGCTATATGAAGGAACATGATATCAAGCGTAAGGCTACTTTCTACTTCGGTGCAAAAACACCTAAAGACCTATTTATGCTAGATTACTTCAAAGACTTAGAAGAAACCATGTATGACTTTAAGTTCGTACCAACATTATCAAGAGTAGGTGAAGGAGATGCTTGGGAAGGCGAGCGAGGAAGGGTTAATGACTCCATAAATAAATACCTTGAAGATGGAGCGAACAAGGAAGCCTACCTATGTGGTGGAGAAGCTATGATCGACTCTGCGGTAAAAGCCCTTACAGAAAAGGGAGTCCAAGAAGAGTTAGTTTATTACGACAAGTTCTAGTGGACATGGGGATAGGAGCCTTGTCCCAGTTTTCAGGATTTATACACAATTTAAATAATCTCGGGAAAGTAAATTTCCTGGGATTATTTTTTGCAAATAAACCATTAACAATCAATATATGGTATAATCTAATTGAGGATTTATCCTCCTTTAGTACATACTATTTACAAACGGGGGTGGAAGTTTGAAACTAGAATTATTTAGTTTTATCGATGAAACCTTGAGATTAATCGATGAGGATAGTGAAGTTTTAAACAGGGTGGCGGGTGAATTAGAGAACTTTTTTACTAATAGTTTTTTTATCAACGATCACTTTTTAAATGTAAATTATAGAATAAAATCAGCCGAAAGTTTAAAGGAAAAAATTCTTAGACACAATATGTATATGACCCATAAGTCACCTGAAGATTTGGTTGAAAATCTTTCGGATTTAATAGGATTTAGAATAGAATGTAGGTTTATTTCCGATGAAGAAAGGATTTATAAGGAAATGATAGACCTATTCAATGATCCTGAGGGAGATGGATATTATTCGAATCCCTTAAACTCTAGTATTATGCTAAAATTAGATGAAAAACAGCCACAGATACAAAAGAATGGCTTTGAAATCTATAAGATAGATGGTAAGTATAGCAAGGAGGGAGTAAATGTCAATTTCGAACTCCAGATAAAATCCTTGGTAAACGTTTTCTGGGGAGATATTGACCACAGAGTCCTCTATAAGAACTTTAATTACATGATTACTGGAGATTTTTTCAGAGATATAATGTCATCTATTAAGGATAGTCTTGCCATGATTGATAGGCAGTTAATGCTAGTATATAATCACTTAAACGAGATGGATGCAAGCAATACAGATGCTAAAAAGATACAATTAAAGGCTTTGTTATCCAAGATGATCCACGATATGTATATTGTTAAGGTAAGACAAGAGCTGGGCTTTGTAGTGGACTTTAAAAAGTCCACCGATGTAATAGTAGATTATATCTTTATGAAGTCAGGTGATGAGAATAACTCTAGCTATAGTGACAACTTTATTAATATCATTAATAGGCTAAACGAAATAATGGGGGACCATATTACCTTTGATAAATTCTTGGAGTTTGAACGTGATCTTAACTTTTCAAATGAAAAGAGTGAAAGGATGGCATATATAATACTTAAAGTTATAAATAAGGATTTCAAGTGGAATTTATTCTTTAAGATACTTTTTGATATTGAGTCGGGAACCAATGCAGATGATTTCGAATCTTTTATAGACTTCCTAGTAAATAGATTGGAAATGGAAATTAGAAGGATACTTGATAGAAGTGAATTAAGCGAAGAAATGAAGATTAGAATTGCAGATGAATATAGGGAGTGTGCTTTTAGAGATCTAGAACAAAACACCGACATAGAATTGATGAATACCTGCCAGCTAAGGGAACTATTAGAAAGCAAGAAATAAAAAGTACATTATAGAGTACACCTTAAATAAGGTGTACTTTTGTCTTCCTGGGCTAATATAATGGACTATAGCATATATTGGCAATTGGGCATATGTTCTTAGTGGTTCAATAATGGGTATAATTAAGGTAGAGTCAGACATAATCATTAAAAAGGACAGCAAGTCCTGTCCCTATTGTCCCCAAGGAGGATTAAAAATGAAAATTCAAAACAGAATTAAAACTTCAAT